>NZ_JAYERP010000001.1:322187-644375 GCF_034718895.1 Paenibacillus phoenicis | reverse complement strand
GCAGGATTTCAGGATGCATCGCCGCCACCTTCCGCAGCGACTTCACATCATCCATCGTCCAAGCCATCACCTCAATGCCGTGTTTAAACGCTTTGGCAGCCATCTCTGCGGTTAATGCGCGATAATAAATCGATAAGAACGAACAGTGCAACAGCTTCAGCCGCAGCAGCAAATCTTTGGGCTGCCGGTCGATGATCAGACCCGTGCGGATCCCCCGGCCGATCTCCTTGATCTTCGCCAGTATCCGTGGTTCAAACGAAGTCAGTACAACCTCGTGCTCCATATGCCGCCGTTTGACCGCAGCGACCACCTTTTCCTCCAGCCCCGGGTACATATTCCCTTCGGTCTTGATTTCCAGATTAACCCGCAGTCGTCCGGCAACGGCATCCAAAAATTCATCAAGGCTTGGCAGCCGTTCCCCACGGTAGGCCTTGGATTTCCAGCTCCCGGCATCCAGCGTTTGCAGCTCCGCCCAGGTTTTATCCTTGACCGGTCCCTTTCCGTTTGTCGTGCGGTTCAGCGTAAAATCATGAATCAGCAAAGGCACGCCGTCCTTTGAACATTGTACATCAACTTCGATCCAGTGGACATCCTCCTGCTCCATGGCGAGCTGGACCGCAGCCATCGTGTTCTCCGGGGCAATTCCAGAGAAACCGCGATGGGCAACGCATGGGTTACGCATGCTCTCGCCTCCTTCTTATCGGAAACGAACCTTCCACTTATGTCCGGTCATCCGCTGACAGCGAAGTACCGGATTCTTGAATCCGCCCGGTCTTCGAGGCGCTCACATCTCCGTCCTCCGAGATCCGTACCCCCGGCGAGAAGCCTTCGATTTCTTTCAACAGTTTGTTTCCGTCCTCGGCGCTCATCGGCACGGGCTGGCCCAGTTCTGTACGAAACGGGATCAGCTTGAGATCGCAATCCCCGTCGCGTGTGCAGGAAGCGGCAAACACTGCAGTTTCCCACGTCTTCGGATCCTTTGATTTCGTAAAAATAAAGTTACCCGTACTGTATGCAATCCATTTGCCTTTGTATTGCTCCAGCCCTTGCATCACATGCGGATGACCGCCGATGACCAGATCCGCCCCGGCATCAATGAAGGCGTGCGCCAGCTCTTGCTGGTGCTTCTCCAGTTTGGTCGTCCGCTCCTTGCCCCAGTGGGCGATCACGAACACAAGATCTGAGTTCTTGCGGGCCGCCTTAATGGCGTTCAGCGCAGCTTCCGGCGCATACACGGAGGCTACCCCCGGTTTGTTTGCTCCAGCGACCCACCCTGGCTCCGGGACGACCCGGCTAAAGCCAAACAGGGCGATCTTGATTCCTCTACGTTCGAGATAAACCGGAGCGTACGCTTCCTTGCTGTTCTTGCCAGCCCCGACATACATCACGTTTTGCTGCCGCAGAGCTTTCATCGTATCCAGGAGACCGGGAACGCCTTGGTCCAACACATGGTTATTCGCCAAATTCACCGCGTCCACGCCGGCCTGAACCATCGGTTCAATCGCCTTTGGCGGCGACTTAAACACATAGGTTTTATCCTCCGCCGGCTCCCCGCCGGTCGTCACAGGCGTCTCTAAATTCAGTACGCTTAAATCGTCGTTCTGGAACAATCCCCGCACGTACTCATACGGGAGCTCGTATCCCGCTTTCTCTAACCGCTCTTCCACTTTGCCGGAGAACATCGTATCCCCTGCAAAATGAACCAACAGCCGAGCCGCATCGCCGCCTGCCTCGCTTAAGTCTGCACCAGCATTGGATGGCAAATTCGTTGCTCCATCTTTATCCTCGTTACCTGTATCGGTGTTATTTTCTCCGGATGAGTTCTCACCTGTATTCGTTGGATTCTGCTCGCTCTCGTCTTCCGTTTCCGTCGACGCAGCATCGCGATCATCCGGCTGCACAATCGGCGTCTCTCCGGTCGTCGGATCGCCAACATCCGATCCGGTGTCGCTCCATGCGCCTGGCAGCTGCTGCTCCGTTCCCGAGTCCAATCCAGCCTGCCCGGTGCGTTCCTCCAAATAAAAGTAAGCTCCCAGCACGAAAATTAAAGTGATGAGAGTCAAGTTTAACGTCAGCCAAATCCGGTTTAGACGCCGCTTTTTTTCCTGCTGTTTCTTCTTGTATTTTTCCGATCTTGATGGGTACATTACGGACTCCTTTTTGCATAGATCTATCGTTACGATGGAAGGCGCTGTCTCCATTCCTTCGTGCTTAAAAGCCGACCGTTTGATTTTATTATATCAGGTCTCCGGAAATAAATAGAACCCCTCGCCTATTTTGCGGGCAAGGGGTCAGGAAGTCCTATGTCAGGCCGTTTAGCCGGCCTTTGGCTTAAGCTTGAGCGACCTTCAGCTGGTCTGCCATCTGCTCCGCCAGCTCTTTCGCTTGCTTGATACAGTCGGGCAGGCCAACGCCGTAAAATGCCGCCCCCGTCGCATATACGCCAGGCAGCTTCTCCTCCAGTTGGCTGCGCAGCTCAGCAACCTGCTGCAGATGGCCCACCGGATACTGCGGCATCGATTTTGGCAGGCGGGTAATTTCTGTGAACAACGGCCGGGCCGTGATGTTCATCAGCCGCTTCAAATCGTCGAGCACCAGCTCCAGCAGTTCCTCGTCAGGCAAAAACGTTTTCTCCTCGTCGCCGGAACGGCCAACGTAGCAGCGCAGCAGCATTTTGTCTTCCGGGCTCGTGTGCAGCCATTTGATGCCGGTCCACGTGCAGGCGGTGATGTTCATGCCTTCCTTGCGCGGCACGAGGAAGCCTGAGCCGTCGAACTGGCCGGTGACATCCTTGCGATCAAAAGCCATGACAACGTTAGCCACGGACACGTAGTTCACTGCGTCCAGCGCGGCCACATCCACATGCGGCCGCAGCAGCTCGGCGGCGGCAAACGCCGGCACCGTAACGATCACGTCATCCGCCGGGAGCGATTCGCCTGAGGCGAGTACGACCTCGTACGCGTCAGTTCCGGTGCGGCGAATTTCCACCACCTCGGTCCGCAAGCGGCAGTCCACATCCGACAGCGACTCGACCAGGCCGTTGACCAAGGTCTTCAGCCCTTTGCGGAACGTGAGGAAGGCGCTGCGTTTTGTGCCGGTGTGCGTCTCCGTGGGCTTCTTGCCGGACATCATGCCTTTAATCAGGCTGCCGTATGCCCGTTCCACCTCGCCAAACTGCGGGAAGGTCGATTGCAGGCTGAGGTTGTAAGTGTCGCCCGCATAAATGCCGGCGAGCAGCGGCTCGGTGATGTTTTGCAGCACCTCGGCACCCAGCCGGCGCTCGATAAATGCGCCAAGCGACTCATCCTCTTCGCTTTGCCGTGCCGGCATCACGAGGTCCAACATCGCCCGGGCTTTACCGCTCCAAGAGACAAGACCGCTGCGCAAGAACGGTCCCAGCTCGGTCGGGATGCCAAGCACCAGCCCCGAAGGCATCGGATGCAGCTTCCCTTCGCTGACGATGTACGTCTTCTTAGCCTCTGGGTTCATCGACACGAGCTCGCCTTCCAGCCCCAGCTCCTTCGCCAGGTCAATCATGGCCGTCTTGCGGGCCAGGAAGGAATCCGGACCTTTCTCGATCACGAAATCGTCCTTCTCCAACGTTTCAATTTTGCCGCCGAGGGTGTTCCCCTTTTCCAGCAGCGTAATTTGCGGGGTCACGCCCCGTTCTTTGTAGAATTTACGAACGTAAAAGGCCGCAGACAGACCGGTCAGCCCCCCGCCGATAACGACCACTTGACGTGAAGAATCACGCATGCCCTCTCATCTCTTTTCCCAAGATTTGATAATGACGTCGCTGAGCGCTTCCATATACAAAGGTTCGGTGTTCAGCGATTCGATCCGCTCCAGCCGCATATCCAGCTCTTTGGCGATCGTTTTGGCTTCGATGTCCAGATCGTACAGCACTTCCAGATGGTCCGACACGAAGCCGACCGGAGCGACCAGGACGTCCTCTACCTGCTCCTCGCTTAATTCCTTCAGCGTGTCCAAAATATCCGGCCCGAGCCACGGATCGGCGGTACGCCCGGCACTTTGCCACGTAAACTGCCAGTTCTTCACGCCGGCTTTCTCGGCGACGGCTTGGGAGGTCTCCAGCAATTGATCCCGGTAAGGATCGCCCATTTGCAGGATTTTCTCCGGCAGACTGTGGGCGCTGAACAGCACTTTCACCTCATCCCGCAATGCGCCGGCTTCCTCGAACTGGTCCAGCTTGGCGGACACACGCTGGGCAAAAGCCTCGGTCAGCTTCGGATGCAAATGATAGCTCTCCACGAAGCGTGCCGACACTCCCAGCTCCTCCGCTTTTGCTTGCGCCCGCTTGATATACCCGCCGATGCTCATTACGGAATAATGCGGTGCGAGCACGATGCCAATCGCCTCACGGATGCCGTCCTTCGCCATCTGCTCTACACCATCTTCAATAAACGGATAAGCATGCTTTAATCCTTGATAGCAGATGAATTCGACGTCCATGTCCGCAGACATCCGGTTCAACGTTTCCTGCAAAGCAGCGACCTGCTTATCGGTATTGGCACGCAGCGGGAACACTCCGCCTACAATCGCCTCATACCGGCTGACCAGTTCCTGAAGTTGTTCCGCGGTTGGGGGATGTCCACGCCGAATATGCGTATAATACGCCTCGACCTGGTCCAAGCTCTGCGGCGTGCCGTAAGACATCACCAAAACTCCGATTTTTGTTTTCACGATATCAGTTCACCTCAAGTTGAAAGTTGTGTGTCCTTCATCCAATGCGGCTTATTCTTACGCACGCCGTACAGGTTGATGCACGATCGCTTCCGCAGAATATTCGTGCACGAATTCCGTCAGCTCGCGCAGTTTATCCAGCGAGGCCTCCGGGAACAGACCGTGGCCCAGGTTAAAAACAAATCCAGGGGCGTTCAGGCCGTCATCGATAATTTCCTTTGCCTGCGCCTTAATGACGTCCATTGGCGCGGTCAGCACATACGGGTCCAAATTGCCTTGCATTGCAAACTTTCCGCCCGTCCGGCGTCGGCCTTCCGAGATCGATACCCGCCAATCAAGACCAATGGCATCGGCAGCGATATCCGTTAACGTCGGCAGCAGCTCTCCCGAGCTGACGCCAGGAAAATAAATTTTAGGTACATCCAAATCCTGAAGTTCGGTAAAAATACGGGTGATCGTTGGGAGTACATACCGCTGAAAATCTTTTGGAGCGAGCGCGCCCACCCAGCTGTCAAACAGCTGGAACGCCTTGCCTCCACTTTCCACATGGGCCCGCAGGTAGGTGATTACCATATCGCCCAGCTTGTCCATCAGCTTGAACCAAGCTTCCGGATCGCCATACATCATCGCTTTGGTGCGGCTGTAGCTCTTGGACGGCCGCCCTTCGATCAAGTAGCTGGCAATCGTAAACGGCGCGCCGGCAAATGTGATCAGCGGCACATCCAGTTCCTTGTCCAAAATCGCGATCGTCTCCAAAATATGCGATAAATCCTTGTGAACGTCGATAGGCCGAAGCCGCTCAATATCCGCAAGCGTACGGATCGGTTGTTCGATGACCGGACCGATATTTTTGACGATGTCGAATTTGACGCCCAGCGAAGCAACCGGATTCATAATGTCGGAATACAAAATAGCCGCGTCCACGCCAAGCTTACGGACGGGCATCATGGTCACTTCCGCCGCCAGCTCCGGCTGCCGGCAAATTTCCAATAAGCTGTATTTCTCTTTGATTTTCCGGTAATCGGGATCATACCTGCCCGCCTGGCGCATGTACCAAACCGGAAGGCGATCCACCTCCTGCTTCCGCAGGGCCCGGATCAAGCGATCATTGTAAACCAAACCGCACGCCTCCAATACTCGTAGAAACCAAATTTTGATAACAAATTATTAAAGCTACACTATAAACATTCTAATTTACATTATGCCCTACTTAAAAATAAGTAACAACTATCACAACGTGGCGAACCTATGACAATCGGATGAAGATGCTATGAAGAATGCCCCGGACCCGGTTTTCAATGGTGTATACTGGTATAACTCTGATCTGGTTTCTCGCATCCTAGAATCCCAGCGAAAGGAAGTGAAAGCACAATTGAATACCTGGAAGATTAATCTCATTGTGCTTTGGTTCGGGCAGTTTCTGGTCAACGCCGGGATGACGATGATTACACCGTTTCTCTCGCTGTACCTGGCGCGGGATTTGCACGTGCAGGGAGAGCAGGCGATTGGGCTGTGGGCAGGAATGATTTTTGCCGCTAACTTCGCGACTTCGTTTATTTTTCAACCGATATGGGGGAAGCTCGCCGACAAATACGGCCGCAAAATTATGCTGCTGCGCTCCGGCTTCGGCATGGCCATCGTCATTACGTTGATGGGCTTCGCCACCCAACCGTGGCACCTGCTTGGCCTGCGGCTCCTGAACGGGACGATCTCCGGCTTTAACCCGGCTTCCGTCGCGTTGATCTCAGGTACGGCGCCGAAGGAGCGGATGGGCTTTGCGATGGGCACGATCCAGTCCGGCAACGTGGCCGGTACGATCCTCGGACCTTTGATTGGCGGGCTTATGGCGGAGCGGATTGGATTTCGGCCGATTTTTTACATTACCGGGGTGCTGCTGTTTATCGCATCCATGCTGGCGCTCCTCTTCGTACGCGAGAAGTTCGACCGGGAGGAGGCGCTGCATACGCCGCAGCCTTCTGTGTTGCAAGGTTTCCTGGAGCTGAACAAAACACCGCAGCTCACCGCGTTGTTCGCCGTAACATTCTTGCTGCAGTTCGCCATGCTGAGCCCGATGTCGCTGCTGCCTCTCTATGTAGAGAAGCTGCATGGACAAACCGCCGATGTGGCATTCTGGGCCGGGTTCGTCAGCGCCGTCACGGGCATTTCCAATATGATTACCTCGCCGGTTCTCGGCAGAATCAGCGACAAGCTGGGGGCCCACCGCATTCTGACCTATTGCCTGATTGGAGCGGGGGCCACGCTGATCCCGCAGGCGTTCGTGCAGACGGTATGGCAGCTGATCGCCGTTCGGTTCCTGATGGGCGTGTTCATGGGCGGATTGCTGCCTAGCGTCAATGCGCTGATCCGCTATTATACCCCGGACGGCATGGAGAGCCGGGCGTTTGGTTTCAACAGCAGCACCCTCGCCCTCGGCAACATGATGGGCTCGCTGATTGGCGGCTTTCTCGCCGGGTACATCGGCATCGAGGGCTTGTTTGTGATCTCCGGCATCCTGCTGCTGATTAATATGCTCTGGGTGCGCGTGAAGCTGTACGCCCGGCCGAAGGTGACGGCGCCGAGGTAAGCTGCAGATTTGCAGGCTGCCTCCCGGCTTATGTTTGAATAATATCGGTTGCCGATCTCTCTGCTCGGGGAAATGAGACAACTAACTGGAAATCCTACTGTTACTTTGAAGCCAAACCGCTGTTTTAGCTTAATTAACTGGAAAAAGTAACGTTATTTCAGGCGGTTTTCCCCAGAAGTGCACATTTCCTCAAAATTAACGGTAGGATTTACTGTTATTTTCTGAACACGAGGAGAATGTTAGAAATTAGCTGTAGGATTTACAGTTAAGCTTCCCACGTAAAAAAAAGCCGGGACATCTCCCGGCTTGACTACTAAATGTAAGATTATTTTCGCACCGTTGCATTATACTGCCTGATCTTCTCGGTAATTTGCTTGGCGGCGTCTTCCAGCGCCTGCTTCGGAGCTTTTTGTCCGTTCAGCACTTCCTCAATTGCCGCTTCCACGAATTGCCGCGCTTCCGGGAAGACGCCCATCAACGCACCGGAGGTTGCTGTAGATTCGGTCGACGCATGCAACTGATCTACGGCAGTTTGGAATTGCGGATATTTCACCATATTATCCTTCAGCACCTGCTCGTCGTAAGCCGCCTTCGTAATCGGGAAGTAGCCGGTGTTTACGCTCCATTTCGCCTGCGCAGCCGGGGAGGTTACATATTTGATAAATTCCCAGGCCGCTTTTTGCTGTTCTTCCGATTTGTTGTTCATGATATACAAGCTGGCGCCGCCAATGATCACGCCGCCTTCTTTGGCGCTGGCTGGTCTTGGCAGGAAGGCGGTGCCTACTTCGAATTTGTCGCCAACCGCTCCCACGATGTTACGCAGCGCCGCAGTTGAATTTAGGGTCATGGCCACTTGGCCTGCAGCAAAGGCGGCGTCCGTATCATCGGTTTTGCGGCCCAGATTGGCTACCACCCCATTGTCCACCATCCTTTTCCACCATTCCAGTATGTTCACGCCCGCCTCCGATGCGAGCAGCGACTCGGTGGCATCCCCTTCACGCCCATTGCCGTTATTCACGTAATCGGCATTTTGGCTAGCAAACCACTGCTCGATGAGCCAGGCATAAACGGCGATCGCAGCGCCTGGCTGCCCCTTCTTGGTCAATGCGGTAGCTGCCGCTTCAAACTCCTCGAACGTTTTCGGCGGGTTTTTAGGATCGAGTCCGGCCGCTTTGAAGGCGTCCTTGTTGTAGTAGAGAATCGGGTTGGAAGTATTAAAAGGCATTGCGTTTAATTGGCCGCCGATCGTGTAGTAGCGAATAATGTTAGGCTCTAACTGCGAGAGGTCGTAGCCATCCTCATCAATAAACTTCTGCACCGGCGTGATCGCCTTGGAGTCGATCATAAATTTGCTGCCGATCTCGTACACCTGGATCAGGTCCGGGCCGCTTTTTGAGCCAAGTGAAGCTTTCAACTTATTTAAGCTTTCGTCGTAACTTCCTTGGAATACCGCTTCGACCTCAATATCGGATTGGCTGGCATTGAAATCCGAGACTAGCCCGTTAATCGCCTTCTCCCCCGCCCCCGACATCGAGTGCCACCAGGTTAGATGCACCGGCTTCTTCCCAGAACTGGCGCTGGCCGAATCTTCACCGCGAGTATTGGTTCCCCCTGTTGCCGTGCTGCTTCCTGCGTTATTCGTATTCCCGCCGCATCCGGCTATAACGATCAACAACGCTGCCATGAGCAGCAGAATACTTTTGAAGCGAAAGCTTTTCATTATTCGAATCTCTCCCTCATCAAATGATTTGGATATCCCTTATCCTTTCAGCGCTCCCGCCGCCATCCCGCGAACGAGCTGCTTGAGTCCAAACACCAATAGCAGCAAGGACGGCAGAATGACCAGCGTAATCCCCGCGAATACGAGGTTCCAGGAGGTTGTCTCCTGGAATTCCAGCATGGAGATACCGATCTGCACCGTGCGCATCGATTTGCTGTTTGTGATCAGAAGCGGCCACAGATAACTGTTGTACATGCTCAAAAAAGAGTACACCGCCAACGTTCCAAGCGCCGGTCTAGCCAGCGGAAGCACATGAAACAGGAAGTACCGGACATGCCCGCAACCATCGATCTTCGCAGCCTCGAACAGTTCCTTCGGCAGCTGCAGGAAAAACTGACGAAGCAGAAACGTCCCGAAGGCGGTAGCCAAAAACGGGACGATCAGCCCCTGGTAGCTGTCCAGCCAATTTAAGCTGCGTACGGTTAAATAGTTGGGAATCATCGTCACTTCCCAAGGCACCATCATCGTGGCGACAAACAAGCTGAACATCAGGCCTTTGCCCTTGAACTCCATTTTGGCGAAGGCATAGGCTGCCAGGCTGGAGGTGATCAGTTGACCGACCATCACAATGCCGGAGACCAGGAAGGTATTCCCGATAAACACGGCGATCGGAACGATACGAAGCACCTCGGTGAAGTTGGTCAAATGCAGCGAATGCGGCACCAAATGCGGTGGATAGGCGCTGGCTTCCTGTGGCGTCATCACGGACATAAACAGGCTGTAAACAATCGGATAAAGCACAAGTACGGCGGCAACGGTCATGAACAACAGAACGACAATTTGGCTTAAGGTCAGCTTGTTCATTGATAGTGAACTTTCCTTTCCACCCAATTGAACTGGATCAAGGTCAACAGCAGGATTACCAGGAATAGCAGAAGCGCTTGGGCGCTGCCCGTTCCAAACCGGAAGTTCACGAATGCCTCCTGGTAGATCGTGTAGACGAATACGTTCGTACGGTTCATCGGCCCACCCGATGTCAGAATGTTGATCTGCCCAAACGACTGGAAAGCGCTGATGATGGACACAACCAAGAGGAAAAATAACGTTGGTGACAGGAGCGGCAGCGTAATTTTGCGAAACGTTGTCAGCGGTCCGGCTCCATCGATCTTGGCACTTTCGTACAGCTCGTCGGGAACTCCCTGCATCCCGCTGGACAGGATGATGTAATTAAAGCCCATATTCATCCAAACGGTCATCAGCGACACGGACCACAAAGCCCAGTCAGGACTGATCAGCCAAGGTACCGGACGAATACCGGCCAAACCAAGCAAGTAGTTAAGCATGCCTAATGTAGGGTGAAACAGAAACTTCCAGATGACAGCCGCTGAACCAACGGAGAGCACCAACGGCAGCGAGTAGGCGAACTGGAAAAACCGTTTTCCCCGCCGAAGATGATGCGTTAATGCCGCGAGCACCAAGGCGATCAGCATTCCAGTCGGCACGGTGAATAAGGCAAAGAGCGCCGTCACCTTCATGCCGCTGGCAAACAAGCCGGAAGTAAAAAGGCTAGTAAAATTGTCGAAGCCAACAAATGAGGCGATCCGGCCAGTCGGGTCGGTGCTGTGTAAGCTCAAGTACACCGACTTTAGCAGCGGGTAGAACAAAAATACGCCGAACAGGAGCAGCGATGGAGCTAGAAACGTGTAGGCCAGCGCATGTTCTCGATATTTCTGTTGTCTTAAGGTTGCGGCATGGGCAGGGCGACGAGTCGCAGCAGAGGCAGACGGCACGGAATGGCCCCTAGATGGCAGACTCACCTGGTGATCCAGCTCGCTCATGACGGAAGCCTCCTTTTTTGTGCAGGTTGATGTGGGTTTGTTCGAATTCCTCTGCCAGTGTATAGCTTGGATGTCAGCGGAACGTTAGGCATAGATCAAGGGGGCGTCAAAATCGTTATCGCACGGTAAAGAAAACGCAAAAAAGCCGCCTCACGCGCATTTGCGGTGAAGACGGCTTATAAGACAATGGACTTTTTCATCATGCTTTGGATTCGCTAACGATCAGCCGGAGTGAACCTGTCATGGCGGGCATGGTTCGGTAAGCTCCGTATTTGCGGTCCCATTCCCCGGATTTCAAAGCGACGGCCAAGTGTTGGACAAGCCGCTCCTCCACGATGGAAGGGGCTAGATGGAATGAATTTGCATGCTTTACGGCTGTTTCACGTCATTGCAGAGACGGGCAGTGTGACGCGCGCTTCGGAGCTATTAAACATCAGCCAGCCGGCCATCTCTACCCAGATCCGAAAGCTGGAAAAAGAGCTGGGGTTGCCCCTGCTGAAAGCACAGGGACGCGGCATCGCCTTAACCGACGTCGGGAACAAGCTGTTTACATACAGCAGACGCCTCTTTGCGGTAGAGCAGCAAATCGAGCAGTTTTTACAAAATTACAAAATGGGGGAGCTGGGTCATATCCGGCTGGCAGCCACCTATTTGCCCGCGCACTTCCTCGTCCCGACCTGGATCGCGAAATTCAAATCGCAATACGAGCATGTGGAGATGAGCATCAACACCACAAATTCGACGGATGCGCTAAAGCAACTGCTGAATTTGGAGGTGGATTTGGCGATCTACGGCGGATTGCCGGAAGCCTACCCCGAATCCGTTTACGCGGAGGAAATGTTCCGGGACGAATTGTGGTTTGTGGTCTCCCCAAAACACCGGTATGCGGGACAACGCGTCTCCTTACACGACATGGTCAAGGAACCTTTTGTTATGAGGGAGATCGGCAGCTCGACGCGGGAGCGATTTATGGCGTTATGCCGTACCTACAATGCTCCTGCGCCACGCATCGCCTTGCAGTTTAACGGGTTAAACGAAACCATCAAAGCCGTGATTGCCGGGTACGGGGCCAGCTTCGTTTCAGCGCTGGTGGTGAGGGAATACGTGGAGCGCGGACAACTGAGCCGCGTCTTCGTTGAAGGCGTGGACCTGATGAATACGATCTCGGTCTATACGCGAAAAAATGAACCGCTGTCTCCAGCGGTTCAACGTTTTGTCGATTTGATCCGTGAGCATCCGCATGGTTGACGCCCGGTATTTTTCATTACAGCCCTTGTTTAACAAACTCATAAAATGTGAGCGCATCCTCCCAGCTGCTGAATCCGGCCTGTGCCAGCTTGTCGCTGCCGCCGCCTTTGCCTCCGTATGCAGAGAGATGCTCCTTGAAGAATGCGCCGCAGGACAGCGAACGGCTGCCGTTATGGGCCAGCACCACCTTCTGCTCGGCTTCCGTTGCCAGCAGGACCGCTGCATCACTATGCGCCGTCAGCTTTTGTGCGAGGCTCTGCAAATCCTTCAAGGACTTGTCCGCGAAAATTTGCGCAATGATCCCGCCTTCCCGCTTGGTAAGCAACTCACGAACGGTCATTTCGTCCATCGCTTCTTTTAACGTATTGAACTCCCGTTGCAGTCGCTTCTGCTCGTCCTCCCATTTGTCGAGGCGCTCTAGAATGCTGTCCCGGCCTGTTCTTAATTTGGCGGTGATGGAGCCTAAGATATGTTGCTGCTCCTGAAACTCTCTTAAGGCTCGGTATCCACATTTGAAAAAGATCCGGACATTCCCTTTCTGCTTCTCGGTCTTCAGCAGCTTAATCATCCCGATCGCGCCGGTCGCCGCCACATGCGTACCTCCGCAACCGTTGTACTCCACATCTTCCATCTCGACGATGCGGACGCGGTCCACCGCCTTCGGCGGCTTCACGAGCGGCAGTCGGGACGCCTCCTCCTGCGTGACAAAGTAGCCGGAGATTTTGTGATTCAAATAGATATGGCGGTTTGCTTCGCGTTCAATGGCTTCCAGCTGTTCCGATGACAGCTCGGGCCGGTCCACATCGATGGTGCAATAATCTTCACCCAGGTGAAAGCTCAAGGTCATCGCCTCATAAAGCTCGCGGCAAACCGCAGATAACAGATGTTGTCCGCTATGCTGCTGCATATGGTCAAACCGGCGGTTCCAGTCGATTTCGCAGCGCACCTGGGCCTCCTCTGGGAAACGCTCCACCTTATGCAGCACCTCATCGCCTTCACTAATCACATCCAGAACAGGAATCCCGCCAATCCTTCCGGTATCGTTGGGCTGTCCGCCCCCATGGGGGTAAAAGGCGCTCTCTTCCAGCACGACGTAAACGCCGTCCTCCCGCTCCAGCTTGTCCTTGACGCGGGTGGTCCAATCGGTTAAATAGGCATCGTCAAAATAAAGTCTTGTCGTCATCACTTGGTTCCCTCTCTTTTAGGTAACGGTCTATAGGATCCTCATCACCAAACTTCTTCCATCCTACTATACCGAATTATCGCCGGACTTTACACCATCCCCCACTCATATAATGAGGTGACAGGTAAAGGGAGGGAGCAAGGATGGCACTGAGCAACGGCGAGATCCGGGAAGAAATACAACGATTATCCGAGGAACTGATTCAGCGGCAGGAGCCGGACGGTTCGTGGCGCTTTTGCTTCGAAAACGGCATCACGATTGACGCGTGCACGATCATTCTCCTTCGTACGTTAAATGTCGACAAGGAGGAATTGATCCGACAGCTGCACGATCGCATCGTCGCCGCCCAGCAGCCGGAGGGCTGCTGGCGATGGTATCATGACGACAAGGAGGGCCATTTGTCCGCTACGGTTGAGGCATACTACGCCTTGCTGTGCTCCGGATACAGCCGGCCGGAGGATGAACCGATCCAACGGGCGAAACGATATATCCTGGATCGGGGCGGCATTGGTCAAGCGCGAAGCCTGCTCACCAAAGCCATCCTGGCCGCCACTGGACAAAGAAAATGGCCGGCCTCCTTATCGCTCATCCCCATCGAAATCCTGCTGCTGCCCGAATCGTTACCCCTGAACTTTTATGATTTCTCCGGATATTCGCGAGTTCATCTCGTGCCGCTTCTGATCATGGCCGAGCGAAACTTTCGCACCAGATCGGTGCGGACGCCCGATTTAAGTGAGCTGTTTCTCGACGCCCGCAACGGGGAGGAAGACCCGCTCACGCTAACCCCGGAAAGCCGGGAACCGCTGAAGCTCATCCAATCGGGGCTGGCGCATCTGGTAGGTACACCTCGGCGCATCCGGCAAGCTGCTGTAAACCGAGCCGAGCAATACATGCTGGATCGGATTGAAAGCGACGGGACGCTGTACACGTACGCCAGCTGTACTGTGCTGATGGTGTTCGCCTTGCTGGCGCTGGGATACGAACCGCAGCATCCGGTGATCCAACGTGCGGTTGAAGGGTTATCTCAGATGAAGTTTACGGTGGACAGCACCGGCCAATGGGGAACCCGCTATGTCACGATCCAGAACTCCCCTTCCACCGTTTGGGATACCGCGTTGATCTCCTACGCTTTACAGGAAGCAGGGGTTTCATCTTCCCATCCGGCCATTCAACGGGCCGCCGATTACCTGCGGAGCAGTCAGCATCGCCGCCCCGGCGATTGGCAGATTCATAATCCGGGCATCGTACCCGGCGGCTGGGGTTTCTCGGAGACAAATACGTTCGTCCCTGACGTTGACGACACCACCGCCGCCCTCCGTTCCCTATCTGCCTTACACGGCAGCGAACCTGCGGTCTTAGACGCATGGAACCGCGGGCTCAACTGGGTCTGGTCGATGCAAAATAACGACGGCGGCTGGCCCGCTTTCGAAAAAAACACCAACAAAGAAATGCTCACCTGGCTGGCGATTGAAGGGGCGAAATCCGCAGCCACGGATCCTTCCGAAGCGGACTTGACCGGAAGGACGCTGGAGTATTTGGGTAACTTCGCCAAGCTGAGCGTTCGGCAGGATTGGGTTGCCCGCGGGGCTGACTGGTTGCTGAGCCATCAGGAGGCGGACGGCTCTTGGTATGGTCGCTGGGGGATCTGTTACATCTACGGGACCTGGGCGGCACTCACCGGGCTGATGGCCGTGGGCATGCCCGCCGATCACCCGGGCATCGCCAAGGCGGCTAACTGGCTGATCCGCATCCAAAATGCAGATGGCGGCTGGGGCGAATCGTGCCGCAGCGATCAGGTGAGACGATACGTCCCGCTCCATGCCAGCACGCCGTCCCAAACCGCCTGGGCGTTGGATGCGCTGATCGCCGTCCACGATCGGCGGGCGCCGGAGATCGAGCGAGGCGTTGCCCGGTTGATCGCGCTATTGCATGAGGATGACTGGCCCTCCACTTATCCAACGGGAGCCGGGTTGCCGGGTTATTTTTACGTGCACTATCACAGCTATCGATATATCTGGCCGCTTTTGGCCCTTTCGCATTACGTCAACAAATATGGGGACAGTTCGCCTGAGCGGTGAATCTGTCCCTCACGACACAGGCTGCGAATAAGATAGTTTCCAAGACGTCTTCTGCCAGGTATAATGGCCATAAGACGAAGAACGTCCCGATCCATTTAGGTTGATGGAGCCGGGGCGTTTTCTTTTTTTCCTGGGAGGGATGGAATGATGGGAACGGAGATGGCGTTTGAACAAGCGCACGCCGCATTTATTGAGGAGCACCTGAAGCGTAGGACCGGTGAACGCAAAGGACGTTTGGAACGCGGGCATCGAGAGGCCGAAAAGCTCTTTTGCCGAAAGGTGTGGTGGGAGGTTCAAGGTAACTTCGAGGGGCTGCACCCGGAGTACGAAGTGTTGGACTGGAGGGGATTGTCCTATTTTTGCGATTTCGTTTGGTTAGCTGGGCCGGTCAAGCTGGTTATTGAAATTAAAGGCTATGGCCCCCATGTCAAAGATATGGACAGGCAAAAGTATTGCTATGAGCTGAACCGGGAAACGTTTTTGGCCGCGATGGGGTTTCAGGTGATTTCTTTCGCCTACGATGATGTCGCCAACCGGCCGGAACTGTGCGTCACCCTGCTTCGTATGGTGCTCAACCGCTACTTGCCGGCCGCTTCCCCCGCCGATCCGCTTACGCTAAGGGAGCGGGAGATTTTGCGCCTAGCCTGCACGCTTGCCCGGCCGCTGCGACCCGTGGATGTTGAGACCCACCTGGGCCTCAATCATCGGACCGCTGTACGTACGCTGCAATCGTTAAGCGCGAAAGGGGTTCTCCTCGCAGTCGCAGGACCGGAAGGAAAGCACGTTACAAAGTACGAACTCCATAAGGATGCGATTTTGCGGTTATAGGGGGAGATTGAGGGGAGTACCCCTCCCTCCCTGCAAATTTCATCACTGGCAGGCCGCCGAAGTATAAAACTGCAAAAAAAGTCAATTTCATAATTTGTAACCCCTTGTGGGATAAGGTTTTTCAGCATGTAAAAAAGGAGTACCTCCCCAAAATCTCGAAGTAAAGGTTACCACACCAACCACGAGAAAGGAGTACTCCCATGTATGGTATTCAACAAGCAGAGCTATTTTCCTTCGAGGAATTAATGGGAATGGCGGATGAGGCAAAATACAGTGCCATTCTGGAACACGTCCCCATGGGGATCATCCTGCATGCCGTTAGCAAAAAAAGTACCCGCGGCCGCTCCGAAAGTTTAAATACCAGAGCGATGATGTATTCCCTCATTATTGGAAAACTGGAACATATCCGCTATACGAAAGATCTGATCAAGCGTCTGCGAACCAGCTCCGAATTCAGAAGGTTATGCCGCTTTACCGATTCGGACCGGGTACCGAGTGAAGCCGCCTATTCCCGCCTTGTAGCCAGGCTGGCTCAAAGCGGCGTACTGAGACACGTTCTGGATACAGTGGTAGACCAGGCAATTGCCGCAGGGTTTCTTTCGGGTGAGGTTCTGGCAATAGATTCGTCCCACATTGAGGCCTTCGACCGAAATTCGAAGCTGGATGAAGGGAAGACGACGACTTCTTCCAGCCCTCTCGTTGACGAAGACCCTGCCTTGTTCTCCGCGGACACATGCACGCCGTCCCAGGAAGCCAAGCCGGAGAAGCCCAAACGTTCCAAACGCGGGAGAATCCCGAAAGCGGAATGGGACGAGTGGCGGAAGCAAATGGATGCTTACGAAGCGTCGCTTGGTTTCTTCGAACGGGGAGTAGCCGACATGTTGCCAGCCAGTTACGAAGAACTCGCCCGCGATATGCCGCAATACCCAAGCACTGGCGCAAAAGGCGATCCGCGAGGCACCCACCGCGTGAAATTCTGGTACGGGTACAAGGCGAATCTGCTCGTCGACACGGCAAGCCAATATATTGTTGCCGGCGAGACCTGCTCCGCTCATGTCAGTGACCAGAGACCGGCCATTATGCTGCTGAAGCGACTTCAGGAGCGATTTCCGGATCTGCAGGTTAAGCACGTTTTGGCTGATAAGGGCTATGACGGCGAAGCGGTATACCGACAAATCCGCAAGTTAGGTGCTTTTCCGATTATCCCGTTAATTCACCGCACCAAACTGCCTTTGAAGGAAGACAAATATTATCGTCCGCTGTGTGAACAAGGCCATCCGTACCGTTATGACAGCTACGACCCCAAGGGGGGCAACGTGAAATTTACCCGTCCGAAAGAATGCAAGGAATGTCCGCTGCAAGCTACAGGTTGCCAGAAGGTGTATAAAATCCGGATAGAAACCGACGTCCGCAAATACACAGCACCTGGCCGGGGAAGCGAGAAGTTTGCCGAATTGTTTAAGCAGCGGACCGCTATTGAACGCGTCTTTGCATATCTGAAGTTATACTTTGGCATGGGCACTACACGAAGGCTCAAAAAACGTGCGTTCGTCGATCTCGAACTAAGTTACCTAGCGTACAATGTGTCTAAATATGCGCTGGATTATTTGAACATGAACATCCGTTTGACCAAACAAGCCGCGTAACTTTTTTTGAAAATGTACACCTCGAAATTGGTTACCTGCAGTAGCTAATAAATTGAATTATGAAATTGACTTCTTTTGCAGTTTTATGGAGGCGGCAGAAGCGAACAGCCAAGCAGCCAGTTCTTGGATGGAGGGTCTCCCCCCTAGATGGATCACTTCATAAACCACCGAATCACGGCCATGATTATAGAGAACACGACACTGAGCACGATACACGTTACGATCGGGAAGTAGAACCGAAAATTGCCGCGTTCGACCGCAATATCCCCCGGAAGCCGCCCCAGTTGCAAAAACCTCCCCAAGAACATCCACAGCAAGCCAATCACGATAAGAACCGCACCGGCAACGATCAGTATTTTCGGAACGTTACTCATGAACCCGTCTCCTTTAATGTAAATGCTGTTTTGACCTCATGATACAAACCGTCTGCCGAAAATGCAAACCCGAGGGCTCCTATAAGATTCCCCAAAACATACATATCAACCAGATTTCAAACATAGATATTCTGTAGAAGCAATAGCGCCTATACATCGGAAAGGCAGGGAACAACATGGCGGTTTCTTATATGGATTTCACGTCACCAAACGCACAGTTCACGTTCGACGTCAACCGGAACACGACATTCCGCAAGGATCAACGTAACTTCATCAACACACTATCCATTCAGCAGCTAAATACGCTGGGCAATATGTCGTTATTGGATACCTACCTCGACAAAGGTAACGTCATCGAAATGCATATTCACCAAAACGCCTCGGAGCTGGTGTATTGCATTTCGGGTGAAGTCGTCGTCTCGATCATCAACCCGTTTACCAAAGAACTGAAACACTACCCCACCCGTCCCGGTTGGGCGACCAGCGTCCCGCAAGGCTGGTGGCATTATGACACCGCGACGATGGATGGGACGCGTTTTCTGGCTATTTTTGATCAGCCGATTCCGGAGATCATTCCCGCTTCCGATATGTTGCGGCTAACTCCGCCTGAAGCGTTCGCCCACACCTATTGCCTGGATGTTGAAAAAGTGAGAGCCGCGTTCGCACCGCTGAATCAAACCGTAATCATCGGTCCTCCGCTAGGCTGTCATCAACCGAACCCGCAATTCCAGGCGCAACAGACTTCTGCGTCACATTCCTATCATCCGCCGTATAACCAGGGTTACGGGCTGCGGCCTTACCAGCAAAGCGACGGCAATCCCCGTCGTCCGCAGGTCATTGGCAACGGCTGGGCGCATTTGTACCACGACGGACCCTAAAGGCAGCGGAGAGAACTCCAAGCATTCCATCAAATTTCTTAGTGTGGATAACAAGACCCCCAAGCGAAACTTGGGGGTCTTAATCTTGATATACCCTAGGTTTAGGGGTTCCGGGTTTATCCAATCTTCTCAATACTCACCTGCGTCCGAAGCTCCTCGATCAGCCCGCGCTCGGCCAAATCGTCGGAAAAAGCGGTGGCGCTGCCCGAGGCAACGCCGGCCCGGAACGCCTCCATCAAGTCTCCGCCCAAGGCGAGCATCCCCGTAAATCCGGCGATCATCGAATCGCCGGCGCCAACCGAGTTGCGCACCTTGCCGGGTGGGACGTTCGCATGGTAAACCTCGTCGCCGCTGATCAGCAGAGCGCCTTCCCCGGCCATCGAAATCAACACGTGCTGTGCCCCTTCTTCCAGCAGCTTGCGGCCGTAAGCGATCAACTGCTCCCGGGTCTCAATCACGACGCCAAACAGCTCGGCCAGTTCATGATGGTTCGGCTTCACAAGCAGCGGGTGGTACGCCAGCGCCCGGCGCAGCGGTTCACCCGTGGTGTCGATGACGAACTCAGCCCCTTGCTTTTGGCACATCCGGATCAGCTGTTCATAGAAATCACCGGGAAGCGTTGAAGGCAGACTGCCGGCCAAAATGATCAGGTCGCCTTCCCTCAAGATGGACAGCTTCTCCACCAAGGCATTCGCTTCTTCCGCCGTGATAGGCGGCCCTCCGCCGTTAATCTCGGTTTCCTCGCCATGCTTGAGCTTAACATTGATACGGGTCTCTCCGCCGCGAATGCGTACAAAATCGGCAGGAATCCCCTCCTTCTGTAAAGCTGCTTCAATAAAATCACCGGTGAAGCCGCCAAGAAACCCCATAGCGGTCGTGTCCGCCCCAAGCCGCTTTAGAACGCGGGAGACGTTAAGACCTTTCCCGCCGGGGAGCTTCAGGTCCCGTTTCATACGATTAAGTCCGCCAAGCTGCAGGTCGTCAACCTCCACGATATAGTCAATGGAAGGATTTAAAGTGAGGGTATAGATCATCATGGGTTTATCCTCCAATTAGGTTTGTGATTTCCGTGATGGGCTTGCGCCAGCGTTCCGGAACCTGCTCCGTAATAAGCGTCGCCCGCTCCAACTCGAACATCTTGGCAAAGGCAATGTTCCCGATTTTGCTGGAATCGGCAAGTACATACGTTAGGGAGGACTGCTCATGAGCGCGGCGTTTTAACGCAGCTTCCTCCGGATCCGGCGTCGTATACCCCGCATCGGGATGAACCCCATTCGCCCCAAGGAAACACCGGTCAAACCGAAAATGTGCCAATTGCTCCAACGCCAGGTGGCCGACTAGGGCTTTCGTGCGTTTTTTGGCCAGACCTCCGAGCAGATAAGCCGGAATGTCCGCCTCCAACAGCGCCTCCACTTGCGGCAAGCCGTTCGTCACGACGGTGATCGATTTCCCTCGCAGATAAGGGATCATGGCCAACGTCGTCGTTCCCGCATCCAGATAAATCGCCTCCCCGCTGCGTACCAAGCCGGACGCCATTTCAGCAATTTGCTGCTTTTGCGGGAGATTGACGGCGGACTTCTCCACCATCCCCGGCTCCAAGCCTCCGGGCATCATCGGGAGCGTCGCACCGCCGTGCACTCTGCGAAGCAGCCCCTGTTCTTCCAAATCGGCTAAATCGCGCCTTACGGTGGATTCGGACGCTTCAAGCAAGACGCAGAGCTCCTGAAGCTTAACGGTGCCTACCTCCTGCAACCGTCCCAGAATCCGGCGATGTCTTTCTTCGGTTAACATCGTTCCCCCTCCCAACTCCAACCATCGTATCATATCCTACGCAAAAATCAATCATATTCTATCATAATCAATCATTTTCAATCAAATTCTATCATCCTTCATCACAAGTTGTGAACGCCGCTTCCGTTCCCCTGCAAATCCGACATATGCAATACCTAGCCCGATCCCCACCATCGTAGCTGCCAACCAAGGGTGGAAGTGAAGCGTCGATACCTGCTGGAACAGCACTCCCCCGGTCCCGGCCCCCGCAGCCAAACCAATATGGGTCATGGACGTATTGATGCTCAGTGCCATACCGGAAGATTCAGGCGAACGTTGAATAAAATAGCTTTGGATCGCCGGCCCGGTCATAAACATGGCTACAACCATCAAACCGATAAAGCCAATCCCAGGAAAAACCGCTCCCGCCGTGAAAGGTAAAACGGTCAAAGCCGCGGTTTGTGCAATTAGCCCTGCCGCAATCGTGCGGGTTGCTCCCCAGCACCTTAAACTGTTGAAAATAAGGTACAGGCGCATCCCCTTCTATAGGTGGCAGCAGCTTGGTAATCAACCAGGCGACTCCGGCGCTGATCAGACCAAGCAACAAGAAGATCGCTTTCCAGTTCAACCAATCGGCGATGGCGATCCCAATCGGAACGCCCAATATCATGGAAAGACTGAAACCCAGAACCAGGGTGCTGATGGCACTTCCAATTTTGTACGGAGCGATGATTTTGGCAGCCGCCGCAAAGGAAACGACAAGGAACACGCCCGAGCTCGCTCCTAAGATCACGCGCGAGATCATCAGCACGGCGATATTCGGGCTCACCCAAGCCACGAGGCAGCCGGCGATAAAGGCAAGCTGAGCATAGAGAAGCAGCTTTTTGCGATCCCAACGTGACGTGAGGGAAATCAGCAGCGGGTCCCGATGGCATAAGCCAATGAGAAAACCGTGAACAGTTGCCCGGCAAGGCCTAATGTAATACCAAAATCCCCCGCAATCTGGCTGATCACCCCTGAGACGGTTAGCTCTGAGGTCGCGGTTAGAAAGACGCCAAGCGTTAGCATCCATATCGTTAAGTTTTGGGAACGTAACGACGACGAATTCGGCAATATCTGCTCTGTGCTGCAAATTCTTGGGGCGAAATGGTCGTTTCTTGTCATGTTCGAGCTGTCTAAAGGACCGAAACGGTTCCAGGAACTTCGGCGCGCCTTGTCCATCGTCCGGACGCAGTCATTGACCGACACATTGCGTCATTTGGAGAAGAGCGGCATCGTTCACCGCCAGGTCTTCCCCACCGTCCCCGTCACGGTTGAATATTCGCTAACTCCTAAAGGCCTCGATTTCCAGAGTGCGCTGAAGGAGATGGAAAATTGGGCAGCCAGATGGAATAACCCCCCTGTTCAGCACCATGACAACTAAATGTCCGGCGAAAAAAAAAATCCCTCGGCGGCAAGCCGAGGGATTTTAGGTTATTCAGGTTATTTCAGCAGCCACAAAGCCGGTACGTTCGGCGGCTCCCAGCCTACTAGGGAAGTATGGGCCTGGCGGCATTCGTAGATCGCCCCGTTGTAACTGACCAATTCCCCTACCGCATAAGCGGTATTGGGGGCCCAAGGCTGCGCGGCGGGGGCTGACGCTGTCGTCACTTGCACCGCGTTGCTGGCTGCCGATTCGTTGCCGGCCGCATCAATCGCACGAACGGTGAACGTATACGAAGTCGCAGCGCTAAGTCCCGTTACCGTAAAGCTGGTCTGCGTCCCAGGCACAGTGACGGACAAGGTGGATCCGCGATAAATCCGGTAGCCTGTTACACCCACATTGTCACTGGAAGCATTCCACATTAACGTCACGCTGGAGGACGTAGCTGTCCCCATGACATGCAGGTTGCCGGGAGCCGAAGGAGCCTCGGGATCGTTAGCGGCCGGGCTTGTCGTCACCGTCACCGAATTGCTGGGCGAGGAGCTGTTGCCCGCTCCATCCACCGCCCTGACGGTAAACGTGTAGGACGTGTTCGCATTCAGCCCGGTCACGGTATGGCTAAGCGTCGATCCCGATACAGTGGCGACCAGGTTGCTGCCGTTATAAATCCGATAGCCGGTGACGCCAACATTATCACTGGAGGCGTTCCAGCCCAGCGTAACCGAGTTCGAGGTGACCGCCGTAGCCGTCAGATCAGTCGGCGCCGTTGGAGCGGTCGTGTCCCCTGAATTGCCGCCGCCAAAATCCACGTCAATTACGTTGTAGAAGGCATTCGCGGTATCGGCGATCTCCCAAACGGCTAAGATGACATGGTACCCTGTCCGCGCCGGTACGTTGCAAGTATGCGAATACGTAAACGGAGGCTGCACACCGCCATAGTTAACCGTGCAAAACGGTGTCAGATCAAAGGAATTGCGCGTTAACGGGGCATTAGGGTCCCAGCCCGGCTTCGTCATGTAATATTTCCAGTTTGCCGTAGCATGGGGAGCGGTAAATTTCCAGGTGAAGGTGTTCGTACCAGCCGAGATGTTCACTTTGGTCCAGCGGTTAGCCGACTGCTCATCAAGTTTGGGGAAAGCTCCATTTGCGCTGGCGATCTTCCCATCCGCCGGGCCGGAATTGGGGAAGCCCTTGGGCGCTTCCAAGCTTTGAGGCTCGTACACGATCGCACCGCAGTCCGTATTCTGGCCGTTTTTGCACAAGATCGCCCGGCTTGCCGGCCCGTCCACCCAGCCGTGGGCCGAAGCTTGTTCCGATAACAGGATCATTCCGATTCCAGCAATCACCATGACCAACAAAGAAGTAAGCGCCTTCAAAACTAACGATTGTGCTAGCCGTGTTGAAGTCATGCTTGTCCCTCCTTTGAAATTGGAAATGTGCCTTGTGTCTGATCCTTGGCTGTGCATTTCAGATTCTACCTTCTACATACCTTCTGCAGGAACCCTAAACGCCCCCCTTTCTGAAGGAAGTATATATAAACCCCCAAAGGAGCTTATACCGTAAGTTCATTTCGCCGTGAGATCATGAAGGGAATTAACAAGAATAGAAGAGGATGTTAATTATGGGGAATATTGCTGATGTCCAAATTATACACGATTTGCTGCATTTTTGTGAACAATTATTTATTTTTTGTAAAAAATAGTGCATTCTTGGCAACTTGCCACATCAAAAAACCCGCCATTCCAGCAGGTTCTTGTCTATCTTATGTTTCTTGTCGGATGCCTTATTTCACCATCGCCAGCGCCAGCCCGTCATACGCCGGCAGCAGCGTGCTGATCAGCCGCTCGTCTCGGGCGATCATCTCGTTGAACCTGCGCATCGCCTGCACCGACGGCCCGTTTTTGTCCGGATTTAACGTCCGACCGCGCAGCAGGATATTGTCGCCGGCAATCAGCGCCCCCGGTTTCGCCAGCTTGATCGCATATTCGAGATAGTTCGGGTAGTTTTCCTTATCCGCATCAATCAAAAAGAAATCAAACCGCTCCCCCCGTTGCTCCAAGGTATGCAAGCTGTCCAGCGCGGGGCCTACCATATATTCCACCATCTGCCCGAATCCAGCTTCTTGCAAATTGCTCCGCGCCAGCTCGGCGTTCTCCTCCTTCAGCTCCAGGGACACGAGCCGCCCGTCCGCAGGTAATCCCCGCGCCATGCAGATGCCGCTGTACCCGCCCAGCGCACCGATCTCCAGCACGGATTTGGCTCCAGCCAGCTTAACTAACAGCGTCAGCAGCCGCCCATATCCCGGTGCAATCGACACATCCCGCATCCCATGGTTTGCGATCGATTCGGTCACCCGTTCCAGCACTTCATCCTTGGCATATAATTCATCACCGTATTCTTCCGGTGTCAGCATGGATTAATCTTCCTTTCATCCGTTCATTCCTTAATCGAAGAACCGTTTGTAACTTGTTGGACATTGGCCTATACTGAATTGTATGGTTTTTCCGCTATTCTCACAAGTCTATGCGAAGCTGGAGTGATTGACGTAAATATGGCTGGACCTTTGCAACTGATCGCAACCGCCCCGATGGGCCTGGAAGCCGTGGTGGCGCGTGAATTAAAAGAATTAGGTTATGAAGATACGGCTGTGGAGAACGGCCGGGTGAATTTTACCGGAGATTTGATCGACATTTGCCGTTGCAATTTGTGGCTCAGAACCTCGGACCGCGTCCTCATCAAAATGGGCGAGTTTACTGCCGTCACCTTTGACGAGCTGTTTGAGGGTACCAAAGCACTGCCTTGGCAGGATTTTATCCCGGCCAACGGGGAGTTTCCGGTGGAGGGCCGCTCGCACAAATCGCAGCTCAGCAGTGTGCCGGCGTGTCAGGGGATTGTTAAAAAGGCAATTGTCGAAAAGCTGAAGCAATCCTATCATACCGAGTGGTTCGAAGAAACCGGACCGCGCTACGTGATCGAAGTGAACCTGCTCAACGACAAGGCGCTGCTGACACTGGATACCACCGGTCCGGCGCTGCATAAGCGCGGCTACCGCAAGCACGCGACCGAAGCACCGCTCAAGGAGACGATGGCGGCGGCGATGATCCTGCTCAGCCGCTGGAATCAAAACCCGGTGCGCCCGTTCTACGACCCGTGCTGCGGTTCGGGGACGCTGCCGATCGAGGCGGCGATGATCGGCTGGAACATCGCGCCGGGCTTGCGGCGCACGTTTAACGCCGAGCTTTGGCCGGTTGTACCGCCAGAGCTGTGGCAGCAAGCGCGCGACGAGGCGATTGACGCGGTACGGGATGACGTGCCGCTGAACATCGCAGGCAGCGACATTGACCCGGCCGCGATCGAAATCGCCAAAGCCGCGGCCAAAAGCGCCGGGCTGGCGAACGAAATCCGGTTCGCCTGCATGCCTGCCGCCAAGATCCAGCCGCAGGGCGATTACGGCGTGATGATCACCAACCCGCCTTACGGAGAGCGGATTGGTGAAGAGAAGGAAGTGCGCAAGCTGATCGCCCAGCTTGGGAGAGTGATGGCCGGACTGCCGACATGGTCCTTTTTCGCGCTGACTCCGACCAAGCAGTTCGAGCACGACTTCCAGCGCAAAGCGGACAAGCGCCGCAAGCTGTACAACGGGCGTATCGAATGCCAATATTTGCAGTATCTTGGGCCCCTTCCTCCGCGCCATTAGGTGCAGAGGGAGGGTCTCTCCCTTTTACACCTTTGCAAGGAAAGGAGCTGACATGTCGTCATGCTGCGTTTGACATCTCCTCGCGGTTTCGGCAGTCGATTCAGCATTCGGCTGCAGTACCGCCATTTCGTCTATTTCTTTTTTGTGGCCGCCATCTTCATGAAACTTGTCATTTTGCATAATAATCTGCACGCCCGCTATATCGACATGAACCTGCTGGACGATCTGATCGCCGTCGGTTCCATCCTACTGGCTTCGTTCTGGACGTTGTGGCTGCCCCCGCGTGGCAGAGGGATCGCGTTAGGCGTGCTAAACGTGCTGCTCACCGTACTCATCTTCGCCGATTTGATCTATTACCGCTATTTCGGCGATTTTCTGACCGTGCCCGTCCTGCTGCAGGCCGGACAAGTCGGGGATCTGGGCGGAAGCATTCGCGAGCTGATCCGCGTAGCCGATCTGTGGCTTATCGCCGATTGGGCCGTTTGGGCGGCGTTTAAGGCTGTCCGGCGCTTGATACGCGGTGGCGGAAGCCGCCGTCAATCAGGTTGGCTTCGCAGCTCCGGCGGCTACAACGCCTACACCGGCCTGGGCGGCGGCTCCTTCGCGCCCGTTTCCTTCGGCGGCACCGCCCGCCGCTCGGTCGGCTGGCGCCGATTCAGCCGCCTCTATACGGGGATCGGCGTCTTTGTGCTCGGCTTTGCGCTCACGATGGGGCCCATTCGCTTCTATACCCAAACCTGGGCGGTGGGGCTGTTCGAAAACAACTGGTGGAACGTCTCCTTATACAATGTGACCGGCTTGCTAGGCTTCCATTACTATGATACGAGCCGGTTCCTCAAGGAGCATCTCGGAGGCGTCCAAACGGTCAGCGCCGAGGAGCAGGATGAGATCCGCCAGTGGTTCAGTGAAGCCAGCCAGCGCCGCCATGCGGATAATGACCTGTTTGGGGCGTACGCCGGCAGCAATGTGATCGTCATTCAGGCCGAAGCCTTTATGAATTTCATGATCGGCAAGACCATTGGCGGCCAAGAAATCACGCCGAACTTCAACAAGCTAATGGATGAGAGCCTTTATTTCTCGAATTTCTATCATCAGACGGGTCAAGGGCGCACCTCGGATGCGGACTTCTCCTCCAACAGCTCCCTGCATCCGTTGCCAACAGGCTCGGTTGCTGTCCGTTACCCGAACCATACGTTCGACGTGCTGCCGCAGATTCTGAAGACGCAAGCCGGCTATACCGCCGATGCTTTTCATGCGTACGAGGGCAGCTTCTGGAACCGTAACAATATGTATCAAGCGATGGGCTACGACCGGTTTTTCAGCAAAAAAGATTTCCAACTGGACGAGCCCCTGGGCTGGTCGCTGGGGGACAAATCCTTCTTCCGGCAGTCGCTCACGATCATGGCTCAGGAGAAACAGCCCTTTTATTCGTTTATGATCACCTTATCGAGCCATCATCCCTATTCGCTGCCGGCTGCGGTACAGGAACTGGATACCGGTGAGTTCAAAGGCACTATTTTCGGCGATTATTTGCAGGCCGTGCATTACGTGGATGCCGCGCTTGGGGAGTTCGTGGAGGGCCTAAAGCGAGAAGGCTTGTGGGAGCATACGATCTTGGCATTTTACGGGGACCACGACAACTCGATCACCGACAAAACGGTGTATGAGCAGTTCTTCGGCAAGTCGCTAAGCGATCTCGATATGCACCAAATCATGAATCAGGTGCCGCTGCTCATCCATCTGCCGGACGGCCAGCACGCCGGCGTCTACGAGGAGCCTGCCGGTCAGCTCGACTTGGCGCCGTCGCTGCTGCATCTGCTGGGCATTTCCTCGGATTCCTACTACATGATGGGGCATAATCTGTTTGCCGGCACCGGAAATGACCACGCGCTGGATCGTTTGGTCGTGCTGCGCTCAGGCGCGTTTACGGACGGCGAGCGGTACTACATTCCGTCCGACGATAACTTGTTCACGAATGGCAGCTGCTACGACTTAACCAGCCGGAACGCTACCGAGATCGAGGCATGCCGCGCTCCGCACGAAGAAGCGATGAAGCGCCTGCGCATCTCAGACGAAATCATCACTTCCGATTTGATTGCGACGTTCCGCAAGGAGGATTAAGGGGCCGCGCGGCGAGCAACGCGAGCGAGTGGAATAGCGGTAATATAGGGCGTTATTTCGTCCAATTGTTGATCATATCGCGAAATAGCGCCCTTTTATGGTGTTATTTTCGTGGACAGTTGGCTAAATCGCCATTTGGAGCTATACTACCGTTAGATAGAGCCAAAAAAGTCCGTTATTCTCGGTCAGTTACGTAAATTGGCCGATATAGCGAACTTTTTTACCGTTATCGGGAAGAACGAAATGGAGTGTCGCCAGCGTCGCTCTTTCCCGCTTTAAGGCCTTGGATGATTTATGGATTATCGGTAGGTCTTATTTGGGCTGCCCATCTTTGGAGCCAGCAGATCAATGGCGTTCGGGGTTATATTTTCGGAGGGATAAGTATTAAAGTGCTCTGCCCCTATCTCTTTATCATCGCGGCAGCCGGACTGCTGTCCAGGGTCGAGAAGAATGAGGGGTACGGGAAGGCTTTAGGGAAAATCATTCTACTCGGTGTCCTTCCTTTACTGCTGTTTGCATCCATTCCGTCGTCTGCAAGCCTTCTGCTATATGCCGCCACGTTCACCTTCATGTTAGCCATCTCCAGGTATGCACGTCCCTGGGCAGCCGCTTACCTGGCATTCGTCACAGCGGCCTACCTCTTGCCGATGCTGCTAAGCGAACGCAGTCACGATCGGCTGCTCGGATTTTTGCTGCGCCAGCGATACTTATGGGAAAATGCTCATTTCCGGACTTGGAGCTTTATTCTGGAGCATGGGCATGTCGCTGGGATTGCTCCCGATTTCTGCAGTTTCGTTTCCTTTTCTTAGTTATGGAGGAAGCCAGTTGTTGGCTCAGTTAGCTGCCATCGGCCTCATCTACAGTGTCTATCGCAGGAAAGACATGATTAGCTTAAAAGGCAGAATCCGAAACGGCTGATACCCTTAAAAAACCGCCGGAGCCCAGCTCCGGCGGTTTCAATTCCTTCCCTTACTTCGGTTTCTTCACAAAAGGCGCAGCCTTCGCCAGCACCTCGTCCTCTGTCGGTGCGCTGACGTATCTGCCGTTGATATATACGAACGCTCTTTTGCCGCACGGACCGCAATACGATTTGCAGCCGATTTTGATCTCGGCATCCGGCGCGAGCTTTTGCAGCTTCGGTACAAACGTCTTCATGCGGATATGATTGCATTTATCGCAAATCCGAATATCGTTAGCCATGCCAGGTCCCTTCTTTATCGTTAGCTAAAGCTTAGCTTAGTGATCCCCGTGATTGCCTTTGGAAGGGTTGGTAATCACGAAGCCTTCCTCCGGAAAATACAAATAATCGATCTTCACGCCATCCAACAACGGATCCGTTCCTTCCACGATGACATCGATGTCCTTATCGGTCTTGACGATTTGGTCGTTCTCGGTAGGCTTGACCAAATCCAGGCCGTAGTGAGCATGGTCGCCATGAGAATGGGTGATGAATACCTTCAGCGTCAACCCTTGGTTTTCTTCCTTGGCCAGTTCCTTTTGTATCACTTTCGCCGCATTGCGGGTAATTTTGACTCTCATATGATCTCTCCTATCGCACAAAATGGCTTCCCCTAACATTCCTATTGTAAAGAAACACAGCTCAACAAGCAAGGCTCAACGCTAAGCACCCGGATATTTCCGCTCTGCCCGGGTCACAAACCAATCCATCAGCAGCATCGTCACCGCCATGTCGTCGATCGGAATCCACGGCAGCACATCCGGCAGAACCCAATAAGCAAGCGCCGGCACGACCAGCAACAGCTTATCGGTAAGCGGAATGTTGCCCGAAGTGAGCAGCGGGAGAGTCCGGCGAAAAATATGGGACCAACGACGAAGCGACCACCAGCTTTTCCATTTCATTTCCATCCCTCCCGTTTCGGCGTAAGTGTTGCGCTGCTACTTAGGATACCCTATTGTACCATGGTTCATGGCCCAATAAAAAAAATCCGAGACAAACCCCGGATTTTTCCACCCCCAAACTTTGCTCCATTCTCTCTTTACAACAGGTACACCAAGATCGCCAGCACCACTAAATGCGCAGGATAAAAAGCTCTCCACACCCAGCGGGGCAGCCGCCAGGCTTCGAGCTTTCGCCACAGCCCCGGCCCGTAGGCAATCACCAGCGTCGGCAGGATGCTGGCCAGCTGAATCACCCAGCCGTAGGCGAACAGATACACGAGGTTCAGGAGCAAGTGCATCGCCACCGTTTTTCCTTGATTGGCAAATTTGAAGATCAGCACCAGCAGCAGGCCGTAAGCGCCATAATCAAACGGAAGTACCTCCATGATCACGCAGACACCGGCGATAATGATCGCGGACAGCGGCCCCGGTTTCGATGAATCCAGCATGCGCAGAACCAATAAAGAGACAAACAAGGTCGCCACAACATTTAGACCGTTCGTATCGAAGGCTAGCTGATAAGGAATTTGCGAAAGTACAGCAATCAGTAACAACCGTAAAGCGTACTTCCGGTAATTGGAGGTGTGTTGATAACCCTGGACCAGCGCGTAGGCATAGATCGGGAAGGCAATTCGTCCGATAATCCGCCACAGTACATCTCCGGGAAAAAACAGCAGCCCGACATGGTCGATCAGCATGGTGATCATGGCGATCAGTTGCACGGCCTACACTCCTTTCGTCGATCGACAGGGGTTTAAAAAATTTTGATTTTCATTTTTTCCAAACTTCAGTAGACTGAAACTATGCCAAATTGGTGTTGCCATCATAGATAGGGGAGTCATCATGTATTTGTTTATCGTCAATCCAAATGCGGGTAACGGCGAAGGCCGCCGGGGTTGGAATAAAATCAGCAAAAAGCTGCAACGGCTTGGTATTCCTTACGAGCACGTCTACACAACAAGCGCCGAGCAAGCGCATACATTCCTTCAGGCCAAGCTATCCGGGGAAGTGCCTTGGCGCGCGGTGGGCGTAATCGGAGGCGACGGCACGATCCATAGCCTGCTGCCCGCAATGCGCCACTCCGGCGTGCCGCTGGCCGTATTCTCCGCCGGGTCGGGCAATGACACCGCCCGTGGATTCGGCATCCCGCGCCGGGTAGGCGGCGCACTGAAGGTGCTGCTGAGCGGCCGGTCAACGGCGGCCGATCTCATCTCCATCGATGGAGACAGCACATTGACCGCACTGGCTGTCGGCTTTGACGCTCAGGTTGCCAACAATGTCAACAACAGCCGCTACAAAAAAATATGCAACGCGATTGGACTTGGCAGGTTAGCTTATATCATCGGCATTTTTCATACCCTTCTAACCTATCGTCCCGGACCGTTAACGCTCGAATGTGACGGAACTACTTACCGGTTCGAGTCAGCCTGGCTGACAGCAATAAATAATGTTTCCAGCTATGGCGGGGGAATGACCATCTGTCCGGACGCCAAGCCGGATGACGGAATGCTCGATCTGTGCGTCGTGCACGATTGCTCCAAGCTGAAGCTGCTCCTGTTATTTCCAACCGTATTGTTTGGAGGTCATACGAAGCTCTCCTTCGTAACGATGCTGAAGGGCCAAAACATTACGATTTCCAGCTCTCTGCCGCGCCTTGCTTTAGGTGACGGGGAGCACGTGGCAACCACGCCGCTTCGCGCTTCCTTGGAACCCGGCTCCATTCGGATCATTCGCCCGTAACGGGAACGGTACAGCGTGACGAACTATGACGTGGTTCAAAAAAACCTTTGGGCGGGATTTTTAAGCTCCCCCAAAGGTTTTTTGATTGTTTACCTCACCGGGCTGGATACCTGCCAAACGATGGGACTCAGCTCGACTTGCTCGCCCAACCACTGTCTGGCGATCTTGCGGAACATTTCGGCATCCCCGCTGCAGAAGAACTGATGCACGGGAGTACCGTTGCCGCGAGCTAAGCACCCCCGTTGATGCAGGATGGTGCTGATTTCGCGGGCGGTTTCATCCGCAGAACTGATTAACTTCACGTTCGGCCCCATGACACGTTGGATGGGGTCCTTCAAGAACGGATAATGGGTACAGCCTAGAATCAAGCAGTCCATAGGCTGCTTCTTCATCTCCCGAAGAGATCTCTCGACCACATGCAGCGCTTCCTTCGTTTCATACAACCCATGCTCTACCAACGGAACAAATTCAGGACAAGCTTCGCTGACGATTTCGGTTTGCGGATTCAACTCACGTAACGCCACCGTATAGGCCCCGCTTCGGATCGTACCCACCGTCCCGATGACGCCAACCTTTCCGGTCTTCGTCTCGCTGATCGCTGCCCGTGCACCAGGATGAATGACGCCAATTACAGGGATATCAACCTTGGCCTTGATGAAATCGAGTGCAGCCGCTGTTGCAGTGTTGCAGGCAATGACAATCATTTTCGGATGGAACTGGATTAAATAATCGACGATTTGCTCGGTAAACAAGCGGACTTCCTCGGGCGACCTTGGACCGTAAGGAGCCCGGGCCGTATCGCCGAAGTAAATGATTTTCTCTCTGGGAAGCTGCCTCATCACTTCCTTGCAGACGGTGAGGCCTCCCACTCCCGAGTCTAATATGGCGATAGCTTGCTGCACGAACATACCGCTTCCTTTATGTTTAGTGTAAAATCCTTCTCATTACTTTATGACTTCGCATCACAGAGGGTACCTAAATCTTAACTCAATTTGTAGTGCAAGAAAACCCGCAAGGGCGGAGAAAACGGGAAAAAGACCCGGGAGCGGGTCTTTTTCGGGCGATCGCTGTGGACAGCCGATCGAATTATTGGCCTTCCTCGTTGTCGGAAGTTGCCGCCGCTTCCAAAGCTGCAGCCACCGGTTCACCGGCTTCCGTCGTTTCTTCTTCCGATACGACGCCAAGGGCCACTGTCTCTTCTTCGGCCGCAGTCTCCTCATCCTCATCTGCAAATTCGGAGACTCGAGCAATTACCTCATCTTCATCGGTGGTCTTTTCGGAACGACGGCTTTGGATTTCACTGATCAGCACTTCAGCGGCTTCCTTCACCTTACCGACAAGAACGGTGCTTTGCTCCGAGACTTTCTCGGCAGCCTCTTGCGTCTTCTCTCCGACTTGACGAGCCCCGTTGGCAATATCCTTACGCAGCTCTTTCCCGGCTTTAGGGGCAAATAACAGCGCCGTTACCGCACCGGCAACCGTGCCGATGGCTGCCCCCCATATCCAACCTTTGTTTCCTTTGCTCACGACTCATCTCTCCTTTTTGGCTTTCTCCGCGAATGCCCATATCGATAATGTATTATAAGCAGCAATGGTCTGTCCGGTCACACTTGTAAGGAATAATTTTTGGGCTTGTCCGTCTTAGATTAGACGCCTTCCTGATCCAAATACTTCAGCACATTTGCCGAAAAATCCTGCAAAGCCTCGGGCAGCCGCCCCCTTAGTCCTTCGACCTCTTGGCGATCCCAAGCAAAATATTCCTGAACTAACGGTTTCCGCAGCCGAACCAGCTCGATGAGCGTAGCGTGCAGTTTCGCATCAATTACGGTTTCATCCAAGAGGATGTCAACAATGTCTTCATAGCTGCTGGCGTCACGCATGATAAACCCGTCGATTAAATAGCTGCCGACGTCCGTCACGATTTCCAGAGCCAAATGCAACGCCCGCTCCTCCGCATAACGCCCCAGCAGGGATGAGCTTGCCTCCGCCGATTCACGAAGGGCTTGCAGCAATTCCGGCAGCATGTCCAGTCTGCGTTCGATTTGTTCCCGGTTTACATAATACACGGGGGTTCCCTCCTTCGGTCCAGCCTAAAATTCGAAATCGACTGCGACCTGGCTCTCACGTACTTCGTTCATGTGCTCAATCACTTTCTTGTGCTCCGGATGAACTTGATATCCTTCCAAATCCACAAGCGAATCAAAGGTAGCAATGAGCGCAATGTCATAGGAACGGGGGGAACGGATCACGTCGGTGCCAACCTCAAGGCTTCTGAGCTGCTCCACTTTGCCCTGCATGCCGCGCAGCACTTCAACCGTACGTGCCACATTTTCCGGGGATGCATCCTTCAATTTAAACAATACGATATGCTTGATCATAGTTCATCCTTCTCCTTATTAACGATTCCGTATCTCATTTCAGCATAACATAAAGGGTATCCGCCGGAAAGTAAGCCCCACCCGAAACTCTATCAATCTAGCTTCATATGATATATTGTCTCATTTACTAGAGACGAGAATCAGAGGGAAAAGAGGTGAATCGCAATGACCCTCCTGCGCTTTCTGCTAAATGAACCGCTGCGAAGGCGAATTCGCCTGCTGCAAGCGGAACTCGAGCTGCTAGCCAGCCGGGTGGAGCATCTGGAGCAGGCGCTTGAGGCCGCCTCCTTCCCGGATTCGGCGACCCGGCAGCAAATGAAAGCCTCGATCGGACTCAGCATCACTATTGAGACGACGGGCTCCGTCATACAAGGCACATTGGTCACCGTGCATAACGATGCCCTGGAAATGATCGATGAGTCAGGTCGGCAGGTGATCGTCCCGGTCGCCAAAATCACGAGCATCAAATTGTAAACCGCGTGAAACCGGCGTGGTCCTCCCATTCGGTAACCGGGATGGCTGGATGGGAGGAGGAACACATTTTTTTCGCTGAAGGGATATTGACAGCTTGACTACGTTTTTATACAATAAAGAAGTCGCTCATACGGGGCCTTAGCTCAGCTGGGAGAGCGCATCGCTGGCAGCGATGAGGTCAGGGGTTCGATCCCCCTAGGCTCCACCATACATACAAATATAACAGTCCATTCGGGGCTGTTTTTTTAATTCTGTGGCGAAAAACGCCCTGAGGATCCTGATTCACGATCAGGAATCCCGGGGCGTTTTTTTCCTCACTCCGTACGAAAGCGTGTTAGCGATTACCGCGCCATTGCCATAGAGTTTACTTCCCCTCAAAAGCCCGTTGCAACTCCGAGAGGTCAAACTTCTTCATCTTCAGAAACGCCTGCGTCACTCGATTCCGTTGTTCCAAGGTTCCCTGGGTCAGCATCTCATCCAAGGCGGACGGAGTGATTTGCCACGAGAGGCCATACCGGTCTTTGAGCCAACCGCATTGTTCGGCCTCAGGAACGGCGGAGAGACTTTCCCAATAATGATCAATTTCCTCCTGCGTGTCGCAATTCACCAAGAAGGAAATGGCTTCGTTGAAGACGAACCCATGAGCGTGCGCACTGTCCATCGCTGCAAACCAGGTATTCTCCAGCATAAAATCGGTGAACATGACCGCCCCTTCCCGGTCCGGTTCTTGTCCGGGGCCATACTTCACGATCGTGCCCGGTTTCGCATTCCGGAAGACGGAGAGATAAAATTCACGTGCTTCTTCCGCTTTGCCACAGTTATCCTCTGTGAACATCATGGACGGAACAATCGGTGGACGCGGCTCCCCCTCCGGATTCGTTAACATCAGCTGCCACGTAACCCCGTACTTGTCCTGAATCCAGCCATACCACTCGCTGAAGGGGTATCGATCCAACGGCATGAGCGCAGTCCCGCCGTCAGACAGCTTGTTCCACACTTCATTCAGCATTTCTCTGGCGTTAGGGTCTCTAGAAGGGTCGAAATTGACGATGCACGAGATCGACGGATTTAGCTTGAAGTACGGTCCAGCCGAAATCGCCATAAACGGAAAACCCCAAACGGTAAACGAAACCATTTCGGAATCACCCGAAGGGGTATCGTTTAGCGTCGTAACCCCCGTGATTCGGGACTCCGGAAATACGGAGCAATAGAACTCTGCGGCCTCCTTCGCCTGTTTATCGAACCATAGATGCAAGCTGATGGATGTACTCACCTTTTTCCTCCTCTGCATGAATAAGGATATTCTTCTTCATTCTAACATAGTTCATTCCCCTTGGCCTGCGGGTGCTGATGAGTGCTATGAGTGCCTAGAGGTGACTTTGAGTGCCTACGGGAGCATCCTTTACCTCCTAGTGCCTGCCGGTGCTTTCTTTTACCCCCGTGGGTCTGCGAATCCCCTCCGATTAACCGCTAACGCTTGCCACAGATCTTATTTGCTCCAAAAAGGACACTTTGCGATTCTAACGCTTACTACAGAGCTTATTCCTCTGTTTCCCCCTATTTTTCTCGATTTTCACCTTAATAGAGTGTCTCATCGTCGTTAGAATTTTTTCGAGAGCAAATTTGCCTTAATAGCGTTGCTCACAAGCGTTAGAGTTAGTGTTATGTTAGCACCAGTAATCGCATTAGCACCAGCAACAGCATCCACATCAACAACAGCATTCGCACCAACAATAGATTCCACACCAGCAACAGCCTCAGCACCAGAAGTGGATTTAGAGCTAGCCTTAGCCCCAGTTACATCCTGCCATCAGAGCGCCTTGCCCCTAACGCGCGTTCGGAAGCCGGAACGTTCGATACCGTTGTCTCCCGCCTACGACCTCCAGCAACTTTCGGTTGTGCATAGCATGCAGAATTGCTCGTGTATGCTGCTTGGATAGACTGAGATGATCCGCGAGCTCTGCCGGCGTAAAGGGGCGCATCAGTCGTCTGGCAAACCTCAAGGTTTCCGCTTCGGCCCAATGAAGGTTAGAAGGTACGGCGTTGGACAGGAACTTACCAACAAAGGATAAGACCAGCTGCTTGCAAACTCCCGGGTCTTCCCGAATGGATAGATAGGCAATCGGTAGGAACAACCAATCGTCTAACGCCAGCAGAGCTTGCTTCATACACAAATCCTTAAACCGCCCGGCCTCGATATCCCGAGCATGGCTTCGATAATCCTGAATCTCGATACATCCTTTGGCGTTGCCCGGTCGATAGGCCAAATCGAGGTAGCGGAAGCCATTATTAAAGTCGCGAACCTCATACTCAGGATAGAGATCATTGAGGTTTCCAATGGCGGGATACCAAATGTACCGCAGAAAATCCGTTGTCCCCCGGCTTAATCCCTTTTTAAGAAACTCCTTTCTTCTTGGGTTGGTCTCCTCGTCGATCTGCCGTTCCAGCCACTCCAAGTAAACATCATCGAACTCACTCATCATGCACACTCCCTTTCCGAGTCAATAAAAAAACCGCCCCGTTCCCCCTTGCTCCAAGAGCAAGTCAGATCGAAGCGGTATGTGCTTCATACCGAAACATTCATTATGGAAAATAATGTATCACAAGACATATCTTCAAGCAAGTCGTTGCCCGAATTCATCTCGCAGCATGTCCATGCAAAGACATCTTCACCAAATACCGTGGCCTCATCCAGGAATAAAATTTGCAGATGGGACATATACAATTTCCGCGACGACATGCCCACCGTTTTTTCGCACGGCTTCACTAATGGAATCGGCACGTACCGAGAATACGAACGTAGGCGTACGCTCGCTCGATTGCTTCCGCGACATCTGATTTGGATTCACGACCTGGAAGCTGACCTCGTAAAGGTCATCCGCTTTATCGATCCCCATGGCTAGCACGATCGAAAGTTCATTTAATTCATTGCGGTTCCAATAACCTGACAGCAGCAGGATCATCGCGAGGGATATGGGGACAAGAACAAATCGCTTTACCTGTCGGTACACAGGGATCATCTCCTTGATTTCTACGGTCCTTTAGCTCCAGGTTGGTAGGGAAAGCGAAGGATGGCATCCGATTGCTTCCGTGCCTTGTAGGGAGCGACGGGCGATAAATAAGGAACGCCAAAGGAGTGGAGCCCGCTTAAATGCACGACAAGCACAATAAAAGCGACGGTCAGCCCATAAAGCCCCAGGGTTGAAGCAATCGCCATGAACCCGAAACGCAGCATCCGGATCGGGATCGACATGGAAGAGGACGGAATGGCGAAACTGGATATGGCCGTAATCGCTACGACAACCACCATAACGGTAGAGACGATGCCTGCTTCGACCGCCGCTTGTCCTATGACGATAGAACCCACGATGGACACAGCTTGACCAATCGATCTCGGTATCCGCAGCCCGGCTTCCCGCAAAATCTCAAAAACGACTTCCATGATCAACGCTTCAAGGAAAGCTGGAAAAGGGACCCCTTCACGTTGGGCCATTAAGCTCAATAACAATACCGTCGGAATTAAGATACGACTGATAATTATCCTCGGCGGACTGAAGAAAGTCGACGAATAAGGTTGGGTCAAGGAGAACGAATGGCGTTCCGTCAATAAAGATGGCAATTCGGCCTTCCATTACGCCCGCTGCGATCGTATCTGGACGATCGGTGTTGTACAGCATAGGAAAAATCGTAAGCTTGTTATCCTGATTCAGAACTTCTTCAATATATTCGCCCTCCAGCACGCGATCCACCTGGAGGTTGTTTAGTTTTTCAGTCAACTTACTTACGATCTGTTGATCCGCTAATCCGTGCATGTACATGATAGCTAGCTCTGTTTTGGTTTTATCGCCTCCGTGAATGCGTCCTGAGGCCCCCGAATATTTGGATAGGCCTTCGATTCGGCAATCGCGCGTTCCTCTAACCCGGGAATTGAGACAATCAAACCATCCATATACCCATCGATCAGGATCAGCGCACCGCCAGACAACAATCCGTTGCACGCATCCTCATAGGTGGTCACTGAGCTAACGCCGCCGACGTTGACGACCTTGTCCTTAACCTGAGTTGGCGTCATCTTCCCGTCTGAGGAGGTCTCCAGAATCGGGCGAATCACATCCTGTTGCAAGAGTTGATTGTCGATAAGTCCTTCGATGTAAACGATAGCGAGTTGCGTACAGTCCGCCGGCAAAAGCTGACGGAACACGACATCCGAACTGTTCCCGAGAAGCTCGCGAAGACCTTCCAGGTTTTGCTGCAGTTGTTTCGATAAACTCGTCCGGTTGTTGCATGTCGCTAGCCCCTTTGTTCTGATGGAAGTAGTAAGAGTATGACCAAAATTTTCTTCTCCTACTCTAGAAGTCGGGCTCGTGGGTTGATATTGGGGAAGTCCAGGATTGACATTCCAAATTAAGCGGATATAATAATACAAAATATCCCACATTCGACGATTGGGAGAGTAGCTGGCTGTTCTAGTCCAAGCGAGCCGGGAGGGTGGAAACCGGTACAGGGCTTCCAGTGAAACGGACCCATGAGAATGGTTGCTGAACGTGAGTCGAGTAAGCAGCCACGGCCCAAGACCGTTATCCTTCAGAGTGGTTAAACATGAAGTTTAACAACAAGAGTGGTACCGCGAGCGCGTAATGCCTTCGTCTCTTTGATGAGATGAAGGCTTATTTTTTTGCCAGGGAGGAGTGGATTTTATGATCAGCAGTTGGATGAAAAAATATCTTGAATTGTCCGTACGACAAGTCCTTTCAAGGCTTGGCCACAGCACCGAGGAGCTCCCGGACATTGTGATCGAGCGGCCCGCCCGTGCGGAACACGGGGATTATTCGACCAACATCGCGATGCAGCTGGCCAAAACGCTGCGTCAACCACCGCTGCATATTGCCGCACAACTGAAGAATGAATTGGAACAAACCGGCCGGATGGAGGGGCTATTCCACCAGATCGAAACCGCGCCGCCGGGCTTTCTGAACTTCCGCCTGGATTGGAACGAATGGGCCCGCAAGGATTTTCAACTTCCGCGGGCAGTTCGCGAAAAGGTCGTGATCGAACATACTTCCATCAATCCGAACAAATCCGCTCATATCGGTCATCTAAGAAACGCCTGTATCGGCGACTCGCTGGCGCGGCTGCTCAAGAGGGCCGGATACCAAATCGAAGTGCATAATTACATCGACGATCTGGGTAATCAGTTGGCAGACACCGTCGTTGGGTTGCTGAATGTGGATCATCAGGCTGCCCACGTGAGATTCGGCGATTTCTGTTGGGACATCTATTCCCGGGTTAACAAGGAATACGATGATCAACCGTCGCTGTTGGAGCAGAGAACGAAGGTGCTGCAGGCGCTGGAAGCTGGAGACGGGAACCTGGCTTGGGTTGGCTTGCTTACGGCAGAGCGTATCGTGCGGGAGCATCTGGAGGAAATGAAGGCGTTTGGGATTGATTATGATTTGTTGGTCTGGGAGAGCAACATTGTCCGGCAAGGGTTCTGGGACACGGCCTTCCGTTTGTTGCAGCAGACCGCACTCTTCCATAAGGAAACGTCCGGTAAGCTGGAGGGCTGCTGGGTCCTGAAGCAACCTGCAGCAGAAGATGTGGAGTCTGAAGCCGAGCATCAGGCCGATAAGGTGCTCGTTCGGTCCAACGGAATTTTGACGTATACGGCCAAGGATATCGCCTATCATCTTTGGAAGTTCGGTTTGCTGGGGAACGATTTCAGGTACAAACCGTTTGCAGATGGGCTCTGGACAACCAGTGCAGAAGGTGTCGCCGCCGATTACGGCAAGGCAGATCTCGTCGTCAACGTGATCGACCACAGGCAAGCGTATCCGCAGGCGATGGTGAAGCAAGCGCTGGAGGCGTTAGGCTTCACAGCCCAAGCGGAGAAGCTGCGCCACGTCGGTTACGGCGTCGTATCGCTAAGCCCTGGCGCAGCCCGGGAGCTTGGCCTCGACACCTCGGACGGCAAAGCCTCGTACGCTATGTCCGGCAGACAAGGGATCGGCATCAAAGTGTCCGATTTGCTGGACCTTATGGAAGCGCAAATCGAAGCCAAGCGGTCCGATTCCGAAGGGTTGTCCAGCCGGCTGATCGCAGCAGCGGCGATCCGTTATTATCTGCTGCGATTCGCCTTGCCGACTGAAGTAGTATTCGACATTCAGCAGGCCACGGAAACCACCGGCAACACCGGCGTTTATCTGATGTACGCGCATGCCCGGGCCGCCAGCATCTTAGCCAAAGCCCAAGCCGACGGGCTCCCTCGGATGGAGTCGCTGCCGGAGGACATCGCACCGCAGGAACGTGCCGAACACGCCCTGCTGAGGCAAATCGCAGCATGGCCGGATACGCTGAGCACTGCGTGTGAGGAACTTTCTCCTACACCGATCTGCCATTTCGCGTATGAGCTCGCCACCTTGTTTAATCATTTTTATACCGCCTGTCCGATCCTAAAAGCCGAGCCCGAGCGGCAACCCTACCGTCTGTGGCTTACTGCGAAATTTAAGGAGACCATCGCGGAGGCGCTGGATGTCATCGGATTGCCGGCTCCGGATCGCATGTAAGCAAGGCAAGTGTTTCGCCAAGCAAAAAAGAGGCGCGACCGGATCAACCGGCCGCGCCTCTTGCATGGGCGTTCTAACCGCCACTCGTGCAACGATCAAACGTTTCGTTCTCTTTTGCGATAAGCCGCATAAGTGACAACAACCAGCACCGCCACCAGGAGGAGGGATAGCGCGACAATCCCCGCATGAAGGCCTTCTCCGTTTAAGATACGCTCATAGCTGAAGTATTTGAAGGGAGAGAGCACGTTCAGTGCGTTTAGCTGATCTGTCAAGTCCGTAAGTTTGGAAATCGCAAAGCTTCCCAGCAGGACCGCGTGAATCGCGACCGTCAGCTCAATATACAAAAACAGCATGGCAAAAAATCCACTGATCTGCGTGACTTCAAAAGAGCCGAATACTTGCTCATTCCGCTGACAACTAGCAAGAACATGCATACGCTCCAGATGATCAAGCCTCTAAGGTAGGCCTTAAGTGCGAAATATTTGAAGGGCGAGATGAAGCGGATCATCTCTTTGTCCTCCCCGCTTGCGAGCAAGGCGCCGATCAGATACAATCCGATGACCACGCCCAGCGATAACGGAAGGACGCTCCGGAGTTTGGCAAAAAACACGGACGACGCCATACCAATCGCCAAAAACATCAACTGAACAAAAAATAACGTCATATGGATCAGCAGAAACAGCTTTTGGCTGAAATCCTCCGTTTTGACTCCGTTTGCGATGAGAAACGCTGCTGCATAGAAGACGATATTCGTCGCGATCAGGAGGAGCATCGCAGCCAGCAGCTTGGAGCTGACGATCTTGGCCCGCGGTAATCCTATCCAAATCAATGCCTAACATCGCTTGAACGGATTCCGGATAACTGCCAAAGCAGCTTTTTGAAATCTTCGGCATCGCTCGCTAAGCTGGGATAAATCGATAAGTAGAGGGCGGCCAAGGCGATCATCTCCAAGGTCCAGACGAAGGCCGATTTCCTCAGCGACTTCAACTCATGCATGACCATATTCATGACGGCCTACTCCTCCTTCACGTAGTAATGCAGGAAGATTTCCTCCAGATCGGGCTCCACAATCGAGATGTTGATTAAATCAACGGTAGCGATTCGTTGCAGCAAACGCGTTTAGGCTGCCTTTAAACATGAAGCTGGCCGAAGATCCCCTCAGTTCAAGGTTGCTGACGCCATCCAGCTTCTTAAAGGCGGCCGGATCGATGTCGGACTTGGCTTCCAGGCTGACTTTCTTGTAGCTGTTATCCTGCAAGTCGCTCATCTTCTCCTGCTTGATGATCCGCCCTCCTTAATGAAGGCGACACGGCTGCACATCTTCTGGACTTCGCTCAGAATATGGGACGAGAAAAACACGGTCGCCCCTTTCCGGTGCTCCTCCGCAATCAGCTCGAAGAAGGTCTGCTGCATCAGTGGATCCAGGCCGCTGGTCGGATAAATGAGCCCAAGCAGCGTCCGAATCGTCGTTGACTTCCCCGCCCCGTTGGGACCGATAAAGCCAAAGATCTCCCCCCTCCTCCACCTGAAGGTTCACGTCAGTAATCCCTCTGGCCTTGCCCTATCGCTTCGTGAGGTTTCTTAATTCGATCACGCCCATGGAACCCCCTTGTGATTTCCTCGATATCGAGTTTGTTCTCCCTGGACATCTGGTTGGTGAACCCCTCCGCCATCTAAGTCAACATGTTCATGAGAAGCTTCAGATCAATGCCTTCCTCGTATAGTATCTTTAAAAAGCTCTTTTAGGTTCATTTCCATCCCCCCGGGGGATGGAAAACAGCCTCCAAATTTCCAGCTTGTTCTTTGAAAATTCCATCAGGGACTGGACTTTCCGGTATGCCTCTGGACAATGGAACGTAGGGTCCATTCGGGGAAATCCTTCTGCCTCCAGTAGCATCGTCTACTCCTTAAGTCTGTTTCTCCGGTACGCGTCTGAGCTTCTTACCCGCTGGCTGTTCCCTTCGGCATCCCATGCCCGGTTTTAGCAGATCCGGGGCAGCTCATGGCCCGAAGTGTGTCCTCATACGCGAGGGTGATAGATCTGCGCGTGCGCCGGAGGCATCCCGGAGCGTCCATTCCCTGAATCCCTAGCGAAAGGAGGAATTTCACTTGAAGCTTTTTGTCGGTATTGACGTGAGCTCGCAAGAGCTCGAAGCGTGTTTCATGAACGCTGACGGTGACAAGCTTGAGACACTCACCGTCAAAAACAATTTGAATGGCGCCTCGCACTTGCGTGACCAAATCGTCGCTGCAGCGGACAAGTTGGCCGTCACCGAGATTCACATCGGCTTGGAAGCCACTTCCGTCTACAGCTGGCACCCTGCCATGTACCTGCATCAGGATCCAGCGCTTCGAGAGCGCAAGGCCAAGGTGTTCACCTTGAACCCCAAGCTCATCAGCAAGTTCAGAGAAGCCTATGCGGATATGGACAAGACCGACCGGCTCGACGCCTGGGTCATTGCGGATCGCCTGCGCTTCGGCCGCCTGACGACCACCATCGTCATGCAGGAGCAGTATGTCGCCCTTCAACGCCTCACGCGCATGCGTTTCCACTTGGTCCATAACTTGGCTCGCGAGAAGCAGTACTTCTTGCAGAACCTGTTCTACAAGTGCAATGCGTTTACAACCGAGGTCGACAGCTCCGTGTTTGGCCATGCGCTCATGGAGATGCTCTCCGAGAAGTTCAGCCTCGATGACATCGCCGAGATGGACGTGGCCGATCTGGCCGACTATCTGCGGGACAAGGGACGCAATCGTTTCCCCGATCCCGAGCGGGTCGCCCGCTGCATTCAGCAAGCTGCCCGCGCCTCCTATCGGCTGTCCAAGGTCGTGGAGGATTCGATTGACCTGGTGCTCGGCACCTCCATCGAATCCATCCGCAGCATCCAGAAGCAGCTCAAGGATCTCGACAAAGCGATCGAGCGGGTCCTCGACGGCATTCAAGGCGCTCAGTGCTTGCTGTCAGTGCCCGGCATCGGCAAAGTCTATGCAGCCGGTCTGCTCGGCGAACTCGGCGATATTGAACGGTTCAAGGATCAAGCCGCCGTCGCCAAGTACGCGGGTCTGACGTGGCGCAGGCACCAGTCCGGCGTCTTCGAGGCGGAGGACACCGCCCGCATCAAATCCGGCAACCGATTCCTGCGCTACTACCTCGTTGAAGCTGCCAACTCGGTTAGGATGCGCGATGAAGAATTCGGTGAATATTACCGGAAGAAGTATCACGAAGTGCCCAAGAATCAACACAAACGCGCCCTCGTCTTAACGGCAAGAAAACTCGTGCGTCTGGTCGATGTGCTGCTACGCAGCGGCCAACTCTACACGCCTCGAAGGAAGGTGAATAGCGCCAAGGATTAACGCCTCCTTTGCCTTAGTCCTTCACGAATTCCCAGTAAAAATCTGGTATCTGACATGGTTTTTGGCTGGGTTTGGTTTGATGCGCCCTTTTTTCGTGACTCCGCGCTCAACAGGCACGGGAAATTTCCAATTCGATTAAATCAACAGCTTGACATCATACCGCTGGACTTAAACTTCGATTCATCCACGCCGGTCAAAGCGATCCGGTTCCGAACCTCCTCCCCTTTGGCCAAGATCGCCTTAATTTCCGGATGAACCTCCTCATTCGTTTCAAAATAAACGCTGGTCAAGAAAGACAGTAACGCCGGATGCTTATCGATCATCGCGACCTGATGTTCGCGGCTTGTTTGATTCGCTCGAAGAAATCCGTCACCGTGTGATCGTATTTCGCATACTTCCGTAAACCGATTCGGTCAATATTTATTCGTGGAGTTTTTTTGAATAAATTGCTCCTTCGGCAAGTATGTTTTACTGGAAGGGATGTACACAGTATTTTTTTAATGCGTTAAACCATCGGGTTGAGCTCAAAACCCGAATAAGACTACTTACCAGGGAGGGATCACAGCATGGCATTTATGAAAAAAAGAAGTTGGGCCATCGCTTCCATGTTGTTGTGTACGGCTTTAGGCGGGGCGCTGCTAGCCGGGTGTTCCGGGTCGGGCGACAAGTCGGGCAGCTCCGGAAAAACGACGATTACGGTGACCTATCGGGATGACGGAGCCGGAGAAAAAGGCACGTTGTACCGTTGGTTGACAGAGATCGCTGCCGCTTACCCGAACAAGGATGTCGAGATTAAACCAGCACCGATTCAAGCCTCTGAAGGGGACTATTTTGCGAAAGTCGCCTTGTCTCTGAAATCCATAGACACCGCTCCGGATATCGTGACGGAGGACACATTCATCCTCAATTCGGACGCCAGCGCCGGTTATCTGGAACCACTGGATGAGCGGCTGAAGGACTGGGAGGATTGGTCGAACGGCTCGTTTATCGAGGCGATGAAGAAAGGCGTTACCGCCAGCGACGGCAAAGTGTATGGCGTACCGTACAACACGGATTCCCGTGGCTTTTGGTACAACAAAGAGATCTTTAAGCAGGTCGGCCTTCCCGAAGAGTGGACGCCGAAGAACTGGGAGGAAGTGCTTGATGCGGCTCGCACGATTAAGGAAAAAGCCCCGGACATCGTCCCGATCTGGATGAACATGGGCAAGGCGACTGGGGAAGCCACCTCCATGCAGACGTACGAAATGCTCCTTTACGGTACCGGCGAACGACTGTATGACGATGCAAGCGGAAAATGGATCATCGAAAGCCAAGGTATCTTGGACGCATTAGGGTTTATTGAAACCGTAAACAAGGAAAAGCTCGGACCGCCGCTCTCCAAGGTTCTGAACGGGCAGGCCGGTAACACCGCTTCCCGTGAATATTTGCCTCAAGGCAAGTTGGCCATCTCCCTCGACGGCTCCTGGATTACCGGCAACTATCTGGAAACCGGTGCTTCCCCATGGCCGGAATACAAGGATGTGCTGGGCTTTGCTCCGATGCCGACGAGCCAAGGTCAGGCACCGGGGACCATTACCCTTGCCGGTGGTTGGGCGCTGTCCATTCCGAGCAACGCCAAGCATAAAGACGAAGCCTGGGAGTTTATCAAATACGCATTAAACAAAGAGAACAGCAAGAAGCTCGTCACCTCCTCAGGGAATATTACTGTGCGAGCCGACGTCGCCAAAGATCCGGAATACACGCAAATGCCGTTTAACGAAATCGCTACGGAATATCTGCAGAACGCCGAGTTCCGGCCTGCTCAGGATAAGTACCCGGAAGTATCGACACAAATTCAGACGATGGTTGAATCCGTCGCCACAGGCACCTCCCCCGCAGAGGCAGCTCAAAAATACGCCCAAGACATCACCCGCATCGTAGGCGAGGACGCTGTCATAAGAAAATGACCAATCATAACAAGCGGCAAAGCAATGCCTTCCGGAAGGAGAACGAACCATGAGCAGCATGACGGCTGAAGGATATTCCAGAAAACGAAATACGTACACGTGGCTGTACTTCTTGCTCCCTTCGATTGTGATAATGCTGGTGTTTTTTATCACTCCGGTCTTCCTTACTTTCTTCTATTCATTTACGAACCTGGCTTTAACGGGGGAATCGGCAAGAGAGTTAAAATTCGTTGGGTTTGACAACTATCTTCACATGTTCAAGGACCCGACGGTCAAGATCAGCATTTGGAACACGCTGGTCTTCCTGTTTGGCTCCGCGGTGATTGGCCAGCAGCTGCTCGGCTTATTCATCGCCCTGCTGATGAAGCGCAGAAACCGGACGTTCCGGCGGGTGATCGGCACGATCGTCCTCGCCGGCTGGGTAACCCCGGAAATCGTCTGTGCGTTGTGCTTGTACAGCTTCTTCGGCGACGAGGGGACGCTTAACTCGATCATCACCTCATTGGGGATTCCGGCAGTCACCTGGCTGTATACCGTTCCGATGCTGACGATCATCCTCGCGAACATCTGGCACGGCACCGCCTTCTCAATGCTCGTCTTTCAAGCGGCTCTCGACGACGTGCCCAGCGAGGTGGAAGAAGCGGCGGTGGTCGACGGAGCTTCGAAATGGCAGGTACTGATTCGGATCATCATCCCTTATATCAAAGATTCGTTTATGACCAACATGATGCTGGTCACGTTACAGACGTTGGGCGTGTTCGGTTTGATTTATGCCATGACCGGCGGAGGCCCGGGAACGTCTACGACCACACTGCCGATCTTCATGTACAACCAAGCCTTCGTGAACTATCAACTGGGGTACGGAACCGCGATCTCCTTGCTGCTTCTGCTCATCGGAATCGTGCTTAGCCTGTTCTATACCCGCTCGTTGAAATAGTCCAAGAGCAAGGAGAACTCCTTATGAACGCAAAACAACGGAAACTCATCTACCGGATCTTGCCCTATACGATCCTCACGATCATCGGCATCTGCTTCGTCTTACCCTTGCTTTGGGTGATGGTTGCTTCGGTTGATCCCAATGCCATGCAGACGCTGAAAATGCCGCAGCGGATCACGGCGGATAATTATATCAACGTGATCACCAGCCGCGAGAACCAGCGCGCTTTCCTGATCGGTTTGATCATGTCGCTGGGGCAGGCGCTGCTCGTCGTCCTCTTGGCACTGTTAGCCGCCTATCCGTTGTCCCGTTATCAAATGAAATACAAGAAGCCGTTTATGTTGACCATCCTGTTTATGACTTCCTTGCCGATTACGGCGGTGATGGTCCCGGTCTACCAGCTGTTTCTAAGTTTGAAGCTGTATGACCAAATCTTTGGCGTTATCCTGTTCTATGTAGCTTCATCCATGCCCTACGGCATTTGGATGCTAAAGAACTTCATGGATTCCGTCCCTCTGGATCTGGAGGAAGCGGCATGGGTCGACGGGGCCTCGGTATTTACGGGGATTCGCAGAGTCGTAGCGCCGCTGATGGTGCCGGGCATTTGCACGGTGGCCATCTTCACCTTCTCGGGCAGCTGGGGGAACTTCTTTGTCCCGTACATTTTGCTGCAAAATCCGGAGAACTTCCCCGCTTCCCTGAAGTTATACCAGTACTTTGGTCAATACGGGATGATTGAATACGGCAATCTTGCGGCCTTCTCCATCCTGTATGCGATCCCGTCCATCGTGCTGTACATCTTGTCCCAGCGGTTTATGTCCAAGGGGTTTGGTTTACAAGGGGGAACGAAGGGGTGACTTCCACCATTCGTCCGATCAGGACATCCGGCTCCACAATCGTTAGAGCTTTCCCATACGGAAGCAAGTAGTAAGGCACATAGGTATGCAAGGAGGCGTCCTCCAGAGATTCCGGCAATAACTGGAAATAGTTGCTGCTTTTGTGACCGCCTGGCCCAGTTTAGGCGAGGGGCTCCATCCCTGGCTCGATCCACGATTCGTAGGTTGGCCCGTAAATATCAGGAACTCGCAGTCCCGCCTGACGCATCAATACCGTCATTTGTCCCCGATGATGCGCCTGATGCATCAGCGTAAACCGGAGCGATGCCCCGTTTGACCAGGGTTCACCTTGCGATCTCCGTTGTGTTCAGGAGCTGCTCGTCCGTCCATTGCGTGCGGATCGCCTCGATGAGTGCCCCGCTGATCCGCTGGTACTCCTCTGCGATTTGCGCCGCTGCCGGGGCTTTAGAGCAATTGTCTAACAAATGCAAAAATGAACAAAGGCCCTGCTGCAGCAGGGCCTTTGCATGAGGTACTATTCAATTAAAAGATAAACGCTTTGGAAACAATGACCAGCAGGATGAAGAGAACCAGAATCGTCCCTGTGGAAGTCCAGAAACCACCATAACCTACGCCACCTACGCCATTTTCATATCCCGACATTGATTTTCCCTCCTTTTTAAATATAGAACATCATATTACAGTTCGTTAGCGAACGATCGGGACATTCGCGGAGAGAGGCAAAAATGGGTATACGTTCACCAGGTACCCATGCTGAATATGAGACGGCGGCTCTAGCCTAGCTCACGCCTAGTCAAGCCAATAGCCATTTGCATAAGATGAAACAAGTAGATTTAAAAGCAGGTGGTGTTCTTGGGAGGAAAAAAGAGGCGTCAATACCAAAGAATCCAAGAAAATGACCTATCCTCGGACGACTTGGCCATTATCGGTGCCGGGTTCACCGTGCTTGGGGATCTTTTCGATTTGCTCTCCCTGTTGAAGCTGAAGGAGGAAAAGGGGCAGAACGGCGGTGATACTGAGGAGACGCTGCTTGACGAGTTCATCTTGCACCAAAGCAAACCCGAAAATAAAAATAAAAAGCGGAAATAAATAAAGGCGCCGGAGCCAGCTCCAGCGCCTTTGAGGTATTACCGGGACAACTTGGCTACCTTCAGCCTCCATCGCCGCCATTTCAAATACACGAGCACCAACAGCAGCGCGCCCAGCCCAATAAAGAAAAACTTTAAATATTTCTCCACCAGGTCGATGGCAACTTGCCACTGTTCGCCAAACACCAATCCGATGCTTACAAAAACAGTCACCCAGAGCGCTGCTCCTGTGTAAGCATACAAGGCAAAGGTTCGAAAAGGAATGCGCATAATGCCAACAAAGTAACCAAAAAACTGCCTTACACCCGGCACAAAGAAACTGATAAGCAGCATTCTATTGCCGTATTTCTCGTAGACCCGCCTCGTTTTGTCCAAATGTGAGGGCTTGACCATAATCCACTTGCCATAGCGTTCGATCAACGGCACACCGACCCGATGTCCGACGAAATAGGTAATCGTCACCCCGATCACCGCCCCAGCATATCCAGCGAAGAGTGCCGGCAGGAAACCTAGCACGCCTTTATATGCCAAATATCCCGTATAGGTCAGAGTCGTTTGACCCGGAGGCAGCGGCAGCGCGATAAAGTCGATGGGAAGTCCGAGCAGCAGAACAAAATAGCCGTAATGCTCAAACATCCTTTCAATCCAATCCAATACGTCCATTATCCAAATCTCCTTTAGCCATTGCAGGCGCTGCCCACGCCAATCAGTCCACTCTTTATGTTATCAGTATATACGGAGATTTTCCAATCTAAAAGGGACCGCGAACGGGGCGGTTCCCCGCCCCGGGTCCAGCCCTGTTCCTAGGTGGCAAAAGGAGAGACGTATCTTATCCGAACCGGCCGCTGATATAATCGTCTGTACGTTTCTCGGACGGATTGGTAAAGATTTTACTCGTATCGCCGTACTCAACCAGCTCCCCCATGAGGAAGAACGCCGTTTTTTCCGACACCCGAGCCGCCTGATGCATATTGTGCGTGACGATGATAATGCAGTATTCCTGCTTCAGCTCGGCGATCAGCTCTTCAATTTTGGCACTGGATACCGGGTCCAGGGCCGAGGCCGGTTCATCCATCAGGATGATGCTTGGATTGACCGCAATCGATCGGGCGATGCACAGTCTTTGCTGCTGGCCGCCGGACAGGGCCAAGGCGGAGCTGTGCAGTCGGTCCTTCGTTTCGTCCCAAAGGGCCGCTTTGGTGAGCGATTCCTCAACGATCTGATCCAGCTTCTTCTTGTCCCGAATCCCGTGGTAACGCGGTCCAAAAGCGATATTTTCATAGATGGACTTATGGAACGGGTTTGGCCGCTGCCATACCATGCCGATCTTTTGGCGCAGCAGCACGACATCGGTCTTCGGATCATTGATATTGTCGTCCCCGATCCAGATTTCCCCCGTGATCTTCGCCCCGCGGATCAAATCGTTCATCCGATTCAGGCTGCGCAGGAATGTGGACTTGCCGCAGCCCGAAGGGCCAATCAAGGCGGTTACCTGCCGGGAAGCGAAATCGAGCGATATATTTTTAACGGCTTGTTTCTCTCCGTAATAGACGCTTAAGTTTTTCGTAGATAGTTCAATATTTGACACTTGGCTTCGCCCTCCTATTTCGTCGCCGTAAATTTCTTGAGCATCACGCGTCCGAGCCAGCGAGCCAGCAAGTTAAACACCAGCACGGTCAAAATCAGGACGGCCGACGCACCGGCGGCAATTTCAGGCGCATCCGGCGCCAAGCCTTCGGAATTGATCTTCCAGATATGAACCGCCAGCGTCTCCGCCGGACGGAACGGATTCAGCGGGGACGTAGGGCTCAACGGATTCCAGTTGCTAAAGTCGAGCCGCGGACTGCTCATCCCGGCCGTAAACAACAGGGCAGCTGCTTCGCCGAACACGCGGCCCGCCGCCAGGATCGTCCCGGTCAGAATCACCGGCATGGCGATCGGCAGCATCACCGATTGGATCGTTTTCCATTTGGACAAGCCCAGCGCCAAGCTGGCTTCCTTTTGCGCCTGCGGCACGCTGGCTAACCCTTGCTCGGTAATCCGCACCATCAGCGGCAGGTTAAAGATCGTCAAAGCTAACGCCCCTGAGAACAGGGAGAAGCCAAAGCCAAACAGGTTCACGATCACGAGCAAACCAAACAAACCCACGACAATCGATGGAAAAGAGGACAATACCTCAACGATCAAACGGATAAAATCGGTGATTTTCCCCGGTTTAGCGTATTCGCTCATATAGACCCCCGCGCCGATACCGAGCGGAATCGTGATGATCATGGTCAAGACCAAGAGGAACAAGGAATTAAACAATTGCGGGCCAATCCCGCCACCTGCCTTAATCGTTTCAGGAGGTGACGTGAGAAAATCGAAACTGATATGACCCAGCCCCCGGACTAAAATAAAGCCGAGTAACCCCGCCATAATCAAGACAATTAAGCCAGCTAAAGCGATAATAACAACTGTTGCGATTTTGTCGACGGTTTTGGCGCTCATCGTTTTGCTCTCCTTTCCAGCCAACGCACGATAAAGACGAATACAAACGTCATCAGCATCAAGATTAGTGCCAGCGTCCAGAGGACGTTATTCTGCGTCGTGCCCATGACCGTATTCCCCATGCTCAGCGTAATGACGCTGGTCAAGGTCGAGGTGGATTCAAAGAGCGAGCGCGGGATATGCGGCGCGTTCCCGATAACCATCTGCACCGCCAGGGCTTCCCCGAAAGCCCGAGCCATGCCGAGTACAACCCCGGTCAGCAAGGACGGTAAGGTCGTCGGCAATACGGTCCGTGACAAGGTTTGCCAGCGCGTAGCGCCAAGGGCGTAGGAACCTTCTTTCAAGCCGGGAGGCAGGGCAGACAGGGCGTCGGTGGCGATCGAAGTGATCGTCGGCAATATCATGATCGACAGTACGGTCGCTCCCGCCAAGATCCCCAGACCTTGTCCCGGGAAAATATCTCTGTAAAAAGGTACGATGATACTAAGCCCCACAAAACCATACACGACCGAAGGTATCCCGGCCAGCAGCTCGATGACCGGCTGCAAATACTTCTTGCCGAACTTCGGCATAATTTCAACCATAAACAATGCTGCGCAAATGCCAAGCGGTGCTGCGATCAACGCCGCCAGAATCGAAGTGCTGAACGAGCCCAAGATAAACGGCAGGGCGCCAAACATCGGCGGCTCCCCATCCGGCTTCCAGTTCGTGCTGCCGAAAATTTCACCTAGTGAGATTCCGTCTTGAACAAAAGTGCTTAACCCCTTGGTTGCTACGTAATAAACCATCGAGAAGATCGTAACCACCAGCAATACGATACAAAATGAAGCGTAAATTTTGCCGGTCCATTCCTCGACGATATGCGGTTGTATTTTTTTTCTTCCGCCGGACTGAGCCATGAAACCTCTCCCTTTAAGAACAGCACAGAAAGAGGCAGAACCGTCCGCCTCTTGCCGCGCTGATATGATGTTATCGAATCTGCTGGTTATTTCTTCGTGATGTTGCCGTCAACATCGCGTTCCACTTGCATTTTGCTGATCGGAATATAGCCAAGCTCTACTACGTCGCCGTTGTCGCCTTGAACATCCGAGGAAACCATGTAGTCCAAGAAGGCTTTCACGACTTCGTTTGGCTCGCCTTTCGTATACATGTGCTCATAAGCCCATACCGGATAAGTTCCGTTTGCTACGTTTTCTTCCGTTGCGTCCACGCCTTCGTACTTCACAGCTTTGACCGTATCGTCAAGGTAGGACAAGGCCAGATATCCGATCGCCCCCGGCGTTTCGCCAACCAGTTTCTTTACCGTACCGGAGGAATCTTCTTGGATCGAACCTTGCAGGTCCTCCGTTTTCGTACCCAACGCGTATTTCTCAAATGTGGCGCGAGTCCCGGAGCTCGACGGACGGTTTACAATTTGAATCGCTTGGTCCGGACCGCCAAGATCTTTCCAATTTGTGATTTTACCCGTGAAAATTTGGACCAGTTGGTCTTTTGTCAAATTGTCGACAGTGATGTCCGGGTTAACGACAGCTGCCATCGCGACGACAGCAACTTGGTGGTCAACCAGTTCACCAGCTTGAGCCGCATCCAGCTTCTCTTCTGCGAAGACGTCGGAGTTCCCGATGTCCGCTTGGCCTCCGGAAACCTGCGTCAACCCGGTGCCGCTTCCGCCGCCTTGAACTTGTATAGAAACATTTGGATTTTGATCCATAAATTTTTTCGAAACTTGGTCTACCAAAGGTTGTAAAGCCGAGGAACCTACAGCCAAGATCGACCCGGAAAGTTCCGATGTCGCTGCATTACCCCCGTTGCTCGCGGATGCTTCATCCGCAGTGCTTCCGTTGGTGCCGGCCGTGTTGTTTGGTGCCGCGTTGTTTTGACCGCATGCTGCCAGCGCGAAGCTCAGCACCAAAGTCAAAATCAATAACATACTCTTTTTCATTGTTTAGGTTTCCCCCTTAATTGATTTACAGTTTGATTATAGAAAGCGAAGATCAATGCTGTGTTCTCGTTTTGTAAACTTTGTGTAAAATAAGAGGGCACCTTAGTCTTTAGGTTTATTCTATGCAAAAAATAAAAAAACACTCCCGCGCCGGCCGGCGAAGAGTGCTTGAGAAGTGAACTATTCCGTGACCCCTGTATTTTTGGACAGCAGGCCTTTGAGTTCTTTCATAAACATGTTGATATCTTTAAATTGACGATAAACCGAAGCAAACCGTACATATGCAACCTCGTCCACCGGATAGAGCTGCTCCATCACCAATTCGCCGATTTGCCGGCTCTCTACCTCGGCGTTCGCCGAGTGGCGCAAGGAACGTTCCACTTCGGATACGATGGATTCCAGCTGTTCGACGGAAACCGGACGTTTCTCGCAGGCTCGAATCAGACCTCGCAGCATTTTCTCCCGGCTGAATTCCTCGCGGCTTCCATCCTTTTTGATCACAATCAACGGCACTTCTTCCACCATTTCAAACGTTGTAAACCGCCGGTTGCATTTCTCGCATTCACGCCGGCGGCGGATCGAACGGTTCTCGTTCGCCGGTCTCGAATCAAGCACTTTGGTGCCTAAATAGTCGCAATAAGGACATTTCAAACTAGAACACCTCCCCTCTAAATGACGTCATCACGGCCTGTCTCACCGGATGGCAATAAATTACTGCAAATTCATGTGATTGAAATTCCTAGTCCGGCACATAATACTGTTACCAACCACAAGGAGGTGAACAAATCATGGCCCAAAATAATAACTCTTCGAACAACCTGGTGGTTAGACAAGCATCCGGAGCTTTGGATCAAATGAAATATGAAATCGCTCAGGAGCTTGGCATCTCTTTCCCACAAGACGGATATGCTGGTAACCTGACTTCTTACGAAAACGGTTCGATCGGTGGTTTCATCACGAAACGTCTGGTGACCCTGGCTGAACAACAGCTGGCAGGTCAATTCAAATAACCGATCAACTGAAGAGAGCATTGGCTGGCGTGAGGTCGGTCAATGCTTTCTTTTGTTATAACCTTAGGCCCCCTTAAAAATCATCATATATCTTTAAATATTGTTTGTAATAGTGGGATACCCGCTGGACGTAATGCCGGGTCTCGCCAAACGGAATATTTTGCACCGTCTCCAGTCGTCCGTCCCATCGCCCGCTCTTCAGCCAATTTTTCACATTGGTTGGTCCGGCATTATACGCTGCGATCATGGCGATGGTGTTACCGTCAAATTGCTGGGAGAGCGATCTCAGATACCAGGTGCCGATCTGGATATTCGTTTCCGTCTCGTTGCGGATGTCTTCCAGCGTTGTATTGGGCAACTTCGCTTTGGAAATCACCCACTCCGCCGTATCGGGCATGATCTGCATAATTCCGAGCGCGCCTTTCCGGGACTCCACGCCCGATTTGTAGTTCGTCTCCACCTTAATGATCGCTGCAACAATAAACGGATCCAGGCCGTTGTTCTTGGCATGCCGCCGGATTTCTTCTTTATAATAAATCGGGTAAAACAACGAAAGCCATGCCGAATTAAAAAAGATGAGGATGATGAAACCGATAAACAACAGAAGCAAGACTCTTTTTTTGCGAAGCCACCTCATCGTAGTCCCTGATCCCGCCAAAAGTCATCTATCTGCCGCTTCGTTTCCTCAAGTCCACCGCTGTTATCAATCAAAATATCCGCCCTCTCTTTCTTGATTTCGATATCCATCTGGGCGCTGATCCGCTGCTCGGCCGCCTCCTTCGATAACCCGTCCCTCAACATCAACCGGGTTAACTGTACCTCGCGGGGGACGTAGACAACCATAATTTGATCGTATAACGGATCAAGACCCGATTCATAAAGCAGCGGGATATCCGCCACCACCAATCTGTGAGGATCCGCTGCTTCCAGCTCTTCCATGCGCCGCTTCATTTCAGCGCGGATCGCCGGATGCGTTAGTGCCTCCAGCGCCTTGCGCTCCTCCGGATGCGAGAAGACGATCTCGCCTAGCTTCTTGCGATTCAGCGTTCCATCGGGGTGCAGCACGCCCGGGCCAAATCGTTCGCTAACGGCGGCCAATACCGGATGGCCCGGCTCCATAATCTCCCTGGCGATCACATCTGCATCGATGATGGCGGCCCCACGCTCGGCCAACAATCGGGAAACCGTGCTTTTCCCGGTCGCAATGCCTCCGGTCAGTCCGATGTTCATAACCCTATCCACCTCACACTCATAACTTGGAGCCTCGTTCTATCTCGTTAGCCGTTACTTGGCGCGTGCAGACCCGCTTGTCCGATAAGGCGGCTGACAATTCGGGCAAAAATGCGTGCCCCGCCCCCCTACAACGGTCTTCATCACCGGCTGTCCGCAGTTCAGACAAGGCTCACCTTGGCGGCCGTACATCCGCAAGGAATGTTGAAACATCCCCATTTCCCCTTGCCCGTTCACGTACGATTTGATGGAGGAGCCACCAGCTTCTACCGCTTCGGTTAACGTCTCAACGATGGCGGCATGAAGCTGCTCCAGCTGCCTCTTGGTCAGCTTGTCCGCCGGATATTCCGGGTGGATGCCTGCCCGAAACAATGCTTCATCTACATATATATTCCCCAAGCCAACGATGTATTCCTGGTTCAGCAAGGCTGGCTTGATTTTCGTGGTTCGCCGGGAAATTTTGTCCTGGAATGCTTGAAGGGTAAACGACTCCTCCAGCGGCTCCAATCCCAGCTTCACCAGCGGCTTGTTCGTAAACTCCTCCCCAGGAGCAAACAGATGCATCGTACCAAACTGGCGTACATCCTTGTAGCGGAGTTCCGTCCCGTCCGTAAACCGGAAAATGACATGGGTATGCTTCTCCACCTCTTCTCCGGGCTGATACAGCCCGTAACGCCCTTCCATCCGCAAATGGGAGACGAGCACCAGCCCATCCATGATAATCCGCAAAAATTTTCCGCGGCGGCCAATCTCTAAGATGGTATGGCCGGCAAGTTCGGCTTCAAACCGTCGGATATCATCCGGCCGTTGGATGATGCGCGGCAGAAACACATGAACACTTTGGATCGTCTTGCCCACGATCAATTGGGTTAAGGTCCGTCGGACCGTTTCCACCTCCGGCAATTCCGGCATATCCTCTCACCTCGATCTAAGTTGTTGTCATGCGCAGAGCTTACTTCGCTTCGTACCAATTTAATCCGCTGGATACTTCGGCTTTCAGCGGTACAGAGAGCTCCAACGCTTTCCCCATCGTCTCCGGAACCAGCTTGCTCATGAACTCCAGCTCCTCCGGCGGCACCTCAAACACCAATTCGTCATGCACCTGAAGCAGCATGCGGCTCTTTAATCCGTGCTTATGCAGTTCCTCATCCATGCGCACCATAGCCAGCTTGATGATATCCGCCGCTGTCCCCTGAATTGGCGTATTCATCGCCGTCCGTTCCGCGAAGGAACGCAGGTTGAAATTCGAGGCGTTGATCTCGGGCAGATAACGGCGGCGCTCCAGCAGCGTCTTAACATATCCGTCACGCTTAGCTGCCTTCACGATCTCATCCATGTAACGCCGAACCCCTTGGAAGGCATTAAAATATTGCTCAATAAAGCGAGCAGCCTCCTTCCGCGTGATGTTCAGGTTCTGGGACAGGCCGTAATCGCTGATCCCATAGACGATGCCAAAGTTGACCGCCTTCGCGGAACGTCGCATATTGGCGTCCACCTGATCCGGTCCTACGCCAAACACGTCCATGGCCGTCTTCGTGTGGATGTCCATATCGTGCAGGAACGCTTCCTGCAGCCCTGGATCCCCGGAAATATGCGCTAACACCCGAAGCTCGATTTGCGAGTAATCCGCGGACAGAATAAACCAGCCTTCCTCGGACGGCACAAACACCTTGCGGATTTTGCGGCCTTCCTCCAGCCGGATCGGGATATTCTGCAGGTTCGGATACTGGCTGCTCAAGCGTCCGGTGGCGGCAATCGTCTGCCGGAAATACGTATGCACTTTGCCCGTTTTCGGCGAAATCTCCTTCAGCAGCCCCTCGACATAGGTCGATTGCAGCTTGGCCAGCTGGCGGTATTCCAAAATAAACTGCACAATCTCATGGTAAGGCGCCAGCTTCTCCAGCACTTCCGCATCTGTGGAGTAGCCGGTTTTCGTCTTCTTGATGACCGGCAGGCCCAGCTTATCAAACAGAATTTCCCCTAACTGCTTCGTGGAATTGATATTAAACTCCTGGCCGGCGATCTCATAAATACGCGCAACCAGTTTATTGATTTGGGCTTCAAATTCCACGCCCAGCTCTTTCAAGGCTTCCTTGTTGACGGCAACGCCTTGCTTCTCCATGTCGGCCAAAATCCGAGATAACGGCATTTCCAACTCATAAAATAACTTCTCCATCTCGTATTTCGCCAAATCCTCACGCTGCAAAGGCAGGATCCGCAGCAAAGCATCCGCCTTGCGAGCCAGATGACGGCTCAATACATCCGGCTCCGGCACTTTGAATTTCGCGCCTTTGCCATAAACTTCATCGTCTCCGGGAACCTGCGGCAGCTGGTATTTCGCGGCCAGCCCGCTGATCGTCTGGTCGCTCTCCGTCGGATCAAGCAAATAGGCCGCCAGTTGCACGTCGTGCTCGGCTCCGGCAAAAGCAACGCCATGCCAGAACAGCACCAAATCCGCCCGGTGCAGATCATACCCGCGCTTCGGCACCTGCTCGTCCGCCAGCCAAGCGCGCACTTCCGCCGCAGCCTCCGATTGCAGCACGTCAAACGACAGGAAGTAGTGGCGGCTGGCCGTAGACAGCACCATGCCCATCATTTCGGCCTGATGCGGGTTCTCCCCGTGGGACTCCACGATGATTCCTTCGATGTTTGGCAAATCGGCCGTAAGCTCCTTAAGGTTGTCCAAGTCCACCGTGGTCACCTGGATGTCAACCTGCTCCGCGCGAGCCGCTTCGCCGGTTGCATTCTCGCCGCCGGCAAAGGACATCCGCTCCAGCAGCGACTTAAACTCCAGCTTGCGCAGCATCGGGACCGCGGTTTCCTCCGGAATGCCGTCAAACTTCATCTCCTCCCAGGAGCGTTCAATAGGAACCTCTCGGAAGATGGTTGCCAGCTGCTTGCTCATGCGGGCGTCCTCTGCGTGGTTCACCAGATTCTCCTTCATTTTGCCCTTCAATTCGTCGGTATGGGCCAACACTTCCTCAACGGAACCGTATTGATGCAACAATTTCAGGGCTGTCTTCTCTCCGATTCCCGGCACTCCCGGAATATTGTCGGACGTATCGCCCATCAGGCCCTTCAAATCGATGATTTGCAGCGGCTTCAGCCCATATTTCTCTTCAATTTGCTGCGGGCCGTAAGGCTCGACTTCACTGACACCCTTGCGCGTTAGCGCCACTTTAACCCGATCGCTGACGACCTGCAGCATATCCTTATCGCCGGTCACGACCAGCACTTCATGACCGGCCTCTTCCGCCCGTTTGCTCAAGGTGCCGATAATGTCGTCCGCTTCGTACCCGGACAGTTCAAACCAGGCGATACCAAAGCTCTCCAGCAGCTCGCGCATCAGCGGAAATTGCTCGGACAGCTCCGGCGGCGTTTTGTCGCGTCCTCCTTTATACTCCTGATAGCCTTCATGCCGGAACGTCACTTTGCCCGCATCAAAGGCAACCAGCATATGGGTAGGGCGCTCCTCTTGGATCAGGCGCAGCAGCATATTGGTGAAACCGTAAACGGCATTCGTATGCAACCCGCTGGAGTTCGTGAGCGGCGGCATCGCAAAAAATGCCCGGTAAATGATGCTGTTCCCATCTATAAGAATCAATTTTTCCATACGACACCTCGTCCACAGTATTCTACCTTATCTTATGATAACACAGGGGCCATCCCGATAACACCAAAGCCGTCCTTGGAAAAGAAAAACCGGTCGCAGCCTGCGTAATTTCGCCAGCTGCGACCGGTTGGACGCACGAAAAACTTCATTTCAAAGTTATTGGTTCAGGTCAGGACGATGCCCGGTCACCAGGTAAACGGCGCTTTCCCCGATATTGGTTGCATGGTCGGCGATTCGCTCGATGTATCGGCCCACCAGCGTCAGCAGCATCGCCTGCTGGAGGGATTCCGGGTTTTCGATCATAAACCCGTACAACTCTTGAATCATCTGGCTGTACAGGTGATCTACCTCGTCGTCATCCTTGGCCATTTTGTAAGCCAGATCGGTATTCTCATCCAAATACGATTGCAGCGATTCCCGCACCATCAGTATGACTAGCTCGGACATCTTCGGGATATCGATGAGCGGCTTGATTAACTGCTGGCCTTCCAGCCGCAGGGTGACCTTCGCGATATCGATCGCCAAGTCTCCCATCCGCTCCAAATCGCTGGAAATTTTAAACGCCACGATAATCCGCCGCAGGTCCTTGGCCACCGGCTGCTGAGTCACGATCAGGCGCGAGCCGAGGTCCATCACTTGCTCTTCCATCCGGTTCAGCTCGACATCGCGTTCAATGATGGTTTTCGCTTTGGCCGAGTCCAGAGCCTGCAGGGCGCTGATCGCCCCCGTCAAGGCATCCTCCACATGCTCGCCCATTTTTCTCAGCAGCTGCCGTAAATCCTCCAGATTCTGATCAAATTCCTTTCTTTGAATCATCTTGCTGCAGCCTCCTTGTTATCCGAAACGACCGGAAATGTAATCTTCAGTGCGTGGATCCTGCGGCGTGGAGAAGAGCTTCTGCGTATCGTCCGCCTCCACAATTTCTCCGTTCAGGAAAAAGACCGTCTTACCCGAGATGCGCGCCGCCTGATGCATGTTATGGGTGACCATAACGATCGTATAGCTATCTTTTAATTGCTGCACCAGCTCTTCAATTTTGAGGGTAGAGATCGGGTCCAGCGCTGAAGTGGCTTCATCCATTAGCAAAATATCCGGCTGCACAGCGATCGCCCGGGCGATGCAAAGCCGCTGCTGCTGTCCGCCGGACAGGCTCAGGGCCGACCGATTCAGGAAATCCTTCACCTCGTCCCACAACACGGCCTGGCGAAGGCTTCGTTCCACGATCTCGTCCAGCTCCGCTTTATTCTTGATGCCGTGTAACCGCGGGCCATAAGCCACATTGTCATAAATCGATTTCGGAAAAGGATTCGGCTGCTGAAACACCATCCCCACCCGTTTGCGCAAAGCCTCCACTTCAACATCGTCGCCGTAAATGTCGGTGTCGGCAATTTGGACAACCCCTTCGATCCGCGTGCCCGGAATCATATCGTTCATCCGGTTCAATGTGCGGAGAAGCGTCGATTTGCCGCAGCCGGAGGGGCCAATGAAAGCGGTAATTGCTTTTTCCGGAATATCCAGAGAAACGTCTTTCAACGCATGGAATCGGTCATAATATAAGTTTAATTTTTGAATCCGGATGATAGGTTTCATTGCAGTTCTCCTTCACCAAAATACGTCTAAGCCACCGGCCGCAGCCTCTAAGCCGTTACGGGCCGGGGAATGCCAAGCAAGCTTGAAGCACGGTACCCGCCTTCCCGCGAGCCCGTGCCAATTCTACATCGATTTAGCTAGTATACGCATATTCGCGAATTGTCTCATGTCAAACAATTGTATTCTATCGCACTTATGTAAAAGCACATGAGCTACATTGTAAACGTGGTGTAAAATTTTACGAAAGTGATGTTAAATGTTGTAACTCCCAGAGCACGGTTCTCGTTCGCTCGGCCGCCGTTTCCGATGAGCGGAACATCTCCTGGCTGCGCTGCTCTGCCGCCCGGGCGGACTCCACCAGCGCTTGGAACGTCCCGTCCGCGTTACCGACCCGTTCGTGGCTTTCCGCCATCTCCTCCGCTGTTGAGGAGACGGTGGCTGCCGTTTGCTGAATCAAGTGATTCACCACCCCTAACGTGTCGCCAATTTCCTCCGAGAATCGCTTGGTCTGCAGTGCAAGCTTACGAACCTCGGAGGCGACGACCGCAAACCCGCGCCCGTGCTCGCCGGCATGTGCCGCTTCGATTGAGGCGTTCATCGCCAGCATGCCGCTTTGGTCCGCGAGACTGCGGATATGATCCGCAACCGATGAGATCTGCTGCATCTGCTCCAGCAGCTTGGCCATTTGCTTCTCTTGGGAACGGGCCATCTCGAGCACGCGGGTAAACGACGCCTTCACGGCCTCCAGCTCTTGCCGCCCCTCCAACGATAAATCATTCATCCGCTCGGTCTCCTGCAAGCTTCGTTTTGCCGATTCCGCCACCGCTGCAATCGACTGCTCGATCTCTACGACCCGGTCGCGGCTGTCACGCACCGCCGCCTGCCTCGCTTCATCCGCCTCCCGCTGCAGCTCCCGGGACATCTGCATCAGATCCTGAATCGTCAGGATTCCGTAATATTTCCCTTGATCGGTTAAGATCAGACCATCGTAGAAGGAGGTTCCCTCCCTTCCCAACGCCAGATCCAGCAGTTCACCAGCAGGCGTATCACCTTCGCAAATCAAAGGTTGCTGCTCGGCAAACTGAAACGATGCGACTTCATAAAATAGATCAGCGGCAAACCGCCCCGCCAAGTGGCGGAAAAACCGATCCCGCATCAGCAGCCCCAACGATTTGTGATCCTCATCACAAATCACGATGCACGGAAGCTCAGGCTGCCTTTGAAACTCCCCCATCACCTGGCGACAGGGAACCTCCGGGCCAATAACCGGAACCTTGCGACAGAAGGAACGGGCTTCAACCGTTGTTAGCCCCCTACTTCCTGCACCTGCCCGCCCTCCATTCGAGCGATCCTCTTGCCTCACCAACACCGCACGGTGAATCTCGCCTACTTCGCTGCTTGCTGTCCCGCTCCCTGTCTCTTGATCTGTCGAGCTTTCCAGCAGTGCTATGGCCTGTTTTCCCAACCTGCTTCACTCCCCCATATGTAAACGCTGCGTTCGATCTAATCATAGAGGGATAATGTTAAGCTTATGTTCCCAGGATGTTAGCCCTATGTAAAAAAGAACGTCCACCATAAAAGTTACATGATGGACGCTTGCTTCTTATTCACAACCAGTTTATAGCCAACACCGCGAATGGAATCGATATGCACGGACTGCGGATCCAGCTCAAGCTTCTTGCGCAGCGAACTGACGTGCACATCCACCGTCCGCTGTCCTCCGATATAGTCAAATCCCCACACGGCGTTCATCAGATCGTCTCGGGTCATCACCACGCCGGGCTTGCGAGCCAAGTACAGCAGCACCTCAAACTCCTTAGGTCTCAGCGTGATTGGTTCCCCGTTTAACGTGACCTCGTATTTCTCGGGGTAAATCGTCAAGGCGCCCAGCACGATTTGTGAATTATCCTGCTCAGCCGGCTTCTCGCGTTCTTCCTTGCCGGTGGAACGGCGGAGAACGGCGGCAACACGAGCCAACAGCTCCGCAACGCCAAACGGCTTCGTGATATAATCGTCAGCACCGGATTTCAAGCCCTGGACGACCTCTTCCTCCGCATTTTTGGCGGTCAGGATAATCACCGGCGTCTTCACACCCTCGCTGCGCAGCTTCGACATGATCTCAAAACCGTTCATGCCCGGCAACATCAAATCCAGCAAGATCAAATCAAAATCCTGCCGCAGTGCGGTTTCATAACCGATTTGCCCGTGATCCTCTACGATAACTTCATAGCCTTCGTTCGTCAGGTTGTAAGACAAAAGCCGGGATAACGTCGGTTCATCTTCGATAACCAATAGACGTTGAGTCATAGTACCCTCCATTTGTTTGCGGTACAAGTTCATCTCTGAACCAATATCACTTTAATGACAAGCCCAGCATATCACGGCAATGTTAACGTAGTGTAAAGTTAAACAAAAAACGGTTTACATTTTATTTTTATGATCCCCGGACCGATCCTAATCATCCAGGGAATGCATCAGGGGCAGTTCCAGAATAAACGTTGTTCCTTCGCCAACCTTGCTCTCCACGCGGATCGTGCCGCGGTGCAGATCCACGAGGTGCTTGACGATGGACAGGCCAAGTCCTGTCCCACCTGAGCTGCGGGATCTGGCTTTATCTACCCGATAGAACCGTTCAAAAATTCGCGGTAGATCCTTTTTAGGGATGCCGATACCCGTATCGCTAACGAGAATACGCACCTTCTCCTCGTCCCCGCCTTCGCCTATGATGCTTGCGGAAACGCGCACTTTCCCGCCTTCCAAGGAATAGCTGATCGCATTGGACAGCAAATTCATAAAGATTTGCCGCAGCCGATCCTCGTCCGCTTCGATAAATAAATGCTCGGGCACGTCATGCGACATCGAGATCGACTTCTTCTCCGCAGCCGGGAGAAGCACTTCATAAAGACTGTCAAACAGCTCGCTTAACTGCACGGGCGCGTACTCCAGCGGCACCCGCTTCGATTCGATTTTGGACAGCTCAAGCAGGTCGCCAATCAGCCGGTTCAACCGGTCGCCTTCATCATAGATGATCTGCAGGAAGGAACGGGTGGTCTCCTCGTCCTTCACCCCGCCGGCGAGCAGCGTTTCGGCAAAGCCTTTGACCGCGGCAATGGGCGTCTTTAATTCGTGGGATACGTTGGCCACGAATTCGCTGCGCATCCGTTCCAGCTTGCGGATTTCGGTGACATCCTGCACCAGGAACAACATGCCGCGATAGTTGCCGTTATCCTCAAACATCGGCACCCCGTCGAAATGCAATATTTTCTCCTCGGGATCGTAGACGTTGCGTTCTTCCTGTACCGCTTCTTTCCGGGCGATGCCTTCCTCCATAAATTTAACGAATTCGTAATTTCGCTTGAGCTCCTGATACGGTTTGCCTAACACCAGCTCGCCCTTGGTATGGAGGATGCGTTCCGCTTTCCGGTTAATCAAGGCGATATGCTCGGTGGCATCTACCATAAGAATACCGCCGGTCATATTTGCGAGGACGCTTTGCATCAAATCCTCGTTATCCCGGATCCGCTTGAGCTGCTGCTGCAAGCTGTCCGCCATTCCGTTTATTGCCATGCCCAGTTGACCGATTTCGTCCTTACGGGCCAGCTTGACTCTCGCGTCGTAATCAAATCGAGAGATACGGTGGGCTACGCGAGTAATTTGTTCCAGCGGCTTCGTTAACCCCGCCGCCACCCGGTAACTCACCAGCCCCGCGATGAGGAATAGAACAAGCAACGCGCCAAACAGCCACATCCAGGCTTGGGCTAGCCCCTCCTCCACGTCAGCCAAACTCATCGAAAGACGGATATAGCCGTCAAATTCGCCGGCGGTCACGCGCTGGGCGACGTACAGCATATTTTCGCCGATCGTTTCGCTGTACCGGATCGCACTCCCGACGTTCCCGCCCGCTGCAGATTCAATCTCCTGACGATGGGCATGGTTATCCATATGCTCAGGATTGGATTCCGAATCGCCAACAACGTTCCCGTCCAGGGTAATGAACGTGACTCGGGAACCGGTCAGCTCCTCGAATTGCTTCGCTTGACGTTCGTAGTAGGCCTGGGCCTCGGGATTCCCTTGGGCGGAAACGAAATCCACGGTAGCTTCCAGCAAGTTAATTTCCCGGGCCATATTGTCCTCCAACGCCCGAATATGCATATTCTTAAACATCTGGGCCATCGCCAGGCCGGCAGCCAGCATGGAGATGCCCAGCAAAATCATCAGGATGAGGGTTAGGCGCGAGCGAAAGGTTTTCATGTTTATTTAAACACCGGATCCTTAAATGCGGCGAGCTTCGCCAACGAATCTTTCTCCACGCCTTCATGCAGGCTGTCCCCGTGCGAATCCATCGTTACGATCGCCGCAAAACCTTCGACCTCGAGATGCCACATCGCTTCCGGAACGCCAAATTCCAAGAAATCAACGCCGTTGACTTTCTTGATACATTCCGCATAGTACTGCGCTGCCCCGCCAATCGCATTCAAATACACGCCGCCATGCTCTTTCAAGGCAGCTAGCGTCTTCGGCCCCATGCCGCCCTTGCCGATCACGGCGCGGATGCCAAATTTCTTCATGATATCCCCTTGATACGGTTCTTCGCGGATGCTGGTTGTTGGTCCGGCCGCCTTCACGTGCCAACCTTCCTCGTCTTTCAGCATGACCGGTCCGCAGTGGTAAATGACCGCACCGTTCAAATCCAACGGGGCGTCGTGATCCATTAAATATTTGTGCAGAGCATCCCGTCCAGTGTGCATTTCCCCGTTGATGATCACCACATCGCCCACCCGCAGGCTGCGGATTTGCTCTTCCGTCACTGGGGTTTGCAGCACAACTTCTCTGCTGGCTGGCGCTGGAGTCCCTTCGGCAGCTGCTCCTGTTGCAACCGATTCAAGCTCGCCGTCCACCGGCACCTCGCTGCCGCGTTCATAAAGCCATTCACGGATCGCCCCGGTTGCCGGATCGATCTCCACGCCCTGACGGCGGAACGCCCAGCAGTTATAAGCAACGGAGACAAAGAAACTTGCCGGAAGCCGGTTAATCGCCCCGATTTTGCAGCCTAAGAGAGTGACTTCCCCGCCAAAGCCCATCGTTCCGATACCCAACTGGTTGGCGGTTTCCATAATATATTTTTCAAGTCGGTCCAAATCCGGATTTGGGTTCACGTCATCCAGCGGGCGGAACAGTTGCTGTTTAGCCAGCTCGTATCCCGTCGTACGGTCGCCGCCGATGCCCACGCCAAGAAATCCTGCGCTGCAGCCTTGCCCCTGCGCTTGGTACACGGCATGCAGGATACATTTACGGATGCCGTCGAGGTCCCGTCCGGCACGGCCCAGCCCCTCCAGCTCGGTTGGAAGGCTGTACTGGATATTTTTATTTTCGCACCCGCCGCCTTTTAAGATCAGCCGGATGTCGATCGAGTCCTGCTCCCATTGCTCGAAATGAATGACTGGCGTCCCTGGGCCTAAATTGTCTCCGCTGTTCGCTCCTGTGAGCGAATCTACCGAATTGGAACGCAGCTTGCCTTCTTCCGTGGCGCGCTTCACCGCGGCGTGAATCGCCTTTTTCATTTCAATTTGATTCGCCCCTACCGGCGTGTGTATCATAAACGTGAGCATCCCGGTATCCTGGCAGATCGGTGAAACCTGCTCCTCCGCCATCCGAATGTTCTGCGCGATGGTCGACATGGCCAAACCGGCCCGTGTCGCCCGGTTTTCCAAGGCACGGCCCCGATTCACTGCACGCCGAACGTCGCCCGGCAATTTCGTTGAAGCTTCCACAATCAATTCGTATACGCTTTCTTCAAACTGGTGCATGATCCAAGATTCCCCTCTCCCTGCCATCTTGTTTGACCCTTTGGCGCGTAATATCCTTCATCACATGGTGTCGTTAACCTATCGCATTCTTCAGATTAATAATAACATAAGAACTCGTTTCGGTTGACGATTTCTGTCCAAAATCAGCTCCGAAATGAGTGAGAATTATCACTGAAGAATTCCTTTGAAAGGCTGAATCGGCGAAAAATACGGAAAGAACCCTCAAGCTTGTTCGGTACTGTGCCGAATCTCTTGAGGGTTCGATTGCATGGGTTGATCCAATCTCAGAATCTCAGCCCGAAGGCTAGCCGTTTACAATCTCACCGCCGTTGATATGCAACACCTGGCCGCTCATATACGAGGAGTCGTCCGAAGCCAAGAATACGTAAGCCGGAGCCAGCTCCTCCGGTTGACCGGGACGTTGCATCGGCGTTGTTCCTCCGAACTCGGATACCTGCTTCTCATCAAAGGTAGACGGGATGAGAGGCGTCCAAATCGGTCCAGGGGCAACGGCATTCACCCGGATGCCTTTGCTCCCAACGACGTTCATCGATAACGCCCGCGTGAAGCTGACAATCGCCCCTTTGGTGGCGGAATAGTCAATGAGCTGCGGGTTGCCTTTATAAGCCGTTACCGATGCGGTATTAATAATCGAGCTGCCCTTGCGTAAATGCGGCATCGCTGCCTTGGTCAAATAAAACATGGAGAAGATGTTCGTCCGGAATGTCTTCTCCAGCTGCGCCGACGTAATGGCTGTAATGTCCGGCTGCGGATGCTGCTCAGCAGCATTGTTCACCAGGATGTCCAAGCGCCCGAGCTCCTGTACCGTCTGTTGCACAGCCTTCTCGGCAAACGCTTCGTCGCCGATGTCACCGGCGATCAACAGGCATCTGCGCCCTTCCTGTTCGACTTCCTGCCGAGTCACGTTCGCGTCCTCGTGCTCATTTAAGTAGACGATGGCCACATCGGCACCCTCTTTGGCGTAAGCTACGGCCACAGCCCGGCCAATGCCGCTGTCGCCTCCGGTGATCAGCGCTACTTTGCCCGTCAGCTTGCCGGCAGCCTTGTAATTCCCCTCATAAACCGGGCGCGGGTGCATCTCGGCTTCGATGCCGGGCTGATGATTTTGATGCTGAGGCGGCAAGGTTTGCTTCGCTTGTCCGTTACCTGCCATTGCTGCATCCTCCTTTACGGTAATTGGTGAAATAGGTACGAACGTACCTGTCCACTCACTCACCTCTTAGGATAGCCTGACAGCCCCAGCTTATCCGTCTACGATTTCCAATGGATCCCGAATCGCTTAAACAACCACTCTGCATCGCGCTTCCGCAGGGAGGCAAATTTCTCCTTCCGAGCCAAAGCCCGTTGGCTGAGCTGGTCCGCTTCCAGCAGCTCTCCGCCAAACGCTTGACTCACCTGTTCCCGGCAAACCGAGATCAGTTCATCCCCAAAATGTAAATTAGCAAGGGTCATTAGATCCACACCCCACATTTCCCGGCTATTGTCATAGGGGAAATTCTGACGGAACACCTGCATTAACGTCACATCCGGGACGATGCGACAGGTTCCACCCTGCAGCCAAAGCCTCAAGGAAAATTCAGCCGTCTCCACATCTTTGCCGAAAAAGCCGTCCACCATCCCCTCCATCTCCCGAAACGTATCATGCCGGACCGCAAAGCATTCCCAGGACAACCACGGGATGTCTAGATTCTGACCTGCACTCTGGATCGGGTAGCGGCGCAACAAGCCAATCATCCCTCCGACGTCCTTACCGGCCGGGGCAGTAGAGCGTTCACTCTTCTCAAACGCAGGTGACACGGCATCGGCTTGTCCCTGCATCAGCGGCTCCAGCAGCCGCTCCATCCATCCGTCATCATAATATAAATGAGAGCCGCTGAAGATCAGGTAATCCCCTCTCGCATGCGCTGCGCCGAGATTGCGCGCCGATGTTCCGGGCTCTCCCTTGATCCGTTGAATCGGCCGATCGAACCGGTAATTCATCAAAAAATCACAGCACCCGTCAATCGAACCTTCATCAACGATAATCACTTCATAAGGCAAGGTCGTATGCGACACTTTCAAAGATTCCATCGTCGTGTACAAATCGATTCCGTTATTCTTGACAGCGATAATAATTGAAACTGAAGTTGATGAGGAAGACATACATGATCTCCTTATATTTAGTTAGAATAAATAATAGGATATAATTTAAAAAATCCTGTAATTCCATAATAACCCAATTCGTACTTGCAGTAAATACAAACAAAACCTGTAGTTTATTATCTTTCCATCAGGTTCTAACTTAAGGTAAATACAGGAGGGGTAATATGGATTACGAGGCATTGGGGAAAAGGCTGCGTCAAGAACGGCATAAAATGCACTTGACCCAGGAAAAACTCGCCGAACGCATTGAAGTTTCGGACGCATACATAGGACAAATCGAACGGGGAGAACGCAGTTTGTCCCTGGAAACGCTGGTGAAATTGGCGAATCAATTGGGCGTTACCGTTGATTATTTGCTCCACGATTCGATTGAGATCAGTGACGACCATTTCTTGGATCAGATCCAACAGATCGTCATGAACCGTTCTACGAAAGAGAAACAACTGGCGCTCGATATTTTAAAATTAATGTTCACCCATTTGGACGAGTTAAAAAAAGCGAATCAAAGTCCTTCCTAACCAAGCGCCAACGCGGCTTAAAGCAGCGTTCAGCAAAAAGACCTGCCGGTAAATCTACCGGCAGGTCTTTGAACTTTTCGATTAAATAATGGTGCTGAACACCATAAAGAACGAAATAAGCAATACCGTCACGGAGAGCAGAGCGCTTAATGTACGCAGCTTCCCTTCCTCAGCCGTCACGGTTTGATTCTTACGAATTCCTTCCAGCGCCAAGCGCAGCGGCTTGGCCATAATTCCGCTAAACGCGCCGATCGCCAGGTACAAGATGACGATCACAATCATCCACGCGACGGAGTAAGTGCCTTGTCCAATCAAATAACCGCCCGTCAACAATTGGATGATCAGCCCGATTTGCGCGTACCGGTTCAGGGAGATCACTGCCGATACCGTCCCTTCCTGAGCCGCCAGCGACAATTTGCCGATTCGGCCGAGCACAAACGGCAGAACCAGATAGAAGCCAAGCGCCAATGCGCCGACAATATGTAGGAATAACATGACTTGGTACATGCCCTAACCGTCCTTTCGTGTCAATTACATTTATTATAATCTATTTTATTTATGGATGGAAACAAAGGATGGAAACAAAGGATGGAAACCAAAGAAATCGCTGAAGGACAAGGCAAAAAAAGCCCTCCCTGCCAAACGCTAGGGAGGGTCTACATCAACGGAGATTGCCCTGCTAAAGCTTAAAATGAGCGATTACATGTTTTTGATGACATGATCAGCAAACTCGGAGCATTTCACTTCCGTTGCTCCGTCCATCAAGCGGGCAAAGTCGTAGGTCACCGTTTTGTTATTAATCGAAATTTCCAAGCCTTTATAGATCAGATCCGCCGCTTCTTGCCAGCCCAGATGCTCCAGCATCATGACGCCCGACAGAATCACAGAGCCCGGGTTCACCACGTCGAGATCCGCATACTTCGGAGCTGTACCATGCGTTGCTTCGAAGATCGCATGTCCGGTGACGTAGTTGATGTTAGCGCCTGGCGCGATACCGATGCCGCCTACTTGCGCTGCCAAGGCGTCGGACAAGTAGTCGCCATTCAGGTTCAACGTAGCGATGACGTCAAAATCCGTCGGCCGCGTCAATACTTGTTGAAGCGCAATATCGGCAATTGCATCTTTCACGATGATTTTGCCTTCGGCTTCTGCCGCTTTCTGCGCTTGGTTCGCTGCATCCACACCGGACTGTTCCTTAATCCGGTCGTATTCGGCCCAAGTAAACACTTTATCGCCGAATTCGGCTTCCGCCACTTCATAACCCCAATTCTTAAACGCGCCTTCCGTAAACTTCATGATGTTGCCTTTATGCACCAGCGTAACGCTCTTACGGCCATGCTTGATCGCATATTCAACCGCTGCGCGAACAAGACGCTTCGACCCTTCTTCCGAAACCGGCTTGATACCGATACCGGACGTTTCCGGGAAGCGGATTTTCTTCACGCCCATTTCGTTTTGCAGGAAGGCCAGCACTTTCTTAACTTCCTCGGAGCCTTCTTTATACTCGATGCCGGCATAGATATCCTCCGTGTTCTCGCGGAAAATCACCATGTCCACGAGCTCAGGATGCTTCACCGGAGAAGGCACGCCTTGGAAATAACGGACCGGACGAAGGCAGACGTACAAGTCCAGCTCCTGACGGAGCGCCACGTTCAGCGAGCGGATGCCGCCGCCGATTGGCGTAGTCAACGGTCCTTTAATGGCCACAATATATTCACGGATCGCCGTCAGCGTATCCGCTGGCAGCCACTCCCCGTATGTATTGAAGGCCTTTTCGCCGGCGAACACTTCATACCACGCGATTTTCTTCTCACCGCCGTAGGCTTTCTCCACGGCGGCGTCGAGTACGCGTTTCGAAGCTTTCCAAATATCACGGCCAGTCCCGTCGCCCTCAATAAACGGAATGATCGGGTTGTTAGGCACCTGGAGCTTCCCATTCTGAATCGTAATTTTCTCGCCTTCAGTAGGAAGATCAAACTTTTCGAGTTTCAACATTTTTACGTTTTCCTCCTTCAAGTCTGTTTGCTGCATCTCACGGTCTCCATTTTACCACAATGTTCCTTGGAGCTCCCGTATTGCTGTTTATCTTAATTCGATAGGAACGTATTTCTGATTGGTAGCACCGGTATATTCCGCACGAGGACGGATCAAGCGGTTATCTTCCAACTGCTCCAGAATATGAGCTGTCCAACCGGACAAGCGGCTGATGGCAAAAATCGGCGTAAACAGGTCACGCGGAATGCCCAGCATCGTATATACGGAAGCGGAATAGAAGTCAACGTTCGGCTTCAGCCCTTTTTGCGCGGTGACCAGCTGTTCCACTTTGACGGACATATCGTACAACGTGGTATCGCCCTTCAGAATGCTCAGCTGACGGGACATATTTTGCAGGTGTTTTGCGCGCGGATCGCCGTTTTTGTATACCCGGTGGCCAAAGCCCATAATTTTCTCCTTATTGGCCAGCTTCTTCTGAATATACGGCTCTACTTGATCGAGCGTCCCGATCTCGGCCAGCATATTCATCACCGCTTCATTGGCGCCGCCGTGCAGCGGTCCCTTCAAGGTGCCAATCGCGGAGGTCACTCCGGAGTAAATATCAGACAGCGTTGCAATCGTTACCCGTGCAGAGAACGTCGAAGCGTTCAACTCGTGGTCGGCATGCAGCACCAGCGCTTGATCCAAAGCGCGAACGGCAATCGGATCCGGTTCCTCGCCGGTCAGCATGTACAAGAAGTTGTGTGCGATCGATACGTTCTTCAGCGGAGCGACAGGCTCCTTACCTTCCCGGATCCGGGCAAACGCGGCAATCAGGGTCGGTATTTGGGTTTGCAGCTTAATCGCCTTTAATTGGTTGCTTTCGCGGGAGTTGTCATTGGCGTTCTCATCATACAAAGCAAGAGCCGATACGGCAGTACGAAGCACTGCCATCGTGTTAGCAGTCTGCGGATACAGCTTCATCTGTTCTAGCACCGCTTCAGGAACTTCGGCGTAATCGCTGAATTGCTGCTGCAGGCGGTCCAATTCGGCTCGATTAGGCAATTTGCCGTACCACAACAAATAAGCTGTTTCTTCAAAACTCGCACGTTCCGCCAATTCGTCGATATTGATACCACGATAAGCGAGAACGCCATCATGAATGGAGCTGATCGAAGAGGTTGCCGCAACAATGCCTTCCAGGCCTTTCGTAGCTGTCATGATTCATCTCTCCTTTGTTAACATTTTGTGAGCAAACAAGCCCATGAAACACTCTCAAAATTGAAAGTTTTAAATTTTCGAAGTTAACCAATAACAGGCCTATAATTGCAAAAATAGAGCTACACCGCTTACTTCTTCATCATACTGGATTTCCGAAAACATGGGAACCGCTTCAGCACCGCCGGGTACATTAAATGATTTTATCACAACCATAAAGAAATTTTGTAAACGATTGCAGTTGTGCAATGAATTATATCACAACTTCCAAAAAATGTGCACTGCGGAATATTCGAGGTGGACAAATCATAGAGTTGAACTAGGACAGGTTTCTGGGAAAAAGGGGAGATGCCACTTGGATCACGTGATCGTCAAGCGCGTGCTGCGCGGCAGCTGGATATGCATTGTCCTCATCGTCTCCGTCCTGGCGATCTACTGGCTCCTCCCGCTCGGTTATCCATTTCTTATCGCCTGGCTGATCGCCTACGCGATGAATCCGTTGGTCCTGTGGTTCCAAAGACACTTGCAAGTGCCTAAATGGCTGGCCGTGACGCTTTCATTGTTCATTTATGTAGGCAGTGCAGGAATCATTGTGTCAGCGGCCTTAACGCGGCTGGTCAAAGAGCTCATTCATTTCGCCGAATCCTTTGATCACCGGATCGCCGAGTGGAGGAATCTGCTCATCTCATGGACGCAAAGCGAAGGCATTCAGTCGATCATTACCGAAATCAACCGGTTTATTGCGGATAACCCTGGCTATGAAAATACGATCCACAAAAACATCGACAATACCGCTGAAAGGTTCGGATCGTTTGTATCCCGTCTTATCAATCACGTCTTGGAAACGATCGTCAACCTGCTCTCCTCGCTCCCGAATTTAGGGGTGATCCTCGGGGTGATCCTGCTGGCCACCTTTTTTATCAGCAATCATTGGGAGCGGGATATGCGATTTCTGGCCGCCTCGGTCCCTGCGCCGTTCCGCAAAACCGTAGGCGCCATCTGGCGCGACCTCCAGCGGGCGTTATCGGGTTATCTGCGCGCGCAATTTATCATGATCTCGATCACCGCGTTTATCGTTCTCATCGGCTTGCTCATCCTCGGCGTCGATTCCGCCTTCACCTACGCCCTGCTGATCGGCCTTGTCGACCTGTTGCCCTATCTCGGTGTCGGTACAGTGATGATTCCTTGGCTCATCTACGCCTTTGCCACCGGTCACGACACGCTGGGGATTGGACTGGCCGTCTTGTACGGCGTCATCCTGCTGGCCCGTCAGCTCATTGAACCAAAGGTCCTAGCCAGCAGCGTAGGACTTGATCCCCTGCCCACGCTGATCGCCATGTTTGTTGGGCTCAAGCTGTTTGGCGTATTGGGACTGATCATCGGTCCGGTGACGCTGGTCATCCTGGGTGCTGCCGTCCGTGCAGGTGTTGTCCGGGATTTGCGGAACTATATTTTGCATGGTCGATTGAGATAGAATTAGCTTCACGCTTGAAAAAAAAAGGCATCCCGTCCCTCCGAGACGAGATGCCTTTCTTGACTTGTTTAGGGGCTGCCTGCCACCAGAGTTAACGGCGGAAATACGTAATCGTTCCGTCCTTGATCTTCTTGCTGACCCATTTCATCAGCGGGATCCGATAGAGAATACGCGTCAGCGGAAACACCATCGTAAACCCAATGATATCGGTAATGAAGCCAGGGATCAGCAGCAGAATCCCGCCGGCAAATACGCATAAGCCATCTAGGACCATTCGTCCCGGAAGTTGGCCGCCGCTCATCTGAGCTCGGGCATCCGCGAGCACCTTACGTCCTTCAAATTGCATCATCAACCCGCCGATGACCGAAGTCGCCAGCGTCAAAAATATCGTCTTCCCAACGCCCAGCTTCTCTCCGACGTACATATACCCCCAAAACTCAACAATCGGAATCAACACGATGAGAGCGGCTATCCATTTACGCATATCAGGACTCCTTTATCACATTCCTGTACTTGTATTTTACCGCCTCCGCGTCACATAATCAAAATTTTACGGTTTTCGGGCTTCCTCCAACGCCGCGTACCATTCCGGGAACACCTTCTTGAACTGCACCGGTTTGAAATCCTCGCGGCGAACGACATAATGCGAAGAAGAACCCTCGACGCACAACGTGCCTTCCCCGTTATACACCTCATATCCGTAGGCCGTTTTGACCCCGTTGTTCTCAATGACCCGGGTCTTAAGCAGGACGGTATCCCCGTACCGGATCCCGCGTTTATATTCTACTTTCATTTCGTGAACGGGCGAGATATACCCCGCCTGCTCCATATCGAAATAATCGAAGCCGAGATTCCGGCTCAGATGCAGCCTCCCCTGCTCGAACCACTCGATATAACGGGCATGGTAAATGATCCCCATCATGTCAAACTCCGAATATTTCGGCTCAATAGACAGTTCGCATACGTACACGATTCTCCGCTCCTTTCTGATTTGCCTGATGCTGCCGCAGGTACAGTTCCCGTTCGGCGGCAAAAAAAGCAATGGTCCCTCAGCGGGCCCCATTGCTTTCTTTGTGACTTGAAGTCGATGTATATAAACCTTAAGCTACTTGCGGATTTGCCCGATTTTCACCAGATTCGTGGAACCGGAACGTCCGAGCGGTACCCCGGCAGTAATGACTACGAGGTCGCCTTCCTTCACCAGTCCGGAATCCAAGCCGCCCTTCATCGCTTTGTCGAACATTTCGTCCGTCGTGCTGGCGATATCGCCTTTCACCGGCGTTACGCCCCAGTTCAGGGCCAGGCGGCGCAAGGTTTGATCTTCCGTCGTCACAGCGATAATTGGTGCTTTCGGACGATATTTGGAGACCATCCGTGCCGTATAACCGGTTTCCGTCGAAGTAATGATCGCTTTCGCGTTCAGCTCCAGCGCCGAGTTGGCAACTGCTTGGCTGATCGCTTCGGTTACGGTCGTTTGTTGGGCATTGCTTTGCTTCAAGAAGATTTCACGATATTCCAAAGCGGATTCTGCTTTCTCTGCGATGCGGGACATCGTCAGCACCGATTCCACCGGATATTTCCCGGCAGCCGTTTCACCGGAGAGCATAATTGCGTCCGTACCGTCAAAAATCGCGTTAGCCACGTCGCTGGCTTCTGCGCGCGTAGGTCTTGGGTTGCGTTGCATGGAGTCAAGCATTTGCGTAGCTGTGATGACCGGTTTGCCAACACGGTTACATTTCTCGATCATGCGTTTTTGCACGAGCGGTAAATCTTCCGCAGGAATTTCCACGCCGAGGTCACCGCGAGCAACCATCAGGCCGTCAGATACTTCCAGGATTTCATCAAGGTTGTCCACACCTTGTTGGTTTTCGATTTTAGAGATGATTTGAATATGAGTTGCGTTGTGTTGCTCCAGCAGTTGACGAATTTCAAGCACGTCGCTCGCTTTACGAACGAAGGAAGCGGCAATAAAATCGATGCCTTGCTCGATCCCGAACTTAATGTCGTTAGCGTCTTTCTCAGTGATGCCTGGCAGGGAAATGTTTACGCCGGGTACGTTCACGCCTTTTTTGCTCTTGATCGTTCCGCCATTGACGATGCGGCATTTGATTTCCGTTCCTTGAATGTCAACGACTGTCAAACCAATCAAACCGTCGTCGATCAGAATCGTCGAACCGACTTCCACATCTCCAGGAAGATCTTTGTATGTGATGGAAATCCGGTTCTTATCGCCGAGAATTTCTTCGGTCGTCAAGGTAATGAATTCATCCTGTACCAGCTCGATAGGCTCTTCTTTCAATTTACCGGTACGGATTTCAGGACCTTTGGTGTCCAACAGTATGGCGATCGATTTCCCCAGCTCCGCACTCGCTTGACGAATATTCTTGATCCGGTTCCCATGCTCTTCGTAATCACCGTGGGAGAAGTTCAAGCGAGCGACGTTCATTCCGGCCATGATCAGCTTCTTGATGTTTTCTAACGATTCACTAGAAGGACCGATAGTACATACGATTTTTGTTTTGCGCATTTGGGTTTCCTCCGTTTAAAATAGTTCTCTCTATATAATCTTTTCCAACAACTAAATTTACTACAGTTTTGTCGATTTGTATAGGAAGTTTATCATATTGTAACGAACTATCCATGATTACGCGCCTAACGACTTGGCTAAGCGCAGGGATTCTCGGCATCTAAACTTCCAGTATTTCCCGAAAACAGCGAAAATAACCTTACCGCAGGTCCCGTAGGTTCCCCCGTAAGGTTATCGCTGTGAAACTTTAACTTGGCTTGGCAGTTTGAACTTTCGAAGCCGCCTCCGGTTCGCTTGGCGCTTCTGAAGACTTCTCATCCTCAGGGATGCCGGCGACCTCAGCCACCGTTTCCGGCACCACAGTTTCCTGTGCCTTCGGCTCTTCTGCCTTGCCTGCCACCTGAAACTCGCCGATTTTGCGGAATTTCCGATAACGGTCCTCCACCAGCTCATCGGGATTCAAGTTGGACAGTTCTTCCAAATGACGAAGCAACGCCTCTTTGATCGAGGCGGCTGTCGAATCGTAATCCCGGTGCGCGCCGCCGCGCGGTTCGGGAACAATCTCTTCAATGACGCCCATCGCGAGTAGATCTTGGGCGGTGATCTTCATCGCTTCCGCCGCCTGATCCGCCTTGGAGGCATCCTTCCAAAGGATCGAGGCCGCTCCGTTTGGCGAAATAACGGAGTAAATGGCATTCTCCAGCATCAGCACGCGGTTGCCTACGCCAAGGGCGAGCGCGCCGCCGCTTCCGCCTTCTCCGAGAACAACGCAGATGATCGGTACCCGCAGCATCGACATCTCGCGCAAATTCCGAGCGATCGCTTCCGATTGCCCGCGCTCCTCCGCCGTAATTCCCGGATAGGCGCCCTTCGTATCGATAAACGTAATGATCGGCCGCCGGAACTTGTCCGCCTGCTGCATGAGTCGCAGCGCCTTGCGGAAGCCCTCCGGATGAGCGCTGCCGAAGAAGCGGGCGATATTATCCTTCGTATCCTTGCCCCGCTGCTGTCCGATCACCGTTACCGGTACGCCGCCCAGCTTGGCGAGCCCGCCAACGACGGCCAAATCGTCACCAAACACCCGGTCCCCGTGGAGTTCGATGAAATCTTCAAAGATCAGGCCGATCATATCCAGGGATGTCGGTCGCTGATGATGGCGGGCCAGGTGCATCTTTTGGGAGGGAGAAATGTTGCTGTAGATCTCTTCCTCCAGCTGCCGGTAACGCTCTTCCAAGCGCGCGATTTCTTCTGTAAAATCGATTCCCTTCTCTTTGCCAAACTGCTCCAATTCGGAAATCTTCTCACGCAGCTTCACAAGAGGCGTCTCAAAAGGCAATTCGCCTGCCATTTATACTCCTCCCTTCACGCCGTGCAATTCTAGCAATTTCGCCAGCGTCGATTTCATATCCTTGCGGTGCACGACAAGATCGATCTGACCATGCTGCAGGTTAAATTCCGCCGTCTGGAAGTCGTCCGGAAGCTTCTGACGGATCGTCTGCTCAATAACGATTCTTCCGGCAAAACCAAACACGGCCCCGGGCTCGGCCACAATAATGTCGCCAAGCATGGCAAAACTAGCCGATACACCACCCGTCGTCGGGTCTGTAATGACTGAGATATATAAACCGCCATGTTCGCTTAATCGGGCCAAAGCGGCGCTCGTCTTGGCCATCTGCATCAAACTTAGGATACTCTCTTGCATCCGCGCTCCGCCAGATGTGGAGAAAATGATCATCGGCAGGCGTTTTTCGATGGCCGTCTCGATCGCACGCGTAATTTTCTCCCCTACAACCGATCCCATGCTCCCGGTGAAGAAATCGAAGCTCATCACGGCTGCCACAGCTGGATAGCCATGGATGGTCCCCTCGCCGGTCACCACCGCTTCGCGTAATCCCGATTTCAAAGCCTGCTGCTCCAGCTTGCTGGCATACCCCGGGAACTTCAGCGGATCGACCGAGATCAGGTCGGCATCGTACTCCGTAAAGCTGCCTTCATCAAAGGTATAGCGAATCCGATCCAGAGCGTTCAGCCGCATATGGTGTCCACAGGAAGGGCACACCATCAAATTCTTCTCCAGTTCTTTGCTGTACTGAATCGCGCCGCAGCGGCCGCATTTATTCATCAGGCCTTCCGGAATTTCGCGTTTGGGGCGATCTGCCTGCGGCGAGCCCTCTTCATTGCCGGTTCGTCCTGAGGGAATGGTCGCGTACTTCCTCTTCTTCTGAAACAAATCTTTGAACACAACTACACCTCTTCAGCCGTTTATTTATCGTAGCAGTTCCACAAAGTCTATAAAAACCCAGACGACCCTATATGAACCCGCACTTCTAGGCCTCATCTGCACTAGGAATCTCGAATCCCTTTGCTATGGATGCAAAATCGAATTCAACACTTCTTGCACTTCTTCCAGTTCCCCGGAAGGTACTAAAATCTCATATTGCTGTTTGGATAAATTAACAGGACGTGTTTGGACAAGGAAGCCTTCTTCGGTGAGTTTCGTCTTGATCATGTCCGCAACTTTCGCGGTAGGCGCAATATACATAACAGTCCACATGCCCTTTTCAAAGCCCCCTAACCTAATCTTTGAGCCCGTATAATAGAGTAATGATAACATAATTTTCAAAAATCCCGCAACAAAAGGAAACCCGCGCCGAAAGCGGCTCGCGGCACGGATTTGCCGCAGAGCCCGGCGCTAGGATCAAAGTTACAGGGGGCATTTCTCTGTAAGCTGTTATCAGAGGAAATGGGTTAAGGGCGTTGGATTAGGGAGGCATCTCGTCCAAAGGCAAGCTGCTCTAGTTCGTTTAAGAGGGACTGGATGGGTACGTAGCGGCCTGTTCATGCTTATGGGCGATCCGGGCGGAAGCCGCGGCAGCGAGACCGGCGACTAAATCGTCGAGAAAGACGTGAATCCGTTCGCCGCGATTGTTCAGCTTCCCAATGATCTCCGGTTTGACCTTGTCCAAATAGCCGAAGCTCGTCAGGCCAATCATCCCAAACACGCTCGTTATGCCGAGCGCCATCGTCTCATCCACGCCATAGAGCGGTTCGTCGGCCTCCAGGATTGCCTGCAGCGGCTCTGGAAGCCGCTTCTGTTCGGCCAGCTCATCGAGGGCGATTCCCGTAAACAGGGTATATTGAACCTCTCTCTTCTGCAGCACGGCTTTGACGCTCTCCAAGCATTGGTCCAGCGTCAGATCGGCATGATACGCCGTTTGCAGCGAATGCACAATTTGAGCGATATCCTCCAGCTTCACTCCGCGGCGCAGCAGCTGCGCTTTCGCCAATTCATATGTCATCGTATCTTCCTCCCTTGATCCCGGCGCAACCGCCGCTGCCGGTATTTGTCGCGATGGGGTTGTAGTCACGCTGCGGGGTGCTGTCCATCTGTCGATTGTCTACGCGTTGTGAACGTAACTTCCAGTTGTTGATGTCAAGCAGGTGCTGTTGCAAGATAGTTGCTAGTTGCTGATGTCCGATAGTTGCTGACATCAGACATGTGCTGGCGTCAGAAAGGTGCTAGCACCATACAAATGCTGGCGTTAATCAGGTGCCAATGTCAATCAAGTGCGAGCGTTACTCAAATGTCAACGTCAAATAGCCGACGCACCTCTTGAGCAGCGGTACCTGCTCATTTACTGATTCCAATCGATGTGGACCGTTGTGGCCAGTTGTGGAGCCCCCGCTTGTTGACGATGCCGGAATTCATTTCATGATCGATTCTTGGTCATTCGTGTTCCTAAGTGTATGCACCACCCTCCGAAAATGTTCGTTAAAACTTGTCCCTTGCTGCGGATCTGCTCACCAAGCGCTAATGGCATGTCCCTTTCTCCCGTCGCCCACCAACCGCTCCTCGCCAAGACGAAGCTTACCGGCGCTAACGGACCTCAGCGACGCTATTTGCCCATTTCCCGCACATTTCCCGATGTAACGGACTCCACGGTCGTTATTTAACTCTAAACAGGAGATTCCAGGCGCTATGAGAAGAAATAAGGTCTCTCAGGTCCGTTATTTTGCCTGTCTTCTCGTAAATGCTGGAATAACGTCGCTGGAGTCCGTTGCAACTGATGTGGGGGTCCGGCAAATTAAAAACCCGGCACTGCACACATGTGCAGAACCGGGTTTTGGCAACCGGGTAATGGCGACTCTAGATTGGCAGATCGCCGTCATTTGATTTTGACCGTGTCGGGGCCAAGCATCTGCTCCATTTCACGGATCAAAGCGGGCGAAGGCTTGATGCTGTAGCGCTCGTTCAAGGCCAAGAGCTTACCGGTGCTTTCGTAGAACAGCACCGTCGCGATCGGGCCGGGATGCCGCTCCAGCAGCAACTTGAGCCGCTCCAGCAGGCGCGCGTTCTCCGCCGCGGCCGTGATCTTGATGAAGACGCGCTGCGCCGGCGTCTTCTCCCGCTCGCGCCGCGCGCCCGGCGCGGGCGCGGCCCCCGCCGCCGCGGCCGGGGCGGCCGGCCGCGCAGCGGCGCCTGCGCCTGGGGCGCTGGCGGGGCGAAGCCCGCCCGCAGCGCCCGCAGGCGCTCCCTCGGCCGCGCGGGAGCCCGCGGCCGCACCGCGTGCGCCGCCGGTGCCACCGGCGGCGCTGGGCCCGCGCCCGCGCGCAAGGCCGCGGCGCAGCCGGGCCAGGCTTTGCTCGCTCAGCGGAGCCACTTCGTCGGCCAGCAGCTTAAAGCCTTCGTCCTGCTGCTGGACGACGCCGCGCAACGCGAGCAAAGCCCCCTTCTCGACGTGGGCGGCCGAGCGCCGCCACACTTCGGGGAACAACACAACCTCGCAGCGCTCGATCTGGTCCTCCAGTTCCATGAACGCCATCGCTTTCCCCTGCTTGGTTGTGATCGTCTTCACGGACACGACCATCCCCGCCACAACGGTACGGGTGTCGTCCAGCGCTTCGGCCAAATCCATCAGCCGGTCGACGCCTTCTCCCTCCAGCAAGGCGTCGAAATCGTCCAGCGGATGGCCGGACAAATACAGCCCGAGCAGCTCGCGCTCCAAATCCAGCTGCTGGGCTGCCGTAAACTTCGGGACATCCGGGTACTCGATGTCCCAGTTCGGCGATTCCACGAAATCAAACAGCTGGATCTGCAGTTCATCCCGCTCCTTGCGCCACTTCAGCGCCGCCTCGACCGTCTCGTCCAGCATCGCCAGCAGCTGCGCACGGTGACCCGGCAAGGAATCAAACGCCCCGCCTTGGATCAGCGACTCGATCACCCGCTTGTTGCATGTCCGCAAATCCACCCGCCGGCAAAAATCGAGCAAGCTGTCGAACGGACGCTCCTTCCGCTCGCGCAAAATGCTTTCAATCGCCTGCGTGCCGACATTTTTGATCGCGGCCAGGCCAAAGCGGATCACGCCAAGGGCCGGCGGCTCCTGTCCGGATCCGGCGTGTCCGTCCTTCGCATCGCGGCCCTTAGCTTCACCCGAAAGGGCTGCATCCGCAGAACCAGCCCCTACCTGCGGCGTAAACAGAACGCTGCTCTCGTTCACGTCCGGTGGCAGCACGACGATCCCCATCCGCCGGCATTCCACGATGTATTCCGCCACCTTGCGGTGGCTGCCCGTAACCGCGGTCAGCATCGACGCCATAAACTGCACCGGATAATGCGCCTTCAGGTAGGCCGTTTGGAACGCCAGCACGCCATAGGCGGCCGCATGGGCTCGTGCGAAGCCGTAATCGGCGAACCGGACGATCATGTCATAAACGACGTTCGCTTCATCCTCGGTGTAGCCTTGCTGCACGCTGCCGCTGACGAAATGTCCGCGCTGCTCGTCGAGCACCTCACGTTTCTTCTTGGAGACGGCACGTCGCAGCAGGTCCGCTTCGCCCAGCGAGAAGCCCGCCATGCGAGAGGCGATCTGCATGATCTGCTCCTGGTAGACGATAATGCCGTACGTATCCTTCAAAATCGGCTCCAAATCCGGATGCGGATATTCGACGGTGATTTGCCCGTGCTTGCCGGCGATGTATTTCGGAATAAACTCCATCGGCCCCGGGCGATACAACGCCAGCAGGGAGATGATGTCCTCAAACACCGACGGCTTCATCTCCTTCAGCACCCGGCGCATCCCGGTGGACTCCAGCTGGAACACGCCGGTCGTTTCCCCGCGCCCCAGCATCTCGTACGTGGCCGGATCGTTATCCGGGACCAGCCGGAAATCGGGGGCGTCCCCCGACTGCTCCTTAATCCAGTTCATGCAGCGCTCGATGATGGATAAGGTGCGAAGGCCGAGGAAGTCCATTTTCAGCAGACCGATCGCTTCCAGGTTTTCCATGGAATATTGCGTTAACGCCGTATGCTCGCTGCCTTCCTGCAACGGAACGGCATCGGTCAACGGATCGCGCGAAATAACCACCCCGGCGGCATGGGTCGAAGCGTGCCTTGGCATGCCTTCAACTTTCATCGCCATGTCCAGCAGCCGCTTCACCCGCTCGGACCCGTCATACATCGCTTTGAGATCCGGGCTTTCCTTTAACGCGCGTTCAATCGTCATGCCCAGATGGCCCGGAATCAGCTTCGCCACTTTGTCCACTTCGCCAAACGGCACATTCAGCGCCCGCCCTACATCGCGGACCGCCGCGCGCGCCGCCATCGTACCGAAGGTGATAATTTGCGCGACATGCTCTGCCCCATATTTGTCGACCACATAGGCAATGACTTCATCCCGCCGCTCGTCGCTGAAGTCGATATCGATATCCGGCATCGTCACCCGCTCCGGGTTCAAAAACCGTTCAAACAACAAGTTATATTTGATGGGATCCACGTCGGTGATCCGCAGCACGTATGCCACCAAGCTGCCCGCCGATGAGCCCCGTCCCGGTCCGGTGGCGATTCCGTTCCGGTGAGCAAAGGCGATAAAGTCCCACACGATCAGAAAATAATCGGAGAAGCCCATGCTGGCGATGATCTCCAGCTCGTACCGCAGCCGCTGCTCCAGCTTCTCTCGCTCAGTCAGGTCACGCCAAACGTCCAGCTCGCCGTAGCGGTCCACCAATCCTTGTTGACACAGCTCCGCCAAGTAGCTGCCTGCAGTATGCCCCTCCGGGATCGGACGGTAGGCCGGCAAAATATGTCGGTCAAACTCCAGCTCCAACTCGCAGGAATCGGCAATTTTCGCGGTATTGGCATACGCCTCCGGCAAGTGAGGGAACAGCTGGGCCATTTCCTCCGCGGTTTTCAGATAGAGCTGATTGGTGTGCATTTTGAGCCGGTCCTCGTCGTCCACCGTTTTCCCTGTCCCTACGCAAATGAGCACGTCTTGGACCTCGGCGTCTTCCTTGCTCAGGTAATGTGCGTCATTGGTGACTACAAGCTCGGCACCGATTTCTCCAGCCAGCTGGACAAGAAGCGGATTTACCTTTTTCTGCTCGGGGATGCCGTGATCCTGAAGCTCCAGGTAAAAATCCTCGCCAAACGCCGCTTGATAACGCAGCGCCGCTTTCTTCGCTTCCTCGTAATGACCGCGCAGGAGATGGAACGGGACTTCCCCGCCCAAGCAAGCGCTAAGGCAGACCAAGCCCTCGCGATGCCGCTGCAGCGCATCCCAGTCGATTCGCGGCTTATAGTGGAAGCCTTCGAGATGACCGATGGAGCACAGCTTCATCAGGTTGCGGTAGCCCGTCTCGTTCTTGGCCAGCAAAATCAAGTGATGGATCGGCTGATCCTGCCGGCTTCCCCGTTCCTTGCGCGAGCCTGCCGTAAAATAGACCTCGCAGCCGATGATCGGCTTGATGCCGTGTTTTTTACACAATTTATAAAAAGGAACCGCGCCGTACATGACCCCATGATCCGTCAGCGCCAGCGCCTTCATGCCAGAAGCCGCCGCCTTGGCGACGAGATCCTCAAGCCGGGCTGCTCCGTCCAGCAAGCTGTATTCGCTATGTACGTGCAAATGAACAAAGCTGTCCATGCGATCCCTTCCTTTCAATCGGTTTACCTCTAATATTTTATCATACATAGGCATTGCCCGCCCATAGAATGGTAGAAAGACCGGACAAACCTCGGAAAGGGGCAAGCGCGCATGAGCACGTTTTTGACCAAAGCGGTCATGGATTTCTTTATCGCCTTCGGAATTGTGGTGGGGGGCGCCATGGTTGGCGGCATCGGCGCAGTCGTTTCACTGCAGCCTCCGACGCAGACGATGCTGGACATTGCCGACCGCATTAAAATATGGGCGCTGGCTGCTGCAGTTGGCGGCACGATCGACCCGATGCGGGTCATTGAGAGCAATTTTTTTGACGGGAACCTGTCTCCGGCCATCAAACAGATCTTGTACCTGTTGTTCGCCTTTCTCGGGGCGCATATGGGTTCGGAATTGGTGCGCTGGATGTGCGGGGGAGGACGGGGATGAATGAAGAGGCGAAACAACCGAAGCTAACGGGCTTTCGCAGGTTTATGCAATTCACCGCCGTGTTTATCCTCGGCATGGTAACCGGAAGTATCGTGTATAACGTCATTTATCAGACCAGCTACAATTTGCTGTGGATCCAGAACAAAGACCTGACCATCCAGCTGCATCAAGCCGAAGAGGACATTCGGACGCTAAAAAAATACAACAACCGTTCCACCGTCATCAAAGAGATCAAGGTGCGCGTGGAGGAACGCGATCCGCCGCTCGATTCGCTGGCGGTGAAGGAGGTCGCCGAGCAGCTTCACAACGAATTAGAGGTGCTGCGGGGTCGAAATATTTTTGATATTGACTCGGATGCCAAAATGGCCCGCACGCTGTTAAACCGAAAAATCTATGTCGTTCGCGACAAGGAATACGCGATTCAAATCAAGACGATGCTGGTGAGTGACGGGGTGCTTCAGGTTTGGGTGGACATGCGGCCCTATATTCGTCTCTAGCAAATCATGCTAAAATATGAGGTAATTCACTTGAGACGGCAAACAAAACTGTAAAAGTGCAGGAATTTTCTCCATTTCAAGAGCATGTGGATTGAATAACTGTTTTTGCGATTAAAAACTGTATTTTTGCAGGAATTCGACGTTCTGTTGCTGCTCAAGCGCGTATCCACTCTACGATTAAAGGAGCTACGAACCTCTCATGATCCAAACGATCCAATCCATTCTTTACGTGATTTTGATCATCAGTTGCGTGGGCTCGGTCTTCTTCAGCTTTAAGTCCCGGCGTTCGCTCGATCCGAAGACGCGGGGAATGGCGGCCGCCAAAATGAATATCAGTATGGGCGTGATGCTGATCGTTCTGGCCCTCATCCAAATGTTCCTGTTCAGCGGCTCGACGCTTCGCGTTGTCATCGGCGCTGTGTTTATGGTGCTGGGGGCGTTTAACATCTTCGCCGGCCTCCGCAACCATGGCTTATATGCCCGGCAAAAAGAGGGATAACCTCGCGGCCCCAGGTCGTTAGGCTATCCCTCTTTGCATGCAGGATCCCCGCTCCGCTGCTTAGGCATGGTCGATGGACTGCAGCGTCATGACCGCCTTCGAAACCAGCGAATCCTGATAGGTTAACATAATTTCCAGCTTGCAAGCCCGGCGGCTCATCTCCAGTAATACGGGGGTGATAACCACCGGGTTTTCAATTTGCACCGGACGGACGAAATAGGTCGTCAGGTTATCGACCACAAAGTCGCCGCCGCTGGCGTCTTTGGCCGCGCGAAGTCCGGCTTGGGTCATCAGCGAGGTCAGGACCCCATGCGAGATCGTCCCCAAATCGGTCGCCATCTGCGGCGTAATCATTCCGCGGAAGAACAATTTCCCCTCTTCGTCCCGTTCCTCGGCAAACCCGTTCCACATTAAGTGCTCAAACGTTTCGCCCAGCTGCGGCTGATTCCGTACGTCCCGCATCGCTTGCAGCACCTCGCGGCGCGTCACCGACGAGACCAGCTTCCGGTTGCGGTCCACGACAGGCAAGAAGTCGATCCCTTCCCAGACCATGATTTGCGCTGCCGAAGCGAGCGATGTCTGCAGGCCAACGGTGATCGGATGGCGGGTCATGCATTTCTCAATCGGCTGGTCGCCGCTCAGCTCTTCGACGTTCTTCCGGCTGACGATCCCGATGACCCGGTTCCACTCGTCCACCACCGGAAAATGCTGCTGCCCCGTCTCTAAAGACAACTGATCAAAATCGGAAATGTTGCTGGTCGCCTTCAGCATGCTCACCCGCGGTTTGCGGCTGACGATGTCTTCCACCAGCATGATTTTTTTCTTAATCAAACGGTCAAATAACGCCCGGTTAATCATCGATGCGACGGTAAACGTGTCGTGACGCGAGGAGATGATCGGCAATGCCAGCTTGTCCGCCAGCGTCTTCACCTCGCGGCTCGTCCCGAACCCCCCGGTGATCAATACCCCGGCGCCTTGCTCCAGGGCAAGTGAATGGGCATTATCGCGGTTCCCGATGATCAGCAGGCTGCCGGCGTCAATGTATCTGGCCATGGCATCGATTTTCATCGCGCCAATGACATACTTGTTCAGCGTTTTGTTCAATCCTTCTCCGCCGCCCAGCACATGACCTTCGACGATCTCAACCACATCGCCAAAGGTGAGCTGGTCCGAGATGTTGCGCGGCTTCTTCTCCACGCGAAGCGTGCCGATCCGTTCCTTCGTAATGACGATCCCGAGATTCTCCGCTTCCTTCACCGCCCGGTAGGCGGTACCTTCACTTACCCCCAGCGCTTTGGCCAGCTTGCGCACGGAGATTTTCGTTCCAATCTTGAGTCCTTCGATATGTTGGAGCAGCTGTTCGTGTTTTGTTACGCTTTCTTCCGGTCCCTCCAACTGTTATACCCCCTGCCCGAATCTGTACTATTCTGTATTCATTATACACATTCAGGCGTAGGTCATCCAGAAGGCGGCAAGAACGATAACAGAATAGACAATTTCCAGCATGCCGGACTGCTTGGCGGTAATCCCCGTCCGCGGGAACCAGACCGCTCTAGCCAGCAGGATCAATGCGGCGATCCACAGCGCCGGAGAGAGCAGCCATACGGCCAAGATCATCAGCATAACGTGGTAGGCTACGGAGTAGCAATAGAATCGCTTATTATTCCGTTCACGGATGATGGTTTTCACGTAAAAAGCGGTCCCTACAAAATACAACGTGCTGATCAGGAACAGTTCCGTGGCGAGCCGAAGATCGGTTCCTCCTCCAAGCTGATACGAGATAAACACCATCAAGCTGAATTGCACGATCGCCGCGATGTCGTTCAGCAGAGCGCGTTCGCGCTTCTGCTTGGCATAGAAGGCATTCACCCCAAACAGCGGCACGAACAGGAGAGCCAACTTCAGCACCTCGGGGCGAAGCAGGACCAAAGTGAGCGCCGCAGGGACCAGCAACGCACCGTAGAGCAGCAAAGGCTTGCGGTATCGGTCGGCTTTGGCTTTGGTCTTGGCTTTTCCCCTCCGAATCCATTGCAGCAAAGGAAACATAAACAGATAAATGAGAAGCCAGCACACAAACAACAAACCGTGGATCGCCCCGGGGGTAGAGGCGAGCATGCCAAACAGAAACGGAACGATCAGCATGGCCCAGGCTCCATGTTGATTCGGGATGTAATCTCGGACGCGCATGTTATCGGTTCCTCCTTCTAATCGTGAGCCATCAAATTCAAATTACGCACATTATAATCGTCCGGCATCGGCACCCAAGTGACAGAAATCACTTGATTCATGGCAGCTTCCGGACAAATCCGCCGAGAAATTTTTGACGGTTTCGCATCTTGTGACTGATATCACAATCCCGCTCAAGTCCGTTGCTATAATGGGGGTTAAATTCTAAACATTTAGGAGGACTTCCCATGAGTCAATTCAAAGCTACTGTCAACGCCACCGAATATCCGCCGCAGCTCAAGCATAAGACCATCTTTGCAACCTTTAATTCCCTGGAGCCGGGGGAAGCGATGCTGCTGATTAACGACCATGACCCGGTACCGCTCCGGTTTCAGTTCGAGGCCATGCATCCCGGCGGTTTCACTTGGGAGTACATTGAGCAGGGGCCAGAGATGTTCCAGGTGAAAATCGGCAAAAACTAAGCAGGGGGAATGCCCTATGGCAACGATTACGGTTGTCGATGAGAAAACGATTAAGATTGCCGTCGAGCTCGAGGATGCGTTGCGGATGATTGAGGAAGCGGAAAGCAATCTGGAACGCTATGCCAGCGAGATCCTCACCATCGCGGAAAAAATGCCGGAATTCCAATACACCTATTTCTGTTTCTATGCCTACGATACTTCCGCTTTGTTTGAAAAAATGCTGGGGATCGATCCAAAGCAGTATTTGTCCTTCTCGCTGGATGCGCCGGACTCGTTCTTCTATAAGCTGTACGGCGGCATGAAGGGACTCAGCGGTGCAGCTCGGCTCTGCCAAGCATTTGCCGCCGAACGGACGGACGTGGAGGTGAATCCATAAATGGCAAACCAGATCGTTGAACTCGACGTTCGGCCGATTCTTCGCCGCGGCGAAGAGCCGTTCAGCGTTATTATGGACACGGTTGGGAAGCTGCAGGAGGGTGACAGCCTTGTTCTGCACGCCACAATGAAGCCCGTCCCGCTCCTGAAGGTGCTTGAAGGTAAGGGCTACCGTCATGAATGCGAACAACTGGCAGCGGATCATTGGAAGGTGACATTTGAACCGATTCAAGCTTAGGTTTTTCAGAAAAGAAAAGGAGGCCTCCAGCCTCCTTTTTATGTTGTGCAAGTGGGACACCGTCGTATTGATCTGAATCGGGATATCCAGCTGCTGCAAATACCCAATTCCTTTCATCGTCATCTCAAAAGAACCCCGCGTCCCCCGGAAATGATCATGAATCTCTGCGGACGAGCCGTCGAGGCTAAACGCCCAGCGGGAGAGACCGACCTCCTTAGCCTTACTTACGGCGGAAAAGGTAACTCTTGGCGTGGCGCTCGGGGTCATGGACACAGGCAGGCCTTTTTTATGGATCGCATATCGTGCCAGGTCAAACAAATCCGGACGCATCAAAGGATCGCCGCCGGTAAATACAAACAGCGGATCGTCCATTTTCGCAATATCGTCGATCGGCTGCTTCCCCTCCTCGAAGGTCAGCTGTCTGGGGTCAGGGCGATATTGCGCTTCCGCACGGCAATGCAGGCATTTCAGCGCGCAAGCTCTCATCACCTCCCAGATGACAATAAACGGGTTCTCGTTATAGTCCTTTAATTGAATTTGCTGCATCACCGTTCATCTCCTAACCCGGTTAACATCGCTTCCGCCGATTCCTTGCCTTGACGAATGCAATCGGGAATGCCAACCCCGCCGTATCCCGCACCGCACAGCAAGACGCCGGGCATCGTCCGCTCCAGCTCAACGCGCAGCTCTTGCAGACGCTCCACATGACCATCCGGATATTGCGGCATCGAGGCAGGCAATGACGACATTTCGCAAAAGAGCGGTTCAGCCTCGATCCCCATTAACTCCTTGAGTTCAGCAGCTACGCGCCGACGGACCTCCGGTTCGGACAGCCGGGTCCAGGCTTCATCCCCCAAACGGCCGATATACGTCCGAAGCAGCATCCGATCTGCCGGCGCTGAGTGCAGCCACTTGGAGGACGTCCAGGTGATTGCCGTAATCATCCGCCCTTCGCCGCGCGGGATCAATACGCCGGACCCGTTCAAATCATGCTGGATCTCCTCGCGCCGGTAGGCAAACGCCAAATTTGCCACCGAAACATAACGGATTTGCTCCAAATAGACCGCAGCGGCGATCTGATCCTGTAGCAGGCGAGCCGCCGCATAAGCTGGAGTCGCCAGGATGACGGCTTCCACCTCGGTCCGCTCATCTCCACTGAGCTCCATCTGATAACGGTGACCCTGCCGTGTCAGTCCAACCACCGCTTGTCCAGTGATCACACGCTCTTCCTGTAAGGCCGCGGCCAAAGCGTCCGTCATCACGGTTAATCCGCCCTCCAACGTCAAAAATAGGCTGTTATACGCCACCTTCGGCACTCCCTCCCGCGGCTTCGGAGCGGGTTGTTTCTTGCTCGCCAGGAGGCCGAGGATCAAACTGCGATGTTTCCGCCCCATCTCCCTAAATTGCGGGAACGTCGCCTTCAAGCTAAGCTCCGCCGTATCTCCGGCATAAATGCCGGCGAGCAGCGGCTCCATCCTGATGGAATTTAACGTACGGGGGGAGCAAAACGTCTACCCGATGGTCCCGCACGGAGCCAGCAACGATCAAATGCTGACCGGCGAAGACGAGAGGTAGTGCCATACAAAATGAGCCGAGGACGAAAAAAAGGGACTGTTCCGGAAGATCATTACACTTCCGGAACAGTCCCTGTCCATTTTTAGCACGGGCTTATGCCTTTTCACCGTGTTTTCCGTCCGCTCCCCATTGGAGCTCCCATTCCCGGTATTTTTCCCGCCGGATTCGGTCCAACTCCCGCTGCTTCTCTTCATTGACACCAAGAAGGAAATGCAGGTGAGCCCCGATGACGAGGAAGGCAAACCCTGCCCACACCGCGCCAAATACCGACACCCAGCCGGCTCCAGGCTCAAACGAAATCATCGGCAAGGCATAAACGAGCATCGCTAATGCCAGAATCAGATAAACGGCATGCTTCCATTTGCTTGGTTTTCTTACGACTTTCATCCTCTGCAGCTCCTTTATTTTCATAGATTACGAGATACGTTGATGAGGTCTTCCCCTTGTCTCTTCTATCTCTATGAACGGGGCTGCAGGAATATGATAGAAACTTGTGAATCAAGAAAGCGTGCGTAAAAGCGCGAAGTTAGATCCCCGCGCCGTACAGGTGGACCAGGCTGTCCGTAATAATCTTGTTGACGTCCTGAATGATCACGCTAAGCCGGCGTTCGGCGTCAAACAGACGACGGATATTCAAGTTCAGACTCAGCACCTCGAACTGTTTCTCCATTTGTTCCATTTCCTCTTGCGTCGGCATCTCTCCAGCCATCATTCGCTGCTGGACTTCATTTTGGCGAACCCGAAAATCGTCGAGCATCCGTTTGCTTTCGGGATCGGCCTCCACCAGCTTCATCGCTGCCGTGATTTCGGCTACCTCCTGGCTGTCCTTCAAGGCTGCCGCCAGTTCATGTGCTTTGTCATAAATGTTCATTAAGTTAAACCTCCAAATTTGATTTAGTGTAATCCAAGCGGGCGTAAGACGAGTCTGTCCCCTGCTTGCTTTCCAGTTTGCTTTCTAACTTGCTTTTTAGCTTGCTTTCTAGCTTACTATCTAACTTCCGTTCTAGCTCGCTTTCTTGCGTTCTTGTGCTAACGCTGATCAAGAAGCTTATTTGCCCAAAAAACGAGGAGTACAATTTTTAACGCTGATCAGAAAGCTTATCGAACCGAAAATACCGCTGTTTATCGCGAAAAACGGGAAATAAGCTCTACAGTAAGCGTTAGAATTTCATTTCCCTCTTTTCGGCACCATTAGCGCTCCTCATAAGCGTTAGAGCAAGTTGCGTGGCCCATAGCCCACGACTGTAACCCGGGCGGGCGGTTCAACCGTCAAGCCCTCGCCCGTCAGCCTAACCCAACCATAGCAGTAACAGCGACTGGAACAAGCCGATGATTCCGCCAAGCAATACGCCAAGCCAAGTAATGGCGCGAAATTCCTTGCCGGAGACGCTGAGGATGACCTCCTCCAGCCGTTCGATCGGGAATCTCTGCACCTGTTCCTCGACGAGGCCCGGCAAATCCACCGCCTGCATCGCCGCCGGAATGCCCTTGGCAATCAAGCGCAGTAGCCGCTCGGTCAGCACCGGAACGAAGCCCTGCACCGACGCTTTCCACGGCTCGATCAACGAGCGAATCGGTCGGTTCTCCGCTTGCTCCAGCCAACGCTCCAGCGGCAGCTGCTCCAGCTTGCCGCTCAGCCAGCTTAGCGCCTCTTCGCCGGTTAAGAGCGCCAGCAGTTCCGCCACCGGCTTCTCGCCGTACAGCTCCAGCCGCGTCTCGATCGCTTGGGCGGTTTTGCTTAAAGCTTCCTCGCCCCGCAGCGCCTGAACGAGCGCTGGGGTCATTTTTTGCACCAATTTGTCCTCATCCACAAAAATCGCCGCCATCGTGCCAAGGAATCCGCCGGCCCGGTCCATCAGCCCCGCCGCCATTTTCGACAGCATGCGCTGTCCGTTGGCCGACAGCAGTTCCTCTTCCACGACGCCCAGTAACGCACTGGCCAGCGCAGCGCTCCAGGCTTTGCGGTTCTCCTCAGACCAACCGGGAACAAGCCGCTTCACTGGCAGGCTGCTTAGGTCCGCATGTTCCCATAGACGCGCCAGCCCCCGCATCGCCGTTGCTCTAGCCCCAGCCGCCAGCTTGGACTTCAGCGCCTCGAACTCCTCCTCGCTCCACACCCGGAGTGCCGCTTGCCGAAGCGTTAACTCGCTGGAGCTTACGCGTTCCACGAAGCCGCGCAAGGCATTCTCCGCCTTGTTCCGGAACGCCGGACGCTGCACGGTTTCCTGCAGCCCTTCGGCCGTCACCAAATACTCGGCCACCACCTGACCCAATGATTCGGCGATATCGTCACGGCGTTTCGGGATCAGTCCCGGTGTAAAGGGAACGTGAAATTTGCCGATATGTATGGGCTTGCGCGGATGAAACAACATTTTAATCGCAAAATGGTTGGTCACGCCGCCGACAAAAGCAGCCACCGCGACGCTCACCAACACGTAAAGCCAATCGGGCACCCTCTCTTCCTCCTTCTTTCTCTTAGGCTGCTGCCCTAACTATCTTCCGCGATATCCGTCTTCGGCCCGCGCCTGGCAAGGAGTAAATCGCTTTATTCCTTCGCCCGGAAGCCGCCGAAAACGGGCATAGGTTAATCACCAAGGATTCTATGTCCTCATATGATGCATTACATGCATTTTACGCAGATGATCTTTACTTGCATCCAAGACTCTAGCTTAGCTTGGAAGGAGATCCGCATTCATGCCCTCCAAAAAAATTACGGTACAAATCATGAGTCCGGGCATTCTTGAAGACGACATTCTCGTGCTCGGAGACATGCTGATCAAACAGTGGAAAATCCCAACGCATCTTCCGCTTCTACTCACCTTCGGATCATTTCGGCACCGCGTGAAGGTCATTCCCTTATCCAGATCCGACGGAGTTCGCATGAGCTCGGGTCTGGCTAGAAAAATGGGAATCCAACCGCGGTCGCCGCTGCGACTCATCTATCGGCCGCATTCCTCGACCCTTCAACTGGGTCCGCTGTTAGGAGTTCTGCTCAGTCAGGATTTCCCCGGTAATCCGGAACGGCCGTTTGGCCAAATGACCAAGTTCTGCAAAGAGCTCGTGAACGCCTGCTCGCGCCAAGGGGTATTCGTCTATTTCTTTACCCCCAATCATATCGGCACCAGCACAAGCCAGATCTCGGGCTGGGTCTATGGCAACGGGTGGAAGCAAACCCAGCTGCCCGCCGCAGATGTATTCTACAACCGGCTGAATTCGCGGAAATTGGAGAACAAACCTAGCGTACAGCATTTTATGAAAGAAGTAAAATCCCGCTACGGGAGCCATTTTTTCAACGAGAAATATCTCGACAAAACCGAAGTGTTCGACGCGCTTAGCCGAGATGCCTCCGTGCAGCGTTATTTGCCGGAATCGCATCTGTTTCGCAATTACGCGATGTTGAAAGCGATGTGCAGCAAATATCCCGTCGTCTTCCTGAAACCAATCAAGGGAAGCTTGGGCAAAGGCATCATCCGTATCTCGCGGCTTGAAGGCGGCGCCTTCCAGACCTTATCGACCCAGGTTGGTGGCGCACAGCGCCAAGTATATCCGAGCCTCGCTAAGCTGTTCACCGCGTTATCCGGCAAAATGAAAACGACTCGCTACCAAATCCAGCAGGGGCTTCACTTGATCGAGGTGGATCATAGGCCGGTTGATTTTCGGGCGTTGGTCCAGAAGAACCTGTACGGCAAATGGAATACGACTTCCATCGTGGCCCGGATCGCCGGGAACCATCATTTTGTGTCCAATCTGGCTCGCGGCGGCACGCTGAGTAAGGTGAAGGACGCGATTGCCCGCAGCTCGCTGCCGGCTGGAATCAAAAGCAAACTCGCCTTAAAGCTGAAGAAGGTGGCGCTGGACGTCGCCCAGAGCGTCGATGCGCAAATCCCGGCCCACTTCGGGGAGTTCGGGATTGATTTGGCGGTGGAAACGAGCGGCCGGGTGTGGTTGCTGGAGGTCAACTCCAAGCCGTCCAAGAACGATAATACTCCGATCGGCGAAGACAAAATCCGCCCTTCGGTCAAGCAAATGATCGAATATACCCGCTATTTGTCCGGCTTTTAGAGGTTGCCCTTGGAGGGCCTCTTGGAAGGAGGGAATCAGCCATGTACAAAACATCACAAGGGAACGTTGGCATCCTGGTCTCCGAAAGCAGCGGTCCGCTCCCCTTCGCGGAAGTTGCGTTCTGCCGCAGATTATGCCGCATCGGCGCAAGGCATGGGCTTCACGTGTACGTCTTCTGCCTCAGCTGGATCGCTTTGGGGAACGCTGCCGGCATTCCCGCCTACACCTTTGAACACGGAACCTGGATTCGCAAATGGTGCCCCCGGCCGGACATCATTTACGACCGCTGCCTGATCCATGACCGCAAGCAGCAGCTGCGCAAGCATCGTTTGCTCGAACGGCTGGCGAAAGAGCATCCCTTCGTTTATTTGGCCCGGGGTCTTGCGGGGAAATGGGCGGTATACCAAGCTCTGCTTGAATGCCCGGAGGTTGCCGAATATTTACCGGAAACGGCGCTGTACCAAGGGCAGGCTCAGCTGGACCAATGGCTGCAAGCCCATGACGGGGAAGCCTTCCTGAAGCCGCGGAACGGTACGCACGGCAAACGGACGCTGCACGTCAAATGGCATCTGCCGCGTGATGAAGTCAGGGTTGTCGGCCGGAGCGGGCGGAATACGGTCTTCCGGCGTCGCTTTTCCACCAAGCGAGCAGGGCTGGATTGGATTGACCGCTTTACCGGGAGACAGCCGTTCCTGGTTCAGCCGTATTTGCAGTTGAACAGCTCGGACGGCGAACCCTTTGATGTCCGCGTCCTCATGCAGAAAGACGCCAAGGGCGAATGGAGCTTGACGGGGATGGCGGTCCGCGCGGGCCGCAAGGATTCGCTAACCTCCAATTTGCATGGAGGCGGTACCGCCCATCGGGCACTGCCTTATCTCATTCGCGAACTCGGGGAGTCTGAAGGCAAAGCCGCTGAAGCCGCAATCCGCAAACTGTCACTCTTGATTCCGGCCTATCTGGAGACCCGTTTCGGCAGGCTGGCGGAGCTGGGCCTTGATTTCGGCGTTGACCGCCAAGGCCGTGTATGGGTGCTGGAGGTCAACTCCAAACCGGGGCGCTCCTCGTTCTTTCGGATCGGCGATCCGGAAACCGCCAGAAGGTCGCTGGAAAATCCGATAGGCTATGCCCGCTATTTACTGCTGAGCAAACCCTGATCACTTTTAGGAGGATAAAATCCATGAGTTTGACTTTTTGCAACGTCCATTTCACGCAAGCCCCCGACCGGGTGGTTTACGTGTCAGGGGCTCTTATGAAGAATCTGAAGCTGTCCGGAAAAAAGTTGGTTCATCTGAGACTCGGGGGAGATCGGGTCCCCGCCACCATCAAACGGATTAATAAAGCGGGAAACCACTTGTACCTTGCCAGCGGCGTTCGCAGAGGCATTAAAATCCCCAAACCCGGCGGCGTCTACCTCCGCAGCCAGCAAGAGGGAGAAGTGCAGATCGGCCCGCTTATCGGCGTGTTGTCCGACGGCCCCACGTCCTCGCCAACGAACCCGTTTGGCTCGCGCACCGCATTCATCAAGCAACTCCTTCGGCAGGGAAGCCGGATATCCTATATCTTCGCGTTCACCCCGCGGGATATCCATTGGGGAGACGAAACGGTGAACGGCTACTTTCTGAACGAAGCTGGGCGGTTCGTGCGGAAGCGGGTACCGCTGCCCGACGTGGTGTATAACCGCCTCCCCAGTCGCCGAGCCGAAACGACCAGCTCGATCAGTCAGCTTCGGGACCGGTTCGTCCGCCGGAGGATTCCTTTCTTTAACTGGAGTTTTTTTAATAAATCCGATATTTACCGCCTGCTGGAGAAAGACCCGACGGTGGGACGCTACGTGCCCGAATCGATTATGAGTCCGACGCCGGAGCAAATTAAGGAGATGCTGGACCGGCATTCCCTGGTTTATTACAAGCCGAACAGCGGCAGTCTGGGCAACGGGATATATCGCCTGTCCTACATCCCGAGAAGCGGTTATTATGCCAGGTATCGGAAAAATGGCCGGAACGCCCTGCTGCGCTTCTCTTCCTTCAACAGCCTAATGCGCACGCTGCAAGCCAGACACGGCCGGGCGCTCCGCGGATACGTGGCCCAGCAGGGGATTCGTCTCATCGAAATCGACAACTGCCCGATCGATTTCCGCTTCCACATGCACAAGAACGGGAAGAACCAATGGGTTGTCGTTGGCATCGGCGCGAAAAAAGCCGGCAAAGGCAGCGTAACCACGCACTTGAAGAACGGCGGCTCCCTGCTCACTCCAGAGCAGGCGCTCACCCGCGCATTTGGCTCGCGTGCCGATGAGGTGCTGCGGAACGCGAAAGCCGTCGCGATCACGTTGGCCGAAGCGATTGAATCCCATCAGCAGCATTTGATCGGCGAGATCGGATTTGATATCGGGATCGACCGGGAAGAGAAAATTTGGATGTTCGAAGCGAACGCCAAGCCAGGCCGTTCGATCTTTAAACACCCTTCACTTCGGGCAGAAGGGAAGGCGTCAGTAGACCACATCCTGGATCATTGCCTCTACTTGAGCAAATTCCGGAGGAGAGATGGCTCATGAACAATCCAGTATTGAACGAGAAGAAGCCCGTCGTCGCCGTGCTGACCGTGGATGATAACGTCCGGCTATTCCGCGGTAACCGCAGCAACTTCAGAGACCTCGTCAAAACCGGGCAAGAGCTGGATTGTCCCGTATATGTCTTAACGGCCAAAGACTTGAAGCTTAGCGCCAAACGCGTCCAAGGATATTTGTTCCACCCGGAGGAGAAGACGTGGAAGAAGCATTGGTTCCCCTTGCCCGACGTCATCTACAACCGCATCCCCCTCCGGGAGGATGAGAAGAAGCCGGAGGTGCGCCGCAAAATCGATGAGGTGATCCAGCATGAATCGATTCATCTGTTTAATCCTTTTTTCTTCAATAAACGGCGACTATTTGAATGGCTGAAGAAAGGCCGGGCGACCAAAACGCTTGTGCCGGACACGAAAAAAATGCTAGGACCCAAAACGCTGACCGCGATGCTGGAGAAATACGGCTCCCTGTACCTTAAGCCTGAGGGCGGAAAAGCCGGAAAAGGGATCATGCTGCTACGACTGGACGTGGATCATCCGAGACCTTACCGGCTGACAATCCAAGGGAAGAAGCGCCGAAACATCATTTATCGAACCGCCAAGCTGCCCTTGTTGTGGAGGAGAATCAAAAGAGAAGCCGGGATGACGCCCTACATCATGCAGGAGGGCATCGAGCTAACCTCCTATCGTGGACGCCACTTCGACATGCGCGTGCTCGTGCAAAAGAACGGCAAAGGCATTTGGATGGTGACCGGGATCGGCGCCCGTCTGGCCGGACCGAAACGGATTACAACCCATGTTCCGCAAGGCGGCAGCATTGAAGACCCGGAGAAGATGCTTCTCCCCGCCTTCGGGTCCGATATGACGACACTGCTCCTCAGCCGGATTAAGTCCAGCGCCCTCTTGATCGCCAAGCAAATCGAGAAGGAATCGGGCTTCCTGCTTGGGGAGATGTCCATGGATCTTGGGGTGGACACCGACGGACGCCTGTGGTTTTTCGAAGCGAACGCCAAGCCGATGAAGTTCGATGAGCCGCATATTCGCAAGAAATCGCTGGAGCGGATTTTTCAATACAGCCAGTATTTATACCGCCAACCGAAACACAAACCTTGAAACGAACGAATATCAACACGAAAGGAGGACGGTCGTGATGGAGATCCGAGCCGTGTTCGTGGACGATGAGACTCCTTGGGAGCCGCAGCACAGTGAAATATTAGCTTTCATCCGAAAATATAACTCCGGCCGCGTTCCGCCCACCGTCCTCCGGAATCTGCTCCGGCTGACGCCAAGTGACTTGAAGCGGCCTGGCTGCTCCTTGCTCGTTGCCCGCATCCGAGCGGAGGACGGGGAGCGGCTGGCCGGCGCCTCTTGCGTCATGGATTACGGCCGCAAGCTATGCGTCGTCGTCGTCCATCCGCTGTACCGCGGCCGCGGGATCGGCGCGGGGCTGCTCCAAGCCCAGCTGACTCGGCTGGGGCAGCTTAGCTTCCGGGTGGCGTTGAGTCAGATTCAGAGCTTGCGCATGTGCTTTCGTGCAGGGATTTACGCTTCGGGCCTGACCCGGGATCCGAACGGGAAACCGCTGCTTCTGCTGGAGACCCGGCCCGTTTCCCCAACGCCTGCAACGTCGGTCTCCCATACCAGCAAAGAAGGTGATATTATTGTCACAACCCGTCCTGGGCATCCTGACCTTGTACCTCAATGACAAGAAGCTGCTGGAGGAACGCCATATCTACCAGCGCATGATCACTGAGGGAAAAAAAATGGGCCTGGACATATTCGTGTTCACCCCAATGGACGTGATTGACCAGAAAAAGCAGATCCTTGCCCTCGAGTACGATCCAAAGGGCAAGAAATGGTTCCGCAAATGGCGCAGCTTCCCAGACCTGATCTTTGACCGCTGCCGGATCCAGCGCAGCAAGCGGTTCGAGCAGCTGCTGAAGTTTCGGGCGCGTTACCGTCATCTGACCTTCCTCAACCGGCCGCTGCGCAATAAGTGGACGATATATCAAACCTTGTCCCGCAAAAGCCGATTCCGGTCCAACCTGCCGGAGACGGTGTTATTTCAAAGCAGCAGCGATGTGTTTAACCTGCTCAAAAAGTATTCCGCCGTCTACGTCAAACCGATTAACGGCACGGGAGGCCGCGGCATCCTGCGGGTAGAACGCCTGGACAGCAATCTCTTCCTGATCCAGGGACGGAGACAGAACCGCAATATCATCGCTCCCCAGAAAATCCACAAATCCCGGCTGGGCACGTTCCTGCTGGGCTGGAAAGGAAGCGGACGCTTCATCGCCCAGCAGGGCATCCAGATCAAGCTGCCCAGCGGCCGCGTTCACGACTACCGGATGCTGGTGCAGAAGAACGGTCAAGGCCAATGGGAAGTGACCGGCTGCGCCGGAAGGGTGGGTCCTCCCCGCAGCGTCACCTCCAATCTCCACGGCGGCGGTCATGCCGTGGCGATGAATACGCTGCTGAAGCAGTGGATCCCAAGCGAGGAGCGGCAGCAGGAGGTGCGCCGGACGGCGGAGAAGCTCAGTCTGGAGGTCGCAGCCTACCTCGAGGAGACGTTTGGGGCCTTGTGCGAGCTGGCACTAGATTTGGCGATCAACCGCCATGGCCAGATCTACCTGCTTGAGGTGAACCCCAAACCTGCCCGCGAAGTGTTCCATCAATCGGGCGACTCCCAAGCGTACCGCGCAGCGATCATTAGGCCGCTGGAATACGCGTTATGGCTGCATAAGCAAAAAGCCGCTTCCCCCTCCAATTAGGAGGGAAGCGGCTTACTGCTTGTTATTTGCCTATTACGCTTCCTCCGCCGCCTGATCATACAAGGAGATCAGTTCATCGAAGTTGCGAATCCGCACGTCGGAGCCGGCCAGCTCCCGGTCATCCCCGAAGCCGGCATAGGCGCAGCCGATCACGGCTAGCCCGTTCCGTTTGCCCGCTTCAACATCCGAGGAGCGGTCCCCAATCATCCACGCGCGGGTGATGCCATGCCGATCTAGGAGCAACTTGACGAGATCGACTTTGGTCGCCGTTTGAAACTCCCCTGCGCTAAAGAGCCCTTCAAACAGCGGAGCAATTCCATGCGCCTCGGCCACTCCTTTGACATAATGCTCTAGCCCGTTGCTGGCAACAAACAGCCGTACGCCCCGTGCTTTGAGCTCCTGCAACGTTTCCGGCACTTGCGGATACAACTCGGTAGCCAGCTGCTGCAGCCCTTCCAGCTCATATTCCAGCAGCAGTTCATCGGCCCGGCGATGCACCGTCTCGCTATGGTTCGGAATCACCCGGCGCCAGATGTCCGGCAGCAGCATCCCCAAGCAGCTCAGGATCAATTCTTCCGGCGGCGTCTCCCCGGCATACAACCCTTCTTTTCGCAACTGGTCAAACACCTTATGAAAAACCGGTATGAGCAGCGTTTCTGTTTTGAATAACGTCCCGTCCATGTCAAAGATCATCGCTTCCGGCCTAGAAAGCTTGACAGCCTGTCTCTCCATCTCCACATTCCTTCCGTATGTATGATATAGCCTCATGATATGTCAATCAGCATTCCTTGTAAACCGAAGCATGATCCTAATTTCGCCCGAGTTCCCCAACGTCTCTTGATCTCGGCCCCCAGCAGCAACAAGATTGGAAAAATAACCTGAAATGGAAATTCGTAGAAGTCATAGGTCTTCATTGCAAAATCCCACATCTCCATAATGTTGTTGTACAACGAGTTGGCTAAATACGTAATCAAAAGTCCCAATTACGGTGTGCGTATTGACCCGGATTTCGACCGCTGATGATCCTTCAGGCTAATCATCGGGAGTATGCTGCTAATGCCAGGTGTATTCACCGTATCGGCGAAATCAAACAATTCCATGACCGGGGCGGTCGACAAATTGGTAATCAACGTTTCGGTAAACCCCTAGGGTGGCCCAATCACCGACTTTTCCACTGACCTCGATGTTGAAATTTACGGAATTTAATAGTGGAATCGCCGGGAAATATCCGTTTGAATAATGCGATGTTCTCATCGACTGAAGAATGAAGGCGTTCCTTGATCTGCAAGGGATTTCCTCCTTTCACCAAAGAGTGTGGATATGTTATTCCCAATTTAAGCAAATTTTATCAATGAATCCCGTCCGGAAGTTTGCATAAGAAAAACGTCTATCGACGTACATTCAAAGTAGACAGACCGCGTTTAGCGGAAGTTTTTCTTGCGATATCAGGATGCCAATGCCCCGAAGTTTATACTTTCTGATATCTTAAAAAAGACAACGGGGACGTATACACTTCCCCGTTGCCTTTGTCTGAGCTTCGGCTGCCATTACTGGGTAATCAGCCAAAAGGCTTCCCAAGCGCCCCCAACCTGATCCCGGTTAGCCACCAGTCCAGCTCCGTTATTCAATTCCACTGTCACGTACTTGTCATTGGCCAAGGCGAACAAGGCGATCGTCCCGTCGGCCAGCTGTTCCTTCCGGAACTTCTCCCATAGTTGAATGCTCTCGCCGCGGGCAATCAGCTTGCCGCCGTCGTTCAAGTCCGCGGTGACGTATTTTCCATTGATTTTGGATTTCAACGAAATCGTTCCATCATTGTTGTTGATGATTTCGAACAGCTCCCAATCCTGGGCTGTATCGCGATTTGCGACCAGCGGAGCGCTGCCGGCGTTCTCCGCGCTGACGATCTTCTTATTCGCTTCCGAAATCAAATAAACGAACCCGGTAGGCGTAGGAGGCGGGGTTGACCCGGTCGTATATTTTTTCACCAAATTTTGCAGTGTGGTGTTTGGCCGAAAATTCTCAGTATTAAATTTGCTCCATTTAGCGGCGATCGTCGCCGGGCTGTCTCTTAAGATGTTTGGCACCGGATTTGGGTTGTTGTTGAAGTAACCCCAGTTCCCGTAGTTCGAGCTGACCTTATACGTCCAGTTCGTCCAAGAGATATTGGAGGCGTTCATTCCAGCCAAGAACTTCTCCCACAGATCGGTAAAATCAAACAGGCAAAATTCTCCGACATACACCGGCACGTTCCACCGGGCTTGGTGATCGCGCAGTCCTTGCAAAGCGGTGTTCACCAGATTGTTCTGCACATTCCAATCAGAAGCCTCGTTGCCGGCCATCGCGTAATAGTGCATCTCGTACACCACGTTAGTCCAACCAAACGTATCCGGGTCATAGAGCTGGTTCCAGTTCCAGGCCGCTTCGATGAAGATCGTATGATCGGGATCGATTGCGCGGATCGCCTTATAGAGTCGGTCATAAAAAGCGTTCAACTGCTCCTTGCTCACCCGGTCAGGTTCATTTAACAGATCGTAACCTGCCACGGTCGGATTGCCTTTAAAATGGGCTGCAATCCCTTCCCACAACCGGACGGTACGATCCTGATACTGCTGGTTCTTCCACAGCTGCGGATCCGAGTTGACCTCGCCCGAGTTATCGAAGGTGTTCTGGGCCCCAAACGTACCGTGCAGATCCAGCAGAACGTAAATGCCCCGATTCCCCGCTTCGCGGACGAGCCAATCCAGCTTGCTCCACGGATCCGCCTTCCAATTGCCGTACTTGTCCATCAGCTCCAGGTACAGAATAGGCACGCGGACCATATTCATCCCCATGTTTTTGATATTGTCCAAATCCCGCGTAGTCAGCCAAGCGTCTTGATACGTTTTGATCAGGCTTTCCGCCGTTTGCGCGCCATGCAGGCTCGTCAACGTTTCACGCAGCGTCCATTCGTCCTTCACGCCAAGCGGTGACATCCAGCTCTCCTGCAACAACCAACCGCCTAGGTTGGTCCCCCGCAGATTGACGATATTGCCTGTGCCGTAGTTGTCCCGCAGCACCGTACCGTTGGCTTTCAGGAAACCGCTTTGCTCAATTCTCGACACATTCATGCCGGAATCTCCCTCTGCGGCTTGGGCAGAAGGAACAAACATGGAGTTACTTAAGGTCAAAGCAGCAAGAATCATACAGAGTAGGAAAGTGCGGAGTATTCTCTGGATGTCACGGACAGCATTGGGTCGGATCATGATCATCACAAATCCTCCTTTATTACAATAATGGTTTATATTTCCTTTTTAAACATAAACTATTATTGTAAGCGCCGTCAATAGAAAGATCATTTCATCGATTCTTTCAGATGATCGCTTCTAGCAGATGTGCGATCCGGGCCGTAACTGCGGCTTCAATCCATGCCTGTGGAATCCGCGCGAAGCGGCACTCACTGCTTTGTAAATAACGGTAGATGATCCGAGCCTCATCTATTTCATCTCGGGTAGGTTTGCCCGTCAGGGGAGGAGAGCTATGGCTTAGACAGGCCAATGCCTTCTCCGCCATTTTCAGAGACAGAGAGGCTCGGGAGCTTCCTTCTGAAATTTCAACCTTCCGGCTATACAGGATCGTATTTCGCCGCAATATGAACCACTTGGCCTTCCGCTCACTCCAACGTTCCAGGACCACGAAATTCCCGTTCTGCTCAACAAATCCGGCGATCTCCTCTTGTCTCGCAAACAGATCGATGGCATGAAGGGCATCCCTGAGTTTGGCTGCGGCTTCAAAATCAACCCGTTCGGAAGAGTCCCGCATTCGTCCCTCCAACTCTTCCCGGAGGCTGGAATCCGAGCCATCCAGCAGCGCAGCAAAGCGGTTCATCACGCAGTTGTTGAGTTCAACCGCCTCCCCGCCCAAACATGCGCCGAGACATAAGCCCAGCGAATGGTTCAAACAGGGTACTCCAGTGGGAGCGGAACGGGGACGGCTGCAAGCGATACGCAAGGCTTCGCGAACGCTCCGGACTGCCGCCTCCACAGAATGTCGGCTCGCCGAATAAGGTCCGTAAACTTGGCGGATTCCCGGGGCCTCCGGCACATCGACGACCTCCAGGTCCCAAATCCCGTCCGTGTCGCGGATCACCAAATAGACATAACCGTGCGGACTCTTCATCTTTTTGTTATACATCGGCTTCAGTTCTCGAATCAGCCGGCACTCCAGCATCAGTGCTTCGAATTCGGTGTCGGTCCTGAGGATCTCCAAATCCTTGACGTTATGCGCCAATCTCTCGACCTTCTTGGAGCGGTGACGGGAGGCATGAAAATAAGAGCGCACTCTTTGCTGCAAGTTCTTCGACTTGCCGACATAAATGACGCCTCCCGCCGCGTCCTTCATCAAGTACACCCCCGGCGCGGCCGGGAGGGTGCGCAGCTGCTGTTCGACCCGTTCGTTTGTCATGGAGCAAACTCAATCCGTTTGATGATCTCCCCGGCAAAATCCTTAACGATAAACGCCCCTGCCTTCAAAATGCCATAGGAATTAGGGAAATTCTCCTTCGGCAAGGCGATGGACCCCGGGTTCAGAACATAAATGCCGTCTTTGATGTCGGCCACCGGCACATGCGTATGTCCTTGAATAAACACGTCACCCGGCGCTAGCGGCGGAAGCTGCTCGATGCTGTATCCGTGCCCATGCGTGACGTAAATACGACGTCCTTCCAAGTAGAGCATGGCATAATCCGCCATCATCGGAAATTCCAGCAGCATTTGATCCACTTCCGCATCGCAGTTCCCGCGAACAGCGATCAGGTTATGCTTATGCTCGTTAAGCGTTGCCGCGACCTGCTTCGGATCGTATCCGTCAGGCAGCGGATTTCGCGGCCCATGATACAGGAAATCCCCCAGCATGATCATTTGATCGGGCTGCTCCTCTGCCGCTTTGGCCATCGCCCGATCCAGCCAAGCGCTTGACCCGTGGATATCCGAAATCAACATCAATTTCATCGAAACCAACTCCTTACCTCTTTCGTTTTAGTATAAAGGAAGAAAGAACGTCTGGCGAAACACACTGAAATTTATCATCGGAGATACCTAGTATGAAGTCCATCAAGAAATGGGTAGTGATCCTTCTAGTCTTTTGGGGGATGTGGAAAATCTTATTTTTCCTACTAAGAGACGTTCTGTTTGAGGTGCTGACGTTCCCAGATCCCTATGCCAATATCCTTCAGACAGCGTCTGATAAGCAAATAAGACAAGAAAGACGTCCAATCGCTTGAACGTCCTTAGCCTTCTATTATTCAACCAGCGTGTACTGCGGATCTGTCACCTTAAACGAATTTTTGATACCGGACGTGACGTAAATTTTGTTGTCTTTTGTTATAAACATCGCTTCCGTCCCGTCATTCAAGTCCTCGATGTATTGCAGCCCTTCCTCCAGGCCCATCACATAAACGAAGGTCGACAGCGCGTCCGCGTCCGTTGCGTTATCCGCCAGAATCGTGACGCTCTTTAGATTATTTTGCGCCGGCACGCCGGTTCTCGGATCCAGGATATGGTGATACATCACATCGTCCTCGATAAAGTAACGTTCATAGATTCCGGAAGTATCAATGACTTGGTCGCTTAAACGGATCGTTCCCATGGTCGTGCCCCGCGAGCTATCCGGATCTTGTAGACCGACGTTCCAGCTGTCTCCATTAGGCTTGTTTCCAATCACGATGATGCTGCTGCCGCCGAGGTCGACAAGCGCGCTCTTGACGCCTTCCGCCCGCAAATAGGCCGCAACCTCGTCCGCCGCATACCCTTTGCCGATGCCGCCGAGATCCAGCACCATCCCAGGCCGTTTCAGAAAGACGGTGCGCTTGGCTTCGTCGACCACTACGTCTTGATATCCCACCAGGCTAAGTTCCCGCTGCAAATCCTCCGGAGCCGGAACATGGGCTCCTTCATGGCCGATATCCCAAAGATCCACCAGCCCGCCGACCGTCGGATCAAACAGCCCGTTCGTCTCTTTGGCGTAATCAAGCGAGCGTTTCAGCACCTTCATCGTATCCTCCGACACTTCAACCGCCTGTTTGCCGGCTTCCTGATTTACTTTGTAGAGCTGGCTCGTCTCCAAGGTCCGGCTTAACTCCTGATCCAAGGTTTTTAGCATCGTATCGATATGATCCAAATGTTCCTCAGCCTTCGGGTCATCATACAATTTGATGTTAACCACCGTATCAAAAATATAATATTGTTTCGAGGCCGGCTCCGCGGCCGTTGGTTTCTCCTTGTTCCCTGCATTTCCCCCGCAGCCGGAGAGGAGGGTCATCAGCATTGCCGTCAAGCCTAAGATCACGGCCCGTTTGCTCCATTTCTGTGTTCGTTGCATCATTTCACCTCATTTGAAAGTTCACGCAGCTTGTTGTTAACTTCCCGTATTGTATAATTTTCATCACACTTCGTCTAGGAAGTACATCACGATCAGCTGGGTACTGCAAGATAAAATGAGCATGAAAAAGAAGCGAGATCGATCTCGTTCCCAAAATGGTCAACTCCAAGCCAAGGTTGAAAAACCAGGAACAACACCAACAAAATTCGGTAAGCTAACGTAAAATGACCAGTAGCAAAATTCTCCTCGAACGCCGCGATAACCTTTCTCCGGTTCGATCAGCCATTACCGGGAAGGGAATATGAAGCTGCGGCCCGGGGTGGTCGTCGGCTTAACCGTTGCAGCGGGAGCGTGGATCAGCTCGGGCTGGTCATCCCTGATCCCCGAAGATCAGCTGGGATATTTGACCTCCGGGATGCTGTTCGCTTCCGGATTCGCCCTGTGGTTTCGAATGGCCTATGTCTCCCGGCGGCCGAAGACGCCCGAGATCATGGACGCCTCATCCGGCAAAGGCTGGCGCTTTGGGGTGAATGCACCGCTCGTTGGCTTCATTACCGGCGCTTTATCGGGGCTGTTCGGAATCGGGTCGACCCCCTTTATCCAACTGGGGCTGATGCTGCTCCTTGGAATGTCCATGCGATACGCCGCCGGAACAACCATGCTGGTCATTATGCCAATTGCCCTCGCCGGAGGGGCCGGTTACATTACCATCGGGTACCTGGATGTACAATTGCTCGCCACCGTTGTCATCGGCACGATGACCGGCGCGTATATTGGAGCCAAGCTCACGAAGCGCGTGCCTGCGGCTTGGCTAAAAACGTGCATGGTGCTCACCCCGATGCTGGGCGGCGCAATCCTCTTGTTCTAATTATCGATCCAAAAAAAAGGACCCTTCTGATGAGGGTCCGTCATTTTTATACGTTTAGCACTAGCTGAGCTGCAACGAAGTAATGCAGGTTTGATCTCCATCAAATGTGGAGATTTCCGACTCGGCGGTTTTACCGTCATGACTGACTTGAATCCGGTAGGTTTGATTGCGAGGCAGCCACAAGTCGATAAATCCGTTCGCCTGGGACGTCATCTTTTGGTCCAACACGGTATTCCCATTCGCATCGGTGACGTTGACTTGAAACTCTTGCTCCGTCATCTCGCCGCGGCATCCGGTCAAGCTATGAATCTCGCAAGGATGTGTCTGATTCTCGTAAGGCGCGATCGAGACGAAAAATTCGTCCTTCGGCAGTTCATACGTCTTCGAGTCCGCCGTATCCCCGTCCACGATCAAATGGCTGGACGTAATCGAAGCAGACTTAGCGGTGAGTTTACCCACGCTGTAGTCATGAACCATCTGCTTGATGCTCTGAGCGTCTAGAGCTTTTGATTCCGTTTGCTTATCGGCTTGTCCCGTGATAAGAAAATAACTTCCCAACGCGGCAACCACAATGAACCCGGCCGCCGCCAAGATGGTATTGCGTTTCATTATCGGCACCCTTTCGCTACCTAGTATTCGATTGCTTGTTCCTTTCTGAACAATCCAATTATAGCATAATCCTCACAATGTTTCCCATTGCGACCGGAGGAACAGCTTGTAAATCCGCTTCCAGGCAATTTTTAACAGCATATACACCGGGATGACGATCAGCATCCCAATGATGCCAAACCAATTGCCGCTTCCCAAAACGAGCAAAATGGTCGTCACCGGATGGATGTCCAGCTTTTTTCCGAACACGTAGGGTGAGATCACATTATCCTGAATCTGCTGCGCCAACAAAATGATGACCAACGCCCAAATGCCGGTAGACGGAGACTCGATGAGCCCGATAATGACAATGGGAATGGCGGAGATAATCGCCCCAAACAAAGGGATGAAATTCATAATAACCGCAATCGTCGTCAACAACAGCGCATACGGCAGTCCAATGATCAGGAAGCCGATAAACATCAGTACGCCCAACGCTGCGTTTACGATCACCCGGCCGATAATATAATCGTTCAGCGCCTTGTCCATTTCAATGGCAGCGCGATACACTTCTTTCCGATAACGGATGGGCGAGAGCTTGACCAGGCTGCGTTTGAAGCGATGCCCTTCCTTGAGCATGTAGTAGAGCAGGATCGGGAACGTAAACATCACGATCGCGAACTGGGACAAGAAAGAGAAGAAACCGCTCAAGTAATTCGTCAAGAAGGAGATTCCCTGGCTTAAGTATTCCGAGAAATTGTCGGCTAATCCGGAATCGGAAGGAAAAATGGACGCAAGGAAAGGCAATTCTCCCCATTCCTTTAGTCGCTCTTCAAGCAAGCTTATAAATTGGGGGATGTTTTGCACTAAATTGATCAGTTGGGCTTGCAACATCGGCCAGACCACCGCGATAAAGGCCATGGCCAAGATCGCCATAACGACATAGAGGATAAGGATCGCCAAGGACCGACGAATCTTATGCTTTTCCATGTACTGGACCACAGGGCGGAGCAAATAGTAAAAGAAACCGGACAGCAGGAGCGGAATCAAAAGGGCCCCGATGACGGCCTCCATTGGGCGAAAAAACGGCCTCACTAAGGAGAACACATACACGATGGCCAGCAGAATCAAAACAAATTTCGCTCCGCGCGTCCATCTCTCCAGCAAATTCATTCTCATCATCACCTCACTTTGTATAATTCGTCGAATAAAAAAGATCTCTATTCTATATTATTGGTTTTCAGATCAAAAATAAAATTCAGCGGGTTTCCCCCAGCTTATCGAGGTATGGAGTCCGTTGCGTTGCTGTTTAGCGGTAAAAAAAGGCCTTATTTCTCACACTCGCTTCCAAATCAAATGTGGAAATTGATTCAAGATCAAAAAAGTTAAAAACCTAGAGTGGACTTATTATGCTTGGAATGCTTAAAATATCTATAGCCCTGCTGTGGGCCAAAAAACCAGCAATATGTATTTGATGAGAAATAGACATAAACTTCGAAACTTATTTTTAATACTCGGGGTTCTATTTACACTGAATTCTGTATTACTTCTTTATTGATATCTTCAAACGATGCAAGGAGTAACAGACATTAGCTAGAAGAAGAATCATAGACCCTGAAAGAATGCGGTAACGTAAACAGGAGAGAAGCGGAAATTCGCCGTTTCTCTCCTGTTACCTCGTACCCTACTGACTCCTTAACTCAACCCGCCTGCTGGCCTGCTGCATCAATTCTTGCCTGCGAGGCGTTCGAGCAATTCTTGCAGACTTTCAGCTGTTGCCCTGCACTTGTGTTTATGACATACAGCAGCTTGATTCGCGTGCTTCCGCACACTGGACACGTTCCACGACCGCGCGAAGGTAAGTTCCAAAGCGATTTTCCACGTTTATTTTTGGCCATGATCAGATCCCCTTCAACGATAAAATAAGTTCATTTCAAAAATTAGAAGAATTTCTTATGCTCCCGATCCTCTTTCAGAATTTCTACCGCTTCACGGAACCGCAAGCTGTGCACGATTTCGCGTTCGCGCAGGAACTTCAGGCTGTCCTGGATATCCACGTCGTCGGTCATGTCGATGAGCCACTGATATGTAGCCCGCGCCTTCTCCTCGGCTGCGATGTCCTCGTACAGGTCGGCGATCGGATCGCCTTTCGCCTGGATGTACGTCGCCGTAAAAGGCACCCCGCCCGCGTTCTCGTAAAAGAGCGCCTTGTCGTGGTTCACATAATACGGATCCATCCCGGCCGCCTTCAGCATCTCCGGCGTCGCGTCTTTGGTCAGCTTGTAGACCATCGTGGCGATCATTTCAAGATGGGCGAATTCTTCTGTCCCAATGTCGTTCAGGAGCCCGATCACCTTGTCGGGAATCGTATATCTCTGATTCAGATAACGCAGCGCTGCTGCCAGCTCCCCATCAGCGCCGCCGTACTGCTCGATCAGCAGTTTCGCCATCCGCGGATCGCATTTGCTGACGCGTACCGGGTATTGCAGCTTTTTCTCATACACCCACATAATTCCTGTTTAACCTCCTTTAGCTTCCCGTCACGGATGGAAGGCAGGAAAGCTAAACCTGCCACGGCCAAGGGCTTTTCGACCATTCCCACGGGAATTTCGAATACGCGCGCCCGAAGTTTTGCAGCGGGCCATACAACTGTTGAAAATGATTTGCGTGCTGCGTCCGCTCCTGGGTCAGCTGATTAAATTGCTGGATCGCGGCAAGATCATCCGGATGCGTATCCAGATACAAATTCAGCTCTACCAGCGCGAAGTCCAGCGCCTGCAGCTTCTCAAGCTTCTCGTAAAACTCCTGATCGAACGGTTGGTTGTTGGGATTTGTCGACATGGGATCACCGTCCTTTTCCCCATTTGGATTCATAAGGGCTGTACAAAGCCGGCCATAACGTACCGTGTCTCAGGGCGTCCATCGGGCTAAACTGCGGCAAATTCGGAGGTTGAAAGTGGATAAACAGCTGCGGAGGGGTGCTGTAGGTTTTTTGCGTGATCGGCGGACACGGATCGAATGGGCCAATATACGGGGTCCACACACGTTCTTGAGGATGGTTCAAAGAAACTTCCTCCTTACTTCAAGCATTGGTCATGCAGGCAAGCCACCAAATTTTCCCTGCATCCTACCTATAACATATGACAATCGCCCAAATAATGAACCAGAAGAGACGTATTTTTACAAAAAAATAAACGCCGCCCCTAAATCCCAGGGACAGCGTTATGCAGCCGGATGAAGCTTGTCCGGCTTTATTCCTCTTCGATTTCCTCTTCCGGCTCCTCGACAACGAGGCGGATGACCTTCACGCGCGTGATGCGCAATCGGCTGGCTTCCTCAACCTCGAATAAGAAGCGGTCAACCTGTTTTCTTTTGCCTTTGGCCGGGGTGCCTTCCAACTCCTTAAACAACCAGCCACCGATGGAGTCCACTTCCTCGTCTTCAATGTCGCTGCCGACCAGTTCATTGACTTCTTCGATCAACAAGCGGCCGTCCACCGAATAGACATCATCCGTTATTTTCTCGATATCCGGACGTTCATCCTCGAACTCGTCATGGAGATCGCCAACGATCTCCTCGAGAATTTCTTCCGCGGTCAGCAGTCCGGCCGTTCCGCCGTATTCATCGACGACAAGCGTTACTTGAGAATGCTTCTTCTGCATCAAGCGAAGCACCTGGCTGATTTCCATCGACTCCGGCACGTTCAGGATCGGGCGAACCATCTCCTCCAAACGAAGCGGCTTCTCCGAATCGGGCAGCAGCAGGTCGGTAATATGTACGAACCCGATGATCTGATCCTTATCCTCGACGGCAACCGGATAGCGGGAGTGCTTCGTGTTGGCTACGATTTTCATATTATCTTCCCAGCTCAAATTCGTGTACAAGCAATCCATATCCGTCCGCGGCAGCATGACCTCACGGGCCAGCATGTCGGAGAAGTCGAAAATATTGTCCACCAGCTTCATTTCATCTTTATCGATGACGCCGCTTTTGGCGCTTTGATCCATGAGAATGCGAATTTCTTCCTCGGAATGCGCCGCCTCGCTCTCACTGGCCGGTTCAATTCCAATCAGCCGGAGCGCGCCGTTTGCCGCTGTATTCAAGAGCCAGATCACGGGAAGGAATAAGCGATAAAACATCAACAACGGCCAAGACAGCCATAAGGACGCCGCTTCCGACTTTTGGATCGCCAGCGATTTTGGAGCCAGCTCCCCCATCACAATATGTAAAAACGTAATGATCGCAAAACCGACCGCCACCGAGACCGTGGAGATCAGAGTGGGATCGGTTGCGCCCATCTTATGCATCAGCGGTTCAATTAAAAGCTCGGACACCGCAGGTTCTCCGACCCACCCGAGCCCCAGCGATGCCAGCGTGATGCCAAGCTGTGTCGCCGACAAGTAGGTGTCGAGCCGCTTATTGACCTTCAGTGCGTAATTCGCCCGGCGGTTGCCCTCCCGGGCCAGTTGAGTCAGCCGGGATTGGCGAACCTTCACGAGCGAAAATTCGGCAGCCACAAAGAATCCGTTTAAGAAGACGAGAATTAGGACGATCAGTAAGTTCCATATCAGCTTGCCGATTTCAAAATTGGTATGAGCATCGAGGGCTACCGGCATGTCATACGCCTCTTTTCTAGTTTAGTTCTACTTATAGAGCAGCCGCTTTACGCGATTTAAAATCCGTATCTTGATAATACATGTCCGCAACCAAGAGATTCGGGCCGCAGCAACCAGCCGCATCGCAGTGGCAGTTGACCTTCTGGTTTAATGGATGCTCCGTCAGCCAGCGGCTGAAGATCTCGTCCAGCTTCCCTTCCCGCACATTGCCAAAGGCCGGGATGGCAGCAAAATCCGTTACAAAGACATCCCCGGTGAACATATTCACATTTACGCGGTTACGTCCATCCGGATCATTGCGAACGGTCACGTTAGGCTCTTTCCGCAGCCTGCGCAGCAGCTGCAAGTCTTCTTCATTCCCGTTACAAGCAAAGAAAGGCAGCGTTCCGAACAGCATCCATACGTCCGGATCCCGAGCGTCCAGCAGCGAGTGGATCGCCGCTCGCATATCGCTTAACGCCAGCACAGGCAACCCTTCGGCAAAATCGGCCGCATACATCGGATGGACCTCATGTCTTTTGCAGCCCATTTCTACGATCATGCGATGAATCTCCGGCAGTTTGCGGTGCGTCCGATAGTTAATCATCGACTCGGCAGACACGAACATGCCCGCTTCGCTGAGTTTGCGTGTGTTCTCAATCATCGTCTCGTACATTTTATAAGCGACCTCCGGCTTGACCGGGTGTCCGCTGCGAGCGAATCCGATCTCATGGAAATCGCGTTCGCTTGTATAGTTAAACGAGATGTGCATCACATCCAAATAAGGAAGCAGCTTCTCGTAACGTTCATAGTCTAATGTCAGATTGGAATTGATTTGCGAACGAATCCCGCGCTCCTTGGCGTATTTCAGCAGCGGGATAATTTTCTCCTCCACGGTTTGGCGCCGAAATGTCGGCTCGCCGCCCGTGATACTAATCGTCTGCAAATGTTCAACTTCATCCAGCGCCTTCAGAATCAGCGGCAGCGGAAGCTGCTCGGGTTCCTTCAGCACGAGACTGTCGCCAACCGCGCAGTGCTCGCAACGCATATTGCATAAATTCGTTACCGTCAGCTCGACGCTGGTTAAGGCATGACGACCAAACTCCCGCAGGGACAAAATCGGGTCCCATGGATCATAACTCGGGCTGATCGGCCGAATGCCTTCATTTATCGTTATCGTCTGTTTTCTCATTATCCACTACCACCATTTCTATTCCGTCCGCTCCCGCAATCCGGATGGAGTGCGAAAGCGGACATATCTACTGTCGTAAGATGACGTTTCTCCCGTCCTCATTATAAATCTTTTTCCTGGATTTCATTCCAGCTTGAAATACTGCCCGCCCTTGAAGTGTATTAACGCATAATAAAGATCCAGAACAAGGCGGCCAAAACAAACCGATAATAAGCAAAATGGCGAAGCTGCACCTTTTGGATGAGCTTTAAGAACGCCAGTACGACCACATAGGCCACAACAAAAGCAACCACAAAACCGATCAAGAAATACCCGATCGTTTCGGACGTCAAATAGCGGTACGAATCCAGCATTTCGTAAGCGGACACCGCACACATGATCGGGATGGCAATAAGGAACGAGAAGTCGGCAGCCGCTTTGTAGCTGGCACCGCTCAGCATCCCGCCGGCAATCGTCGAGCCGGACCGGGAGAAGCCGGGCCAGAGCACGGAGATACACTGATACAACCCGATCAGAAGCGCTTGTTTATAGGTCAGCTGATCCATTTCTTGCGCAGTAACCACCGCTTTGTTCTTATTAAACCATTCGGCGAAGATCATGAATAAGCCGCCAACGACAAGCGCCCATAATACCGTCTGCGAGCTGAACAGGCCTTTGATAAAATCGCGGAAGAAAAATCCGACAGCCAGCGCCGGCACAATCCCCAGCAGAATATGGATTAAATTAAGACGGCCCTTCGGGGCGTTCAGGTCAACGACCGTTATTTTTTTGCTTAAGCCAAGCAGATTTAAGATCCGTTCCCGGTAAACCCAGGCCATGGCAAGGATCGCCCCAAGCTGAATGACGATTTCAAAGGTCTTCATCTCCGGCGACTGATCATCGTATCCCATCAGCTTGGCAGTTAATATCATGTGTCCCGTCGACGAGACCGGAATAAACTCGGTTAAACCTTCCACAATGGCTAAAATAATCGAGACAATAAGACTCATTCGTTCCTCCTGATCGAGTGTGACTTCGCGCTATAGTTATTCTACTTTTTTCCACCGGGATTGAAAACAGGTATCCACTGCGCCGGCCGTCTGCAGTTCAAAGCGGAGCAGATCGCGCAAAAATTCAGGGAGCATATAACGCTTCTCCGTCCCCCGCTTTAATCGTTCATAACCGACGCCAAAGGTGAACATATCCAGCGTGCCTACGAGATACGTCTGGTCGCTCCGCAATGGCTTGCCCGCAACGCTTGCCCGGATGATCCGCTCGAAAGGGGGAGCGTCAGGGTTGTATTCAATCTCCAATCCGTCAACGCAAATGCCGCCAAGCACCTTTCCCCGAAAGCCAAATCCCATAATGAATTTACCCCTCTTCTCCTCAAGCAGCGATTCCTCCAGACTTGCCAAAATATCTTCCCCAGACAGCCGCATCGTACAAGGGTTAATCGGCGAAGGGCAACGTTCATGCAGCATTCCTTCGCTGATCTCTCCAGCCGGCAGGCTAGCGAGCAACTGACCGCTGTTCACCAGAGAAAATTCGCTGTTGGTATGACGGCGCACCGCTTGAGCCAGCAGATTGCCAAACGGAGATTCTGCCTCGTAGGACACCGGCAGCTCGCGATCCGTCACCGCAACCGTGCGATTCAACCGGAGCTTTGCTGCTTCTCTCTGCAAGGCGATGGCCGTCTCCACCTGCTCCAGCTTCGGCCCTTCCCGGACAGGCAGGCAAACCCCGTCCATCGATAACCGTCCGGTTACGGCCTCCCGGAGAACAACAACCTTCCCTAAGTAGTTACCGAACTTCCCTGCAGCCGTAACCATCGTTGATCCGATGCGCAGCGGCTCCTCCAGCAAATGATGGGTATGCCCGCCGATGATCAGGTCGATGCCCGGTACCGTCTCGGCCAGCTGCTGATCCATCGGCAGGCCTAAATGGGACATCACAATGACCAGATCCACCTCATCGCGCAGCTGAATTACATCCCTGGCGATCGTTTCCAGCGGATTCAGGGATTCCAAGCCCAGCAGCTCATAGAACTCAGCAAACGCAGCCGTCGCAGCCACCAGCCCAATCTTAAACCCCTGCTTGTGCACGACCAGACGGCTCTGCATCCACGCTGGGGGCCGTCCCGTCCGCATCTCTACGATATTTCCGCAAACGACGGAGCTGTGCAGGCCGGCGTAGGCCTGGCCCAACATTTCCGGCGTAAAGGTCAGCCCTTCATTATTGCCGATCGTTACCGCATCGTATCCCGTTAGGTTCAGCACGTCCACATTGGCCTGTCCTAAGGTGCCTTCGGTTTCGATCGCCGCCCGGTCCATATGGTCGCCGATATCGAGAAGGAGCGTAGAAGCCGGCGCCTCGGCACGCAACTCATCAATCATCGCCGCGATGCGCCCCATCGTTTCAAAATGGCTGTGAATATCGTTGGTGTAGAGTATCGTTAACGTTTCCTGGTTCGTCTCCGGCATAAGCACTACCTCCTTGCCCTCTCAATCTATTCGGCTTATTCTAAATTTTAGAGTTCAATGTGTATTATATACCTTAAAATTGATCGTTGTCTTGTTATAATGTATATTACTTACAAACTATTCCGAGGAGACTCCTATGAATATTCAAATTGCTCTTTTTGCCGGGTTGGCGGACCGGATCGGTACGTCAACCTTAAGCTTTGCATACCCTTATCCAGAACGTCCAATTACAGCAGCCTCGTTAAAGGAAGCGTTAGCTGAGGCTTATCCCTCAGCAGCTGCGCTGATTTCCGCCTCCTTCGTTGCGGTAAATCAGGAGTACGCTGCAGGCGATACGCCCATCCATGCGGAGGACGAGATCGCACTGATCCCGCCGGTATCCGGCGGAGAATGGAGTTCGAACGATGCTTCGGATCCGGCGGACGATCAACTGTACATCATCACGGAAGAACCGCTGTCCGTGGAGGAGATCACGGCTAAGGTTATCACCCCCGACCATGGCGCCGTTCTAACGTTCACCGGGACTACCCGGGAATGGACGCAAGGTCAACGGACCGTCCATCTCGAATACGAAGCCTATGTGCCGATGGCCTTAGCCAAGCTGCGCCAAATCGGCGCCGAGATCACGGAGCGCTGGCCAGGAACCCGCTGTGCGATTAGCCACCGGATCGGTCGCGTGGATATCGCGGAAATCAGTGTCGTCATCGCCGTATCGGCACCTCACCGGGCCGGATGCTACGAGGCCAGCCGCTACGCGATTGAACGTCTTAAGCAGATTGTCCCGATCTGGAAAAAGGAAATCTGGGAAGACGGTTCGGAGTGGAAGGGCCATGGACTTGGTCCGTGGGACCCTCGTGTACCGGGAGAACACCTCCTTTCGGGTGATTGACAAACCTAACAATTTCGTTGTCAACCCATTTGTTTCCTGATATGATTAAGAAAAACAGGAAGATTACGAGGTGTCATCGTCTTTGAAAGTACATATTATGGAGCTCAGTCCAGGCGACCGTCTCCAACATGACGTATTTAATCATTTCGGCGTTTTTGTTTTGCAGAAAGGCTGTGAATTGAGCAGCGATTCCATCGTTAAGCTAATGCAGCATGGGATCGACTACGTAGATATCGAACCGCAAACCTTAGACGCCGAATTCCCTTCGGATCCTGCCTTCCGGGCCAAGCCATATATGGATGAAGCCGTTGACGGTTTCGAGGAACTGTTCCTGAAAGCGCTAACGAACGGGACGATCGACGAAGCGAAAGTGGACAAGCTGTTAGAGCCGATGATCTCAGAACTGGATAACCAGAAGGACGTCGTCTCTTTATTGCTGATGATTGGTGACGGTGACAATTATACTTACCATCATTCCATGCAAGTCGGCATGCTCAGTTATTATATCGCCTCCTGGTTAGGGTATCCTAAGGAAGAAGCCTACAAGGCTGGGAAAGCCGGCTACTTGATCGATATCGGCAAGAGCAAGGTCCCACAGAGCATTTTATCCAAGCCCGGCAAGCTGACGCCGGAGGAATTCGAAGAAGTGAAGCGTCATTCCGAATACGGTCATGACATTATTCTCAATTCTACCGGAGACGAGCTTTCGGCCTTGGTGGCGCTGCAGCATCACGAACGGGAGGACGGCAGCGGTTATCCGCATGGCTTAACAAGCAAGGATATCCATCCGTTCGCCAAGATCGCCGCGGTTGCAGACGTGTATGCGGCGATGACCTCCAACCGGGTCTACCGCTCGAAGCAGGAGCTGCTGTCCGTGCTGCGCGAGTTAAACAGCCTTAGCTTCGGCCAGTTGAGCCCGGAGCCAACGCAAGCATTGATCCGTCATCTGTTGCCGAACTTCATCGGCAAGAAAGTGATGCTGAGCACCGGCGAGATCGGTTCTATCGTCATGACGAATCAAACGGACTTCTTCCGTCCGCTGGTCAAGACGGATTCCCGATTTGTCGACCTGTCCAAAGAACGCGAAACCTCAATCGCAGAAGTATATCTCTAATACGGAATTCTCCCGGGCCTGCACAGGACCCGGGTTTTATTTTGCCTTAAGCCTTGGCGATCGGCTCTTACGCATTCGCCCAACCAACTTATGCCTACCCGTCATACACTAGCAAAAAACAACGGGAGGCGCGCCTACATGCCCAATTACCGCATCATCGTGGATATATCGGATCGCATGCTGTACCTGCTGGATAACAACAACGTCGTACGTGGGTTTCCGGTTGGGATCGGAACCATGCTCACGCAAACCCCTGTAGGGTCGTATACCATCGTCAACAAAGCCCCCAATCCCGGCGGGCCGTTTGGCGCCTATTGGATGGGCTTGTCCAAGCCCCATTACGGGATCCACGGCACTGATGATCCTTCCTCCATCGGCAAAGAGGTTTCACACGGGTGTATCCGAATGTATAACCCGGACGTCATCGAGCTAGCCCGGATCGTGCCGATCGGAACCAGCGTAACGATCCGCCAGTAAAGCCCAACCACGCAAAAAAAAGGAGAAGTCCCGCTCAGGGGCTTCTCCTTTCGTTTGGCCTAAACTTTTAACCGATCGAGCCTTCCATCTCAAATTTGATCAAGCGGTTCATCTCTACCGCATATTCCATCGGCAGCTCTTTCGTGAACGGCTCGATAAAGCCCATAACGATCATTTGCGTTGCTTCTTCTTCGGTCAGACCGCGGCTCATCAGATAGAAGAGCTGCTCCTCCGACACCTTCGATACGGTCGCCTCATGCTCCAGCGTGATGTTGTCGTTCATGATCTCGTTGTATGGGATCGTATCCGACGTCGACTCGTTATCGAGAATCAGCGTATCGCATTTGATGTTCGATTTCGCGCCTTCCGCTTGTCGGCCGAAGGAAGCGAGACCGCGGTAAGTGACCTTACCGCCATGTTTGGAAATCGACTTCGACACGATCGTCGACGTTGTATCCGGCGCCAGGTGGATCATTTTCGCACCGGCATCCTGAAGCTGACCTTTGCCGGCAACGGCGATGGACAGCACGCTGCCTTTCGCGCCGCGGCCTTTCAAGATAACGGCTGGGTACTTCATCGTCAACTTCGAGCCGATATTGCCGTCAACCCATTCCATCGTTGCGTTCTCTTCGGCTACCGCACGTTTCGTAACCAGGTTATAGATGTTTGGTGCCCAGTTCTGGATCGTCGTGTAGCGAACGCGAGCGTCCTTCTTCACGATGATTTCCACGACCGCGCTATGCAGCGAGTTCGTGCTGTAAATCGGCGCCGTGCAGCCTTCGGTGTAATGCACGAAGCTGCCTTCGTCGGCGATGATCAGCGTACGTTCAAATTGTCCCATGTTCTCCGAGTTGATCCGGAAATAAGCCTGCAGCGGCACTTCGCATTTCACGCCTTTTGGCACGTAAATGAAGCTGCCCCCGGACCATACGGCGCTGTTCAGAGCCGCAAACTTGTTGTCCGCAGCAGGAACTACCGTACCGAAGTACTCTTTGAACAGTTCCGGATACTCACGCAATGCGGAATCCGTATCCATGAAGATAACCCCTTGATCTTCCAGGTCCTTCTGAATGCTATGGTATACGACCTCCGACTCGTATTGCGCGGAGACGCCGGCCAGGAACTTCTGCTCGGCCTCTGGAATCCCCAGCTTATCAAACGTTTCTTTGATTTCTGCCGGGACTTCTTCCCACGTCTTACCTTGTTTCTCAGATGGTTTCACGTAGTATTGAATATCGTTAAAATCGAGCTCGCTCAAATCTCCGCCCCAACGCGGCAACGGCATTTTCTCGAACTGCTCAAGCGATTTGAGGCGGAAATTAAGCATCCACTCCGGCTCGCCTTTAATACGGGAGATTTCCGTTACGATTTCACGGGTCAAGCCTTTACCGGATTGAAAGATCGCCTTGTGTTCATCCCGGAAACCGTATTTATACTCTTCTAATTCCGGTGCTTTTTTGGCCATGTTCGGCTACCTCCTCAGGGGATTAGATTTCCGCTTGGATTCCTTTTTTCAGCGCATTCCAAGCTAACGTAGCGCATTTGATGCGGGCAGGAAATTTTCTAACGCCGGATAAGGCCTCAAGATCTTCATAGTCGTCAAACTCCACCGTTTCTCCCATCATCAGCCGGGAGAACCGTCCAGCTAGCTCCATCGCGTCCTCGATCGTCCGTCCTTTGACGGCCTCAGTCATCATCGAAGCCGACGACATGCTGATGGAGCAGCCTTCCCCGGTAAAGCGGGCGTCCTTGACGACGTCTCCTTCCACAATCAACTGCAAGGAAATGCGGTCGCCGCAGGTCGGATTGTTCAAATCGACCGTCAGCGCGCCTTCCTCAAACTTCCCGCGGTTCCGCGGATTTTTATAATGATCCATTATGACACGGCGGTATAAATCGTCTAGTTGCATCACCCAAAATACTCCTTTGTTTGGATTAAAGCTTCCGCCAGTCGGTCGATATCCTGTTCCGTATTGTATAAATACAGGCTTGCTCTAGCCGTTGCGCTTGCTTCAAGCCAACGCATCAGCGGCTGGCAGCAGTGGTGACCCGCCCGGATGGCGATCCCGGAAGCATCAAGCACGGTCGCAACATCATGCGGGTGAATGTCCTGCAGATTGAAGGTGATTAGCCCTACTTCACGCTCGCGCGGTCCGTAGAGGGTGAGTCCTTCGATCTCCGACAGGCGGTTCATCGCATAAGTGGCAAGCTTGGCCTCGTGCCGGTGAATTTCCTCAAGCCCGATGCCTTCAAGGAAATCGATGGCTGCCGCCAACCCAACCGCACCCGCGATAATTGGCGTCCCGCCTTCAAATTTCCACGGAAGCTCCTTCCAGCTTGATTCATACAATCCGACATCGTCGATCATTTCTCCGCCGTATTCGATCGGCTCCATGGCTTCCAGCAGATGCTTCTTTCCATAGAGTACCCCAATTCCAGTTGGTGCGCACATTTTGTGGCCGGAAAAAGCATAAAAATCAGCATCCAGCTCCTGTACGTTAACCTTCATGTGCGGGGTGCTCTGCGCGCCGTCAACAACCATAACCGCCCCGTTGCGATGAGCAATCGCCGCGAGCTCCTTGACGGGATTAACAACGCCCAGGACGTTGGATACGTAGGCGGTCGCCACGATCTTCGTCTTGGGAGTAATCGTCTTCTCCGCATCCGCCAAATCGATATGACCGTCCGGCTGCAGCGGGATATATTTCAATACAGCTTTCTTCTTCAACGCCAATTGCTGCCAAGGAATCAAATTGCTATGATGCTCCATCGGAGTAATGACGATTTCGTCGCCTTCACCGACATTCGCCGCTCCGTAAGAGGATGCAACCAAATTCAGCGAGGTCGTAGTGCCACGGGTAAAAATAATTTCTTCCCGGCGCGCAGCCCCGATAAATCTGGCTACCTTCTCGCGGGCATTCTCATAAGCATCGGTCGCCCGGCTGCCCAGCGTATGCACGCCGCGATGCACGTTCGCATTATCCCATTCGTAATAATGCTTTAACGCTTCAATTACGACCGTCGGCTTCTGCGAGGAAGCCGCACTGTCGAGATAAACGAGCGGATGCCCGTTTATCTCTTGCTGCAGAATGGGGAATTGCTTCTTCAGCTCTTCAGCATGGATAGTCATTGTCCCAGCTTCCTTTCCACTAGACCTTGCAGTTGCTTCTGCAACGGTTCCAGCGGGATATCCGAAACGACCGGCGCCAAGAAGCCGTAAATGACCAAGCGTTCCGCCTCTGCACGGGTAATCCCGCGGGACATCAAGTAGTAAATTTGCTCTGGGTTCACCTGCCCAACGGAAGCGGCGTGTCCTGCGGAAACGTCATCTTCGTCAATCAGCAGAATCGGGTTGGCGTCACCGCGAGCCTTCGGGCTTAGCATGAGCACTTTCTCAGTTTGCTGACCGTCCGCTTTCGTGGCACCTTTCTCGATTTTCGTGATCCCGTTAATAATCGCAGTAGCTTCTTCCCGCATTACGGCGCGGGTAATCATTTGGCTGTTCGAGCTCTTCCCATAATGGACGGCCTTCGTCGTGTAGTTCAAACGTTGTTTCCCCGAACCAACGGCGATGACCTTCGCATCCGAGTTCGAGCCGTTCCCTTTCAAGATCGACAGTGTCTCACTCGCCGAATCGCCATTGTTCATTTCGCCGATGATCCATTCGATGCTGCCGTCATTCTCAACAACAGCACGGCGATAGGTCACATCCGTTGCTTGCTCAGCCAAATGGTGCACTGTCGCGAATTGGACTTTGGCGCCCGGCTTCACCACCACTTCGGCTGCACCGTTATGCACGATGCTTCCATTCAGATTTACAGAAATATAGTTATCCACGTAGGTAACTTGGCTGTTCGTGTCCGCCACGATCAGAACGTGAGGCGTGAACGAAGAGCTCGCGTCATCCAACAGGAAAATCGTTTGCAGCGGCGTATCAATCACCACGTTCTTCGGAACGTACAGAAAAACTCCGCCATTCCACAAAGCTGCATGCAAAGCGGCCAAGCGATTCTCATCCGGCTTGATCACGCTGTGCAGGTGCGCCTTCACCAGATCCCCATGCTCCCGCACGGCGGTCTCCAAATCGGTGAAGATCACGCCTTGGCTTGCCAGCTCCGGTGCCAGCTTGGTAAATACAGTATCTGCATTCCGTTGAACCAGCAGATTGCTCTGCTCATTCAATTCCACCAGCGATTGAATGCTGTCAGGTAACTGCTGCGTATGTTCACCCCGAGCTTCAGCAAGGGTTCCGAAGTTGCTCAAATCCCAGCGGTCAATCCGCGTCTTCTCCAATTTGGGCAGTTCCAGTTCCGCCGCCAGCTGCAGCGCCTTCGTCCGGCTGTCGGTCAGCCAGTCCGGTTCGCCGCGCTTCGCGGACAGTTGTTTGAGTTGCTCCGCTTCTACCGGAAGTACGGTTTGTGTCGTCATTCTTTACTCCTCCTTCCGATTAGGCTTCTTGACCAACTGTTTCGTCCACGATACCCAGCTCTTCTTTGACCCAATCGTAACCTTCCGCTTCCAGGCGTTCGGCAAGCTCAGGACCGCCGGATTTCACGATACGGCCTTGCATCATCACGTGAACGAAGTCCGGTTTGATGTAGTTTAACAGACGTTGATAGTGAGTAATAATCAAGAAGCCGCGGTCTTCGCTGCGCATGGAGTTAACACCATTAGCCACGATCCGCAAAGCGTCGATGTCAAGACCAGAGTCGATTTCGTCCAGAATAACGATCTTCGGATCAAGCAGCAGCATTTGCAAAATTTCGTTCCGTTTCTTCTCCCCGCCGGAGAAACCTTCGTTCAAATAACGGTGCGCAAACTCTGGATTCATCTCCAGCACTTTCATTTGCTCTTCCATTTGACGAATGAATTTGATCAGGGAAATTTCATTCCCTTCACCGCGGCGGGCATTAATGGCACTGCGCAGGAAGTCTGCATTCGTTACGCCAGCGATTTCGCTAGGATATTGCATCGCCAGGAACATCCCAGCGCGGGCGCGTTCGTCAACGGCCATCTCCAACACGTCTTCCCCGTTCAGCGTCACTTTACCATCCGTAACTTCATACTTCGGATGGCCCATCAGCGCAGAAGCCAGCGTACTTTTCCCGGTTCCGTTTGGTCCCATGATGGCGTGGATTTCCCCGCCTTTTATCTCAAGGTTAATCCCTTTCAGGATCTCCTTCTCCTCGATTGTTGCTTTCAAACCCTCAACTACAAAATGCGTTGCCATGTAACTGCTCCTTCCATTCACGAAAATTAACGTTATTTGCTTAGGGCCGCCGCCCTTGTTCTTGCCATTATATCATAACAATTATCACATTAGAATAATTCTAAGTGATTCTCACTGATTCTCATTTCATTCTAACCTACTTTATATCCATAAGCAACGTATGACGGCGGATGTTCATTGTTATGCAATATCGTCATCCCAGACAATGCAAAAGGACTCGGCCCGCGCTTGCGGCCAAGCCCTCTTGGAATGCGTGATCTCTGCCTTTGGCTCAGAGAAGATCTATCAATCCAGGTAAGCCCGGAGCATCCACATCTGTTTTTCCCATTTGCCAAGATAACCGGTTAACAAATCGCTGGTGACGTTATCCTCCACCTGATCCGCGAGACCAATCCCTTCGTTGTACGCCTCCGTTAAGGTCGCCAGGTCCTCAAGCACATGCTGAACCATCGCCTGCGGCTCCTCCTTCCCGGTTGCCTCCTGAATGGTGGCCAGGTCCAGATACTCTTCCAGCGAAGCTGCCGGGTTCCACTTCAGTGCGAGCATCCGCTCGGCAATGGCATCCATTTGTTCAGTAACTTCATTATATAGCTCCTCAAATTTGGCGTGCAGCCGAAAGAAGTTCGTCCCTTTAACATACCAATGGTAGTTGTGCAGTTTGACATAAAGCACGTTTAGGTTAGCAACCTGTTCATTCAGCAGCTGCTCCAGGCTGGATTTCTTCGTATTCTTTGCCGGTGTAGCTTCCGATTTGCCCATCCTTATCCCCTGCTTTCTTCAATTAAAAGTTGTCATTATTTTACCCTGATTCCGGGAGGACGAAACAAAAGATCCATGAGATGTATAGATTTGTGTAAATTTCTTGAAATTTGGGCTATGATTGTTGTCATAGTGGTGCTATTATTATTGAGGATTTTCAACAGAAGAGGGACGACCTTTCTCTGCCAACTTGAAATCACTGTGGGGGAATTATGGAAAATCAAACCGGTCAACATCAGAAACAAGATGACGAATTGGGCTATTTATTTAACGTCGAGATTCTAGTCAAAGGGACAACGAACCCGGTGGCTCTGCAAGCGCTGATGAAGCTGCTGAACGACAGCCCTGACATTATAGATTACCGCATCAACTCCGGAATCGAGCTGGGACGAATTATTGAATCTACCTTAGCTTCCCGCACGCAGTCCCGCATCGAAACCGCCCAAGCCGTCAAGGCTAAGAATAACGGCAAAGAAACGTCTAAACAACCCGCTGTGGTGGAGAAGAAGAAAAGCGAGCCGGCTTCGAGCAACTTCAAGGAGCTGGCGACAAGCGATGAATTCCAAGCCTGGATTCAAAGCTATATTACAGGCAATAAGCTTGTCCGTTTGTACGTCAATCGTAACGGTAAGCGGACGAGTATGCCGTGCCGAATCCTAAACTTCCTTCCGGAAACTTATGCTGTGAGTGTATACCACGTCGACGAGAAGCAGGTCTACACACTGAAGCTAAGCGAGATCATCGATTTTTTGGATACGTAAAAAATATCTGAACAATGCAGCAAAAAGGGCTGGCGGTTCCTGTAGATGCAGGTTGCGCCAGCCCTTTTAGGGCTTGAATCTCCTTAAGCTTTATGCTCCAGCCCGAGGTGCCGCCTTCCAGGCTTCCAGTGCGAGCAGCAGCCAGCCTGCTAGAAATGATACGCCGCCAAGCGGTGTCACCGGACCAAGCCATCGTAAGTCCAAGGTGGCAAGGCCATATAAGCTGCCTGAAAATAAGATCACGCCGATCAGGAATAACCGTCCGCTCCACAGCAGCCGCTTGGAATCTCCCCACTTCGCGGCAAATAACGCGGTCAGCAGCATGGCGATGCCATGAATCATTTGATAATGGACTCCGGTCTCAAAGGTGCCGATTGCTGCATCCCCGATCCGCTCTTTCAAAATATGGGCGCCAAACGCACCAAACGCCACGGAGAGAAGCATGACAATCGCTCCGATCCCCGCATATTTTCGCTGCACTATCGATTTCGCCCCTTTCTGATCATGTCCCATAGCCTTCGTGTCCATCATACCGCAGGGTTTAGCCTGATTTCCACCACCGTTTCAACCAAAAATATCCTTGCAATTTTCAGGAGGATATTTGAAGATGGTCTTGAATAGGTTTACATTACTGTCTATAAAGGAGTTTTGGGATGGATTATCGTCAATCGGAGCAAGATCCTGTATCACCCTATTTTGCCCCCCACGAGCCAACAAACCGGATGAAATTCTCCGGCCCCGGCATCGCCTCCTTCGTACTCAGCTTACTTGCCGTAATTGGCTATATCGCTGCGCTGGCACTGATTATTTCTACAGCGATGGATCTCGTGGACCAGCCTGCGGAGGTCATCGCCGAAGACCTGATGCAGCGAAGCGGGACCGTGCTTGGCGTTCTGCTGTTCCTGATTTCCGGCTTATTGGACTTGATTGGATTGATTCTGGGCATCGTAGGCTTGGCGATCCGTAATCGGAGGAAAGTGTTTGCGATATTAGGCACGATTTTTTCGGTCTTGCCGTTCGTTCTCTTCATCTTGCTAATCGTGCTTGGAAGCCTCACGGCCTAGGATAACGCGGTACCATGTAAGCTTTCCCTCGAATCGGCGGCGTCCATCGCGGACAGCTGCCGAAAGCCCTAAACCCCGCGGGTCCTTGGTCGGTCTTGGGGCTTTTCCTTGTCTTGTTCTTTTTGATAGAATGTATGAAAGTTCATCTTTTACATTACATGTGATTTGCATCAACTACCCAAGGAGACTGCTTATGTCTAAAGTGAAAATTTTTGCGGATAGTACCTCGGATCTGCCAGCCGGTTGGATCGAACGGTATGACATCGGCCTGGTTCCACTTTACGTCGTATTCGGCAATGAAACGTTCCGGGACGGCATCGACATTACCCCGCTCGATATCTATCGCCGAGTGGAGGCCGAGGGACAATTGCCCAAGACAACAGCACCGTCCCCGAAAGATTTTATGAGCGCCTTTGGCCCTTACATCGATCAAGGAATGGACATCGTGTATATCAGCTTGTCGTCCAAGCTGTCGTCCACCTATCAGAACGCGCTAATCGCAGCAGCGGAATTTCCCGAGGGCCGGATTCACATTGTGGATTCCTTGACCCTGTGCAGCGGAATCGGAATGCTCGTCATGAAGGCCGTGCGCCTAGCCGAGAAAGGATGGGGAGCCGCAGAAATCGCTGGACAAGTTGCCGCCTTACGCCCCCAAGTGGTGACGCAGTTTGTCATTGATACGCTGGAATATTTGTACAAAGGCGGTCGCTGCTCCGGCATGCAAAATTTTATCGGCAGCCTGCTGCAAATTCGGCCGGTACTGAAGCTGGTGGACGGGAACATCATCCCGGCTTACAAAGTACGGGGCCGCAAGGAGAAAGCCGTGCAGCTCATGCTTGATCATGCCCTGGCCGACAAGGATCACATGGACGAGGATCTGATCCTGGTCGCGCATACGCTCGCGGAGGAGGAGGCGCATCGGTTGGCCGTGATTTTGCGGGAGCAGACCGGTGTACGAGAAGTCGCCGTTGCGGAAGCCGGCTGCGTGATTTCGAGCCACTGCGGCCCCCATACCGTCGCGATTATGTATACAAGAAAATCGGCGGCTTCATAAGTCCCATAGATAACCATGACGTTTAGGAGGATTTATATGGGTTCCATTAAAATTTTTGCTGACAGCACTTGTGATCTCCCCGCTGAATGGATTGCGCAGTACGACATCGGCATTGTGCCTCTGTATGTTACGTTTTCGGAACAAACCTACAAGGACGGGATCGATCTGACGGTGCCCGAGCTCTACCGGAAAGTCGATGAGACGGGCAAGCTGCCTAAGACGGCGGCACCGTCACCGGCGGATTTTATCGAAGCGTTTCGTCCCCATATTGAGGAAGGTCGGAGAATTCTCTATATCAGCTTGTCCTCAGAGCTGTCCTCAACTTATCAGAATGCGCTGATTGCCGCAGACGAATTTGCCGAAGGGATGGTGACGGTGTTCGATTCCCTGAATTTATCGACCGGCATCGGTCTGCAGGTGATGAAAGCCGTTAACGCCGCTGCAGAAGGCAAGAGCGTTGAGGAAATCGTTGCCCTGCTGACGGCCGTTCGTCCGCAGGTCGAGACCGAATTTGTCATCGATTCGCTGGATTATCTGTATAAGGGCGGCCGCTGCTCCGGTATGCAGAACATCGTTGGCAGCCTGCTGAAAATCCGGCCCGTCATCAAGGTCGAGAACGGAAAAATGACTCCGGCTTACAAAATCCGCGGCAGCCGGGAAAAAGCGCTGGATCAGCTGTTAAACAATGCGCTTAGCCATCTATCCGAGATGGATAAAGATCTTATCTTCGTGACGCACTCTTTGGCAGATGAGGACGCGAAGGTGCTGAAGGAAGCGTTAGAGGCCAAAACGAACGCCCGCCAGGTTGCGGTGTCCAACGCCGGCTGCGTCATCTCCAGCCACTGCGGCGCCAAAACGATCGGCATTTTATACACGAAGAAGCTCGCCTAGCGGAATATTAAAAAAGGGATGGCCAGAGGGATTCAGTCCTTCTGGCCTTCCCTTTTTGCGTGTGCCCGACAGCAGCTCCCGCAGCAGCTGAAGGTCCCGGGTCAAGGCAACAATCATGTCCTTCAGCTGCGTTTGAGCTCCAGCGCCTTCTCCTGTTCCCCCTACTCAGGCAGCGTGCGAGCAGCTCCGTTAGTTCCTTGGCCTCCTCCAGCACCGCTTCATGAATTAATGCATGGCTGTCCACGTTTCTTAAAGAGGATCCCGATCTCATGCCTACTTCTCCTTTTGGGGTTGATTTTTATTAGGGTTCACTGTGCATTTCCAATTTATTCCGACCTTGGGGCATAAGAAAAACGTCTATCGACGTACATTCAAAGTAGACAGACCGCGTTTAGCGGAAGTTTTTCTTGCGATATCAGGATGCTAATGCCCCGAAGTGTATACTTTCTGATATCTTAAAAAAACCGGGACTCCCAGCAACTACGCTGGAAACCCCGGCTATCATCCTGCACTTATCTAGTTATAATAGCTTGCCTCCTACCGATTGCTGGAACTCCTCAATCGCCGGCAGCTGCGGTTCTACACTGCAGACAAGTCCAAACCCTGCGATCACCGATGCCAGCTCGTCCAGCACTCTGGAAGTACGGGCCACAAGCCGCATCGGCATCACTCTATACGTCTCGATCAACCCCAGCAGACCATCCGCAAGGTTCTCGGACGCTTCCGCCTGTTTGGTCAACCCGTAATGCAGGATCTGCCCGGTCTCTTGATCCGCAATCACGTTCATCGTCGGATAAAACGGACGTTCCTCGTCTTCAATGGGCATGGGGATAAAAAAGCTGTCTACCTCCCAGACCCCCGCATCAGCGCTGACTGCACGCCTTGCTTTGACCATGCGCAGCTCGTCCACCATGACCGCTCGTCCGGCTGGCTCCAGCGGCCGATCCGCCTGGTCCGGCTTGAGCCATTCGCTGATCCATTCGGTCGTACCCGCACCCTCCCCGGTAACGGGAATCCGCACGAGAAAACGTTCCCCATTGCCTTCCAATAGAGCATCGGGATCCTCCCGATAGGAAAGACTCACTTCCATCGCTTGTCTGAGGATCTCCGTCAAGAAGACAATATCGTCCCGGTCCGTTATCGGCCAAGGCACGTAACCCGGCTCGTAGAGACGGAAGGACGGCCAGGCAGTTTTGCCGCGAAAGGATAAACCTAACTCCTTCACCCGTTCATATTCCTCCGGGTACAGCTCGTCCCGGCTGCCAAAGGACAGCATATAACAATGCTGCGCAAACAGCGGATCGCCTATGAATTCCCCATTTAACATGTCAAGCACCGTCTGCAGGCCCTCCGTTCCCAAATAAACGGCCATACCAAACACTTCCTTGCCGCTCCCCATCACGCAGCAATATCCGATACGGTGATCCCATGGACTGCGAACCCCAAACAAATGAACGTTCGAAAGCCATTCCCATGGCTTCAGCTTCTTAAATTGATCCGCGGCTTCATATAGCTCCAGCCAAACCTGATTCATCGGCACCAATTCGTGACCCCCTTCGCAAACCTAACCTAATCTAACTGTTATTAGCTTAACGGGAATCTCCGCCTTTTTCCAGCCTTATTGTTTCCAAACCGGCGCAAGCTCCCTCACATATCGCCCCTCTCCGTGAATATACTTTATTTACATCCACAAATATAGCGTTCCGGGAAATCCCGATATGGAGGTGTTCATCTATGCCAACGCCTGATCGATATCACTTTGTCGTCTCCAAAGAGGACTGGTCGCTGCACCGGAAAGGGTATCAGGATCAACAACGTCATCAGGAGAAAGTGAGAGAGGTTATTAAGCAAAATCTGCCAGATCTCATCACCGAAGAAAATATCATCATGTCAGACGGCAAACAGATCATTAAGGTCCCCCTCCGCAATTTGGAAGAGTACCGCTTCATTCATAACTACCAGAAACATAAGCATGTCGGCCAAGGCGACGGGAGCAGCGAGGTGGGAGACGTGCTAGGCCAGGACAGTCCGAAGGACAGCGGAAAAGGCGGGAAAGGCGGCAAGGCCGGCGATCAGCCGGGCTACGATTACGTGGAAGCGGAGATTAGCATCGAAGAGCTGGAGGATATGTTGTTCGCAGAGATGGAACTGCCTTATATCCAGGATAAAGACAAGACAGAAATGGAAACCGAATCCATCCGTTTTAACGATATCCGCAAAAAAGGCCTCATGTCCAACATCGACAAGAAACGCACCATCTTGGAAAACCTGCGCCGTAACGCCACCGCCGGGACCCCCGGCATTCACGGCATTTCTCCAGACGATCTCCGCTACAAAACGTGGGAGGAGGTCGTTGTCCCCCACTCCAACGCGGTCATTCTGGCGATGATGGACACATCAGGTTCGATGGGGGCGTTCGAGAAATACTGCGCGCGCAGCTTCTTCTTCTGGATGACCCGGTTCCTGCGGCGGCAGTACGAGAAGGTCGAGATTGTGTTTCTTGCGCATCATACCGAGGCCAAGGAGGTCAGTGAGGAAGAATTTTTCACCCGCGGGGAAAGCGGCGGCACCATCTGCTCTTCGGTATATCAAAAAGCGCTGGAGATCATCGACACCCGTTACCCGCCGTCCAGCTACAACATATATCCGTTCCACTTCTCCGACGGCGACAACCTGACCTCCGATAATGAGCGCTGCGTCAAGCTGATTGGCGAGCTGATGAAGCGCAGCAACATGTTTGGCTACGGGGAAGTCAACCAGTACAATCGCGGCAGCACCTTGATGTCCGCCTACCGGACGATCAAGCAGGAGAAATTCATGTATTACGTCATTAAGGAAAAAGGCGAGGTTTATAACGCGTTAAAACGGTTCTTCCACAAGCGCGAAGGGGGTGCGGCCAGTTGAGCAGCGAATTAGAACAGCTCGAATACGCCATCGCGGAAATTATGGAAATCGCCGACTCGTTTGGACTTGATTATTATCCGATGCGCTATGAAATTTGCCCCGCCGATATCATATATACGTTTGGCGCTTACGGAATGCCAACCCGGTTTTCGCATTGGAGCTTCGGCAAAATGTTTAACAAGATGAAGATGCAGTACGATTTCGGGTTAAGCAAAATCTACGAGCTCGTCATTAACTCGAACCCGTGTTACGCCTTTTTACTGGAAGGCAATTCGCTGATCCAGAACAAGCTGATCGTCGCTCACGTGCTCGCCCACTGCGATTTCTTTAAAAATAACGTGCGGTTCTCCGCCACCAACCGGGATATGGTGGAGAGCATGGCCGCCACCGCCGAGCGGATTAGACGTTACGAATTGGCCTACGGTGCGGAAACAGTAGAGAGCTTCATCGACGCTGTGCTGGCGATCCAAGAGCACGTCGATCCGCAGTTAATCAAGCCGATGCGCTATGACAAACGGCGGCAAATGGAAGAGAAGCTTCGGCGGGCGAAGGAGGGGCGGCAAGGGCCGGTGAAGACAGGGACTTACGACGATCTTTGGACGCTGGATGAACATCCGGGCGGACGCACCGAGGAAGCCAAAGAGGTCACCGTCCACTTCCCGCCCGAACCGGAGAAGGATATCGTTTGGTTTATCCAGGAATATTCGGAAGTGCTGGAAGATTGGCAACGGGATATTATGAGCATGCTGCGGGAGGAGATGCTGTATTTCTGGCCGCAGATGGAGACGAAAATCATGAACGAGGGGTGGGCTTCGTATTGGCATCAGCGCATCATCCGCGAGCTCGACCTGACCAGTGACGAAACGGTCGAATTCGCCAAGCTGAACGCCTTGGTCGTTCAGCCGTCGCGGCAAAGCCTGAACCCGTATTACCTCGGGCTCAAGATTTTCGAGGACATCGAGCGCCGCTGGGATAACCCGACCGAAGAGGAGCGCCGCCGCTTTGGCCGTGAGCCCGGAAAAGGCCGGGAGAAAATCTTCGAAGTGCGCGAGCTCGATTCGGACATTTCCTTCCTTCGCAGCTATTTGACCAAGGATCTCGTCCGCGATCTGGACTTGTACATTTTCGAGAAGCAAGGTCCAGAGTGGAAAATCACCGACAAATCGTGGGAAAATGTCCGCGACCAGCTGATCGCCTCCCGCGTCAACGGCGGCTCGCCGTACATCGTCGTCCAGGACGGCGACTACCTGCGCTCCGGTGAGCTGTTGCTGAAGCATCAATATGAAGGGATTGAGCTGGACCTCAAGTATCTGGAGCATACGCTACCCTACGTTTACAAGCTGTGGGGCCGCCCCGTGCACCTAGAGACGGTGGTGGAAGAAAAGCGGGCGCTCTTCTCCTATGACGGGCAGAAGCATACTCGGAAGATGCTTTGAGTTACATGACTTTTAAAGCGAAATAGAAATCGCTTTGGCCTTGACCCATCTGGAATGAATGGCCTGCTGGACATCGGAAGGATCCATCGGCGGTCTCTGCCGCAGGCCAATCGCATAACCGGTCCAGAAAGTGCACGCTAGAATCGCGATTGCAACTATGGTTAACATGAGTTGATCACTCTTTGCCAAGGTATCGCCCCCTATTGTTTCTTCTATTAACTAACTAACGTTGTTGATTCCTTGGATGTTTCAATCTGGAAGAAGAGCCGCACGGATCAATTGATCTGGCGGCTCTTGTCTGTTCTGGGGAGCACTTAGGAGCAGCGTGCTGGTGTGTTGAGCCAGACGGAGCAGGTTCTGGTCTGCGAAGCACTTCGCCTTCGTGCAGCCATTCTTTCCTGCGGGTTCTTCAGGGGAGCGTGCTGGTCTGCGGAGCTCTTTAGTGCAGCTTCCTTACCTACGGGCTCCACAGGGCAGCATTCTACTTTGCGGATCCATCAGGACAGCAAAGCGATGACCAGCAGTTCGTAGAGAACCAGCGTTAAAATGGTCTCATCGCTAGGACTTAGCCCCCAATAAGGAGCGCCAATGGCACGCTGCCCCCCTTGCCGCGGAACAGCCAAATGCAGTAACCCGCCTTGGCAGCCAACGATTCGACCAACATGCACATGACCTTCCATCGTTTCAATGCGCACCCGCTGATTGATATGATGCCGGCAGATGTCGTGTACCCGGTCACGAACCGTCCGCAAATGATGGACGTGTTGCGGATCAGCCTGATAAACGATACGATGCTGAGAATAACCCCATGGTTGAGCACTCATTCGTTATTCGCCTCCAACGTTTCAATTCAAATTATCGTATGCGAATACCCAGTAGGCGGTGAAGCTTGGCGTGGGAATCCGGCTCCTCTTGCCAAATGCCTTCGGGCGGCGGAATAAGTTAGTTAGGAGGTTCGACGCTTGGAGTTCGGAGCTCGGACGGGAATTAGTTGTAAAAACTACTGTTAATTTTGCTCATTTTGCACTTGGGAGAAGATTAGCTGTAAAAAGTAACGTTAATTTTGGCGGTTTCGCGGGTTTGGCGAGTTTGATGCGAAATTAGAGGTACTTTTTCCAGTTAATTTACTCAAATGGCCTTCTCGGCTCGAAATTAACGGTAGAAAATCCAGTTAGTTGGGTGGAGGAGCGCGACGGGCGGGAGGTGAATCCAGTTCGTTGGTGGGGGAACGCGACGTGGAGGGACATGAATCCAAATAAGTTAATGGGAGAGCACGACGTGGTGGGACGTGGAGTGACGTGATGCACACCCAAGCACGTCAAAAAAGGTGGAGGGATCTCCCCCCACCTTACAGCTGCCACGCTTTACCGGTTCAACAAACTGCCGACATAACGCAGCAGCTCGTTGGCGCACACCGGGCAGTAGCCGTGCTCGTCGATCAGCCGCTTGCTGACCTCGTTGATGCGTTTCAGTTGGTTTTCGTCCGGCGTTTTGGTTGAGGTTGTGATTTTGACGATGTCCTTGAGGTCGGCGAACAGCTTCTTCTGGATCGCTTCCCGCAGCCGGTCGTGGTGATTATATTCAAATTTCTTCCCTTTACGCGAATACGCAGAGATGCGGATCAAAATTTCCTCCCGGAACGCCTTCTTCGCGTTTTCCGAGATGCCAATTTGCTCTTCGATCGAACGCATCAACCGCTCATCGGGATCCAGCTCCTCGTCGGTAAGCGGGTCGCGGATTTTCGTCCAGTTGCAGAACGCCTCGATGTTGTCGAGATAGTTCTCGAACAAGGTGCGCGCCGATTCCTCAAACGAGTAAACGAACGCTTTTTGCACTTCTTTCTTGGCAATCTCGTCGTATTCCTTACGGGCAATGCTGATGAAGTTCAGGTAACGCTCGCGTTCCTCCTTCGTGATGGAAGCATGCTGGTCAAGACCATCTTTGATCGCCCGCAAAATATCAAGTGCACCCATGCAATGCAAGTCCTGCTTAATCAGCGCGCTGGAAATCCGGTTGATGACATAACGCGGATCCACGCCGGACATGCCTTCTTCCAGGTACTCGTTTTGCAGCTCCTTCAAATCGGCGTCCTTGTAGCCCTCGACTTCTTCGCCGTCGTAGAGGCGCATTTTTTTCACCAGATCGACGCCTTGCTTCTTCGTCTCCTTTAACCGGGTCAAGATGGAGAAAATCGCTGCGGACCGCAGGGCATGCGGAGCAATATGAACGTGATTCATATCGCTTTGGCCGATCAGCTTGGCGTAAATTTTCTCCTCCTGTGACACCTTGAGATTATAGGGGATCGGCATGACGATCATCCGCGACTGCAGTGCTTCATTTTTCTTGTTGGCAATAAACGCTTTGTACTCCGCTTCGTTGGTGTGCGCGATAATCAGCTCATCCGCCGAGATCAGCGCAAACCGCCCCGCCTTGAAATTCCCTTCCTGGGTCAACGACAAAAGATTCCATAGAAACTTCTCATCGCATTTCAGCATTTCCTGGAACTCCATCAGGCCGCGGTTGGCCTTGTTCAACTCGCCGTCAAAGCGGTAGGCCCGCGGATCGGATTCTGAACCATATTCGGTGATTGTGGAAAAATCGATGCTGCCGGTCAAATCGGCGATATCCTGGGATTTCGGATCCGACGGGCTAAACGTGCCGATGCCAACCCGTTCCTCTTCGGACAAGAGTACCCGCTCGACCCTGACATTCTCGATGTCGCCGCCGTATTCCGTCCTCAGCCTCATCTGGCAAACGGGGCATAAATTGCCCTCAATTCGGACGTTCAGCGTTTTCTCCACCTCCGGCCGGAGCTCATGCGGAACGAGGTGAAGCGGGTCCTCATGCATCGGGCACCCGGCGATGGCGTACACCGCCCCTTTATCGGTCCGGGAAAACTTCTCTAGCCCACGCTTCAACAGCGTCACAATGGTGGACTTGCCCCCGCTGACCGGCCCCATCAGCAGCAAAATCCGCTTGCGTACGTCGAGCCGGCGGGCGGCGGAGTGAAAATACTCCTCGACCAGCTTTTCGATGGCCCGATCGAGCCCGAAGATTTCCTGCTCAAAAAATTTATACCTTTTCCGGCCGTCTTCCTCTTCGATGCCATAGGATTTAATCATTTCATAGACCCGGGCATGGGCGGTCATCGCCGGCGAAGGGTCTTTGGCCAACAGTTCAACATAATCTTTAAATGTGCCGCTCCACGACAAGGAGTCGCTTTCCGCCCGATAAGCCGCTATTCGCTCAAAAATGTCCATGTTAGGTACCTCCTGTACTCCCGCTTTAGGGGTTCTCCCGCGTCCCCATCTTTAGAACTGACGTGACCAGATTATGGAGCATCCACGATAAAAAAGTGTATTACATACCTATGCGCCGGTGAGGGAGAAGTTGACCGTTTTTCCGATGAAAATATTCAGATGGAAAAAGTAGGAATTCGGCTTTGTGATATAATCTTGAACAGGATCATGGGAACGATGAGGAAAAGGGGATCGTCATGGCGGTACAGCATGAGACGGAATTGTACGCTCCGTTGAAGGCTTTTTTTGAGGAGCGAGGGTATGTCATTAAAGGGGAAGTGCGGCATTGCGACTTGGTTGGCGTTCGGCCTGACCGCAACGAGCCGCTGATTGTGGAAATCAAAAAGACGTTTAATCTTCCTCTGCTGCTGCAGGGGTTGGAGCGCCAGCGCCTGAGCCCCGAGGTGTATCTGGCCGTGGAGCGGAACCGCGCCAAAAAAGGGGCGCACAACCAGCGGTGGAGCGAAATTACGATGCTTTGCCGCCGGCTGGGACTGGGGTTGATCACGGTAACCCGGTATAAAACGAAACCCGCCTTCGTGGAAGTCCTATGCGAGCCGGGGGACGGAGCCTTATACATGCCGGGGCCGAAGGTGGTTAAACGCCGAGTGGATAAGCTGCTGCACGAGTTCCACGAACGCAGCGGCGACTACAACGTCGGCGGCAGCACCGGCACCAAGCTGGTGACGGCCTACCGCGAACGGGCGCTGCGCGTGGCGCTCGCCATCGAGGAGGGCGGCGGCGAGATGTCGCCCAAGGACGCGCGCGACCGCAGCGGCGTTGGCAGCGCCGCCGCGATCCTACAGCGCGACTACTACGGCTGGTTCCGCCGCGTCGTCCGCGGGCGCTACGCGCTGACGCCGGCCGGCGCGGAAGGGCTGCGCCAGTACGCCCACGTCGTGGACGGGTGGCGGCGGACGGCGGCGACCGCAGAAAAGAAACAGGAGTAGGCACCTTCCCTAGTGGAGGGACCTTAAATAAGCTCAGGACATGTTCCTGAGCTTATTTATTTTGCGCTGGCTCTGGGATGGCAGTCATTTTCAGTCTCGAATCTGCCCGTTTCACTCTAATCCTTATCGCTTGGCTCTTTCGGGTCCGGGATTTGGCTAAGCCCTCTCACGAACAACAGATACACATAGATGGCGAGCCCGATACCGGCAATAAAAAGAACGAATTTACCGATTGCCCACAACGTCTCCATGGTTACTTCTCCTTTGGTAGGATTGGGGTGGTCTGGTTCTGGTTTAGTCCGCAGAGCGCGCCGTGAATTCGGCGAGGGCGGCGGTGAGACGCGCCAGCCCTTCGCGCAGCCGCGCAGGTTCATGCGCGGCGACAGTGAGCCGGATGAAGCGATCATCCGGCTCTTTGGCATAGCACAGCGTCCCCGGCAGGAACGCTGTGCCCTCCAGCAGCGAAGCGCGCAGCAGCGCTTCGCTGGAGACCCCGGCGGGCAGGCGCAACCAGAGGAACAGCCCGCCGCCGGGGTCTTCCACGCAGGCGCCGCGCCAAGCGGGCGCCTGCAGCAGCTCCAGCGCGAGCGCGCGCCGCGCGGCATACGCCGCCGCAGCTTCGGCGGCGGCGGCGCGCCCGCGCCCCGGCGGCTGGGCGAGCCAGGCGTGAAGCCGCCGGGCTCGCTCGGCCACGGCCGCACCCGCGGCGCTGGAGCTGCCAGGCGATGGAACATGGCGCAGCCGTTCCATCGTTTTCGCTTCGCCGCGCAGCCAGGCCAGCGGCAGCTGCGGCGTCAGCGTCCGCTCCAGGGAGCCGAGGCTGAGAATCTCGGCTCCCCACAGTCCCGCTTGCTGGCGCAGCACATATAGCGATGTGGTGGTGTCCGCGCCGGCCCCAGCACCGTCGGCCAAGTACTCAGCCCGGTTCTTTTCCTGGGCTTCTTCACCCTCGAACAGGCTGACTGCCTCGCTCTTGCCATCATCTCCTTCTGCTTTCACTCCACTCGGTTCAGTCCTCGGGTCCACGTCCGGTTCCCCACGTTTGCCTCTGCTCTTGTTGTCCTTCTCACTCCTATTCACCATCTCATCCTTGTTCCCGGCTTCATTCCAATTGCCCACATCGTCCGCCTGGCTGCTGCGCTCCTGCTTGGCCTCTCTGTCCTCTGTGCTTCTTCTCTCACTCGCCGCACCGATCACTGCTTCCTTCTTTTGCTGACGCTTTGATGCATTATCCTCTAGGATGGATTCCACCTTAGACCCAGCCTTATCCTCGCGTTTGGTCGTCTCCACTACTTGGATATACTCCTGCTTCTGGCTTCCCCGCTCGCCGCCTTCGGGTTTCGGACTTGCCTCTGCAGCAGAACCCCCCATCCGCTTCATCCCGTCTGCCCTTCCTGAGGCAAAAGCCCCCTCCGCGAGCGGCACCAAACACGCCGTATCATCCTCGACGATCGGCAACCCCAACCGCTCGCTGATCTCCAGCAGCGCCAGCTTGCGCTGCCGGCTCCACACCCGGCCGGACGGGTTGGCATAATGCGGCGTCACGTACACGAAAGCTGGCCTCCCCCCGGTCGGCTCGCATTTCCGCCGCAGATCGTCCGGCAGCATGCCGTCCCGGTCACAGGCCACCGGGACCGCCCGGATTCCGCGGCGGCGCATCAGCTCCAGCGCCTCCGGCGCGGCCGGCGTCTCGACGAGCACCGTGCCGCCGCCCGGCACCAGCACCCGCAGCAACAGATCAAGCGCCCCGTCGGCGCTTTCGGCCAGCAACCATTGCTGCGGGTCCGTGCGGATGCCTTCGGCCTCTTCATAGGCCTCAGCCAGCCATTCCAGCAAGGCGCCAGCACCGCGGCGCCCTGCCTTCGATCCGCCTTGTCCTTGGCCGTCCGCAGCGGATTCCCATTCCAGCCGCACGCCGCCCCCGTTCCCTTGCAGCCCAGCCAGTGAAATGAGGCGGCCTCCCCGCACCCCGTCTTCGATTTCCCGGGCGAAGACCGGCGGCAGCCGGCGTTTTAGCATTTCCAAGCCCGTGTCCACAAGAACACCCCGCTTCCCATTCGCTTGTATCTGCAATTGTACTGCAGGACAAATTTTCCAGACAACAGGAGCCAACCCCTGCATCGTGCTTGATTTTGACGAAGGATTGCCAAATCTATCATTTTTGCGAACCTCGTGTCGACATGATAGAATGAAAGCTGCACGAAAAGCGCATGAAAATATGTTTAGAGGTGATTTCCCATGCCTTACTCTACGGAACCTGCAACCGTCACCGAACCAAGTCGCAGCAGGAGAACACGGCGGCCTTCCGTAGCCCTGATTATACTGATTTGGATTCTGCTGATCGGTGCCGGCGTCACTGCGGCCTATATGTATAGCAACCATTTGAAGCAGTCGATGATTGACCAGCTGGACGCCAAATGGCAAAGCGAAGCCGAGCAGATGAAAGCCGATTATACAGCCCAGCTCACCGCTTTGTCCGACGAAGTCCAGGAATTGCAAAACAAAGTGCAAACGTTCAACGAATTGCTCGAATTCACCAAGGACAACACCAGCGAAAAAACGGATAACAGTAACAAATTGTTTTCGCAATTAAGCGAGGTCAAGGAGCAGTTGGCCGCGCTTCAGAAAAAGATGGATCTGCTGAAATGATCACGCCAGTTAAACAAATCAACCGTTTTTTCCTGCTGGCTACTGGACCCTTGATTGGATTGCTGATCGCTCTCTTCATCAGCGGGGCCGCGATTGATTGGAACCGGTCACCGCACCCCATCACGCCCGAAGCGGACGTCTTCCAAACCACCGCCTCCATCTCGGAAGGCTTAACCAAAGCGGAGAAAGACGCCAAGACGACCATTTCCTCCATCCGAAAGACGGCCGAGCTCTACCAGAAGACCACCCAAACCATGAGCGACATCGTCAAAAATGCCAGAACCGCTTCCGCCAAACCCGAATCCATCTACGATCGGCGGATCACATCCAAGTTAGGCGTACCTTTTGAGACGATTCAAAGCGACCGGATTCGCATCGAGCTCTACAAAGTGAACCCCGGCACGTACCGCGGGTATGCGATGAAGATTCGACTCAAGTCGCCGGATGCCATGAAAATGACGCTGGGCAAAGATCGGCTGGGCGGAGCGGAAACGACTATGCAAGCGGTGCAACGCTACGGCGCGGTTGCCGGCATTAACGCCGGAGGATTTGCCGATTCTCGCGGGCAACGTTACCCCTTGAGCACCACGATCCTCAATGGGCAATATGTGAACGGCTTTGAGCCTTCCTATAAGGATTTATTTTTCGTTGGACTTAATCAATCGGGGCAACTGATCGGCGGCAAATTTCAAAACAAAGAGAGCCTGGACAAGCTGAAACCGAAGTTCGGCGCATCTTTTGTCCCGATTCTGCTGCAAAATGGAGTCAAGCTCCCGATCCCGGACAAATGGAAGACATCCCCGCTGCGAGCGCCGCGTACGGTGATCGGAAATTACAAGGATGATCAGCTGCTGGTGCTGGTCGTCGACGGCGATAACGAAAAGGGCCGTTCCGGCGCAACGCTGGAAGAACTGCAAAACAAGCTGGCAAACCTGGGCGTACAGGACGCCTACAACCTGGACGGCGGAGGCTCCTCCTCCCTGGTTGTCAATGGCCGGGTGATCAACCACCCGTCCGACGGTACACTTCGTCCTGTGCCAACGCATTTCTTGTTTTTTAAATGAGTCGCTACCAACCGTCTTCCTCCGATAACAACTCGTCTATGAAATCCATCACATTTTGATTTATTTTTGGACGATAGCCGGGTATAATAGGGGAAGGAGTACAACGTGGAGGTGTTCGGCTTGTCATTCTCTTTAACATTCTGGATTATTGCACTCGTTATGGCGATGTTTTTGTGCGGGATTTTGACTGCATCCTATAACGACGATAAAACCAAAGGCCTTTAAGAGGTAACTCAAAAAGGCGGCTTCCCATTACGAAGTTATTCAAAAGAAGAAGGCTCGGCGTCGAATCTTGAATTCAGCCGGGCCTTCCGTTGCTCTCGTAGCACTTTGCTACGCTCCGCTACTCAGTCCCTAAGCTTCATCCAACCTTCTCGGTGCTGAAAACCCGCTCTTTTGACTCTCAATTGAACCGGTAACTCAAAAAGGCGGCTTCCCATCACGAAGTCATTCAAAAGAAGAAGGCTCGGCGTCGAATCTTGAATTCAGCCGGGCCTTCCGTTGTTTTCGAATCGTCTCAAGCAACGCCCACTCTCCCCCAGCTAACGGACATCAGAGACGTTATTGCTCCCATCGGTGGACTTACCGAATTCTAGCTAAGATGAACGTAAAACAAAGACAGCCCTCCAAATTGCTACATCTCGTAGGTTAAAATGGAAAGTGTAACCCAAACCATTTCAGAGCTACATAGCAAAGGAGAGCTGATACTATGCAGTCTACCACAAAATTCGTCGGTTTAGATGTATCCAAAGAAAAAATTTCGGTTGCGATTGCAGATGTGAGCGGGGAAGCTCCACGCTATTACGGAACCATTCCCCACACACCGGCAGCGTTACGCAAGCTTATCAAAGAGCTGGGAGCGGCCGAAACGCTATCGTTTTGCTACGAGGCAGGACCCACAGGTTACGAAACCTATCGCTGGATCACCTCCATGGGGGCCCACTGTGTCGTCATTGCTCCATCGCTCATTCCCAAACGCCCCGGCGACCAAGTGAAAACAGATCGACGGGATGCCGAGCAACTCGCGCGTTTGTATCGTGCAGGAGAGCTCACTCCCGTTTACGTCCCCGAACGGGAAGATGAGGCTCTACGGGAATTGGTTCGCGCCCGTGAAGCTGCCAAGGAAGATGCCCACCGGGCTCGTCAGCGGATCTTGAAATTCCTGCTTCGTCACCAGATTGAACCACCCGCCACCATAAAGCGTCGCTGGACCAAGAAGTATCGCGTCTGGTTAGGGCAGCTTACGTTCCCGTATGAGTCCATGCACGTGGCATTCAGCGAAATGCTTCATACTTTGGATGAGATCGAGCAACGCATGGGGCGCCTAGAAAAAGCACTGGTCCAGCAAGCTGCGACCGGTTCTAAGGCTTCTCTGATCCAAGCTCTTCAGTCCCTACGGGGGATTGGATTGCTTACAGCCATTACCCTTGCGGCTGAAATCGGAACCTTTGCGCGTTTTCGCTCCCCTGCGCAACTGATGGCGTACTTGGGACTGGTCCCTCGTGAGTATTCCACGGGCCTAAGTACTCGACGCGGCAGCATGACCAAAGCCGGAAATGGCCGCTTACGACGGACTTTGGTGGAGTCCGCTTGGAGTTACCGTCACCGTCCTGCCGTAAAAGGGGATCTCGCTAAGCGATTAGATGGTATGCCCGCCGACGTACAGCTGTTATCCTGGAAGGCGCAAGAAAGATTGCATTACAAATACCGTCATCTTGTGTTTGGAAAGAACAAGCACAAGAATGTGGCCGTCGGTGCGGTGGCCCGGGAATTGATTGGGTTCATATGGGCGGTTGCTCGAACCGTGGAGCAGCCAGCAGCCTCCTAACGCCTTTGGACGATGAAGGACGCAGGGGACGTTGCCCCCTGCACCCCCACACTCGCCGTGTGGCGTTCCTCATCTTCGATGAGGATTTGGAAAAGTGTTGAATTGTACCCCACCGCTTGTCAAGGAAGACGCTTGACAAGCTCACGCCGGAGCACGAGGCCCGGGAGCAAACGAAGGTTCAGGAGAGAATTTGCGTAGTCCGTTTGCACTAGGTTTTGAAAGAAACTGAACGTGCGTTTCTAGCTTGCAAGGGCTCTCCCTGACGAAGGCATAACATGTGGTAACCAACCCACGGATAGCAGCGTGCCGACCGTCGCTCGCATTTTTGCTCTCGCGCCACGTGCTCAGGCAGATTTAAAACCGAGGGCTTGACAAAAACGTTCATAGCAACGGACTGAGAAGGCCTTATTTTGAAGAAAATACGCATCATCTCTGCTCTAAAAGGCCAATAAGGTCATTGGAGTCCGTTATATTGGGAAATAACCGGGAAATCGTCAAATAAGGTCGCTACGGTCCGTTAGGATCAAAATTCCACCATCCTCCGCCCCCTCTGTGGAGACCGACCCCGTATGAGCAAATTCGACAAAATAAATAAGCTTCCCGCACGGGAAGCTTATTTAGGCTTATGCTCTGAGGCCGTTAAACGCATCAAATGTCCTGGATGGAGACTAGGACAGTTGGCTCATTTCGACCAGGCATTGATTGCAAATGGACCGCTCTTTGAAGTCGCTTACGCTTTCCATCGATCCGCAGAATACACATTTCGGCCGGTAACGCTCCAAAATGATGTGATCCCCTTGAACCAAAATCTCGACGGGATCTCCCTCGTTCATTTGATATCTCTTGCGAAGTGACTTAGGCAACACGATTCTCCCGAGTTGATCCACTTTACGGACCACACCAGCAGGTTTCATAAAATTGTACACCTCTCCTGAAAAATAGTTATGTAAGAATAGAACCAAATACCTAATCTATTATATTTCGCTATTTTTTTTGGGATTCCTGCTACAGTTCCATGTTTTTAAATTTTTTCCGGGAATGCCTGCAATGACAACTCCTTTGGCACTCCGCCAATGGCTATTGCGTCGGCCCATTCCCCGCTTGATCGCCAGCAGTTATGCCGTGGGAAAGAGATCAACATTTCAGCTGCCAATCCCTGCAACTTTGCTCTAGGTTCATCATCTGTCCTCTATCCTACACCAAGTTGCATGTCAGCGAAGGTTGATTCTTCCCGCATCAGCCTGCGGGCCCGGGAGCCAAGCAGCCGCTGGCTCCGCGTCCCCCATGCGCAGCCCCTTCCCCGCGCTGCTAATCGAATTTACTGCATCCCTGGAAAATCAAGCTGCCGCAGCGCCTCATACACAATAATCGCCGCCGAGTTGGACAAGTTCAGCGAACGAACCTTGTCGGTCATTGGCATGCGCATCGTCGTGTCGGGATGGGCTTCCAAAATCTCCGGCGGCAAGCCCTTCGTCTCTTTACCAAAGACAAAGAAATCTCCGTCCTGGAACTTGAAATCCGTATACCGCTTCTTGGCTTTGGTCGTGGCAAAGAAAAACCGGCTTCCCGCGTACTTCTCCTCCACTTCCTGAAACGAATCGTGGTATTCAATATGCACCGCATACCAATAATCCAAGCCGGCCCGCTTCAGCGTAGCATCGTCTGTCCGGAACCCAAGCGGACGCACCAGGTGCAGATGTATGCCCGTCGCGGCGCACGTTCTCGCGATATTTCCCGTATTGGCCGGAATTTCCGGCTCCACCAGCACAATATGTAAGGCCATGATGATCGAACTCCTCGTCCTAGAAAAATAAACCCGGCCCGTCATAGACCGGACTTGATCATTATATCAAATTTTGACTGTAAAAAACCCCGAACCGCCTGCGAGCAGGCGAGTTGGGGGTTCTCAGGAATAGCAGGGGTCTTCCAGCGGAAGCCCCGCTGCGATCTTTATCCGTGCGTTTTTTGGAAGTGTTCCATGAATTCGACAAGAGCCTGAATGCTGGCTTTCGGAACCGCGTTATAAATCGAAGCGCGCAGGCCGCCGACGCTGCGATGGCCTTTGAGTCCCACGAAGCCTTCCTTCTCCGATTCCTTCACGAACAGCTTCTCCAGCTCATCGTTCGCCAGACGGAAGGTCACGTTCATGATCGAACGGCTCTCCGGCCGGACACAACCACGGTAGAAACCGCCGCTAGCATCAATCGCTTGATACAGCAGATCGGCCTTGTCCCGGTTCTTCTTCTCGATCCCCTCAAGCGAACCTTGCTCTTCAATCCATTTCAGCACTTCGTTCACCATATAAATCGAGAAGGATGGCGGAGTATTGTACAGCGAGTTGTTCTCAGCATGCGTATCGTAACGGAACATCGTTGGCAGATGCTTTGGCGACTCCCGCAGCAACTCCTCGCGAGCGATCACCACAGTTACGCCAGACGGTCCCAGGTTCTTCTGCGCTCCGGCATACACCATGCCGAACTGGGTCAAATCAAACGGACGGCACAAAATATCGCTGGACATATCGGCGATCAACGGAACGCTGCCGGTGTCCGGGAACTCGCGGAATTGCGTGCCTTCGATCGTTTCGTTGGAAGTGACATGCAAATACGCGGTATTCTCCGGCAGATTCAAGTTGCTCAAGTCCGGGAGGGACATGTACTTATCTTCCTCCGAGGATGCGGCAACAAACGTCTCGCCGATGAGCTTGGCTTCCTTTATCGCTTTGTTCGCCCAGCTGCCCGATTTCACATAACCGGCCGTCTTGCCTTCCGTAAGCAGGTTCATCGGGAGCATGGCGAATTGGGTGGAGGCCCCGCCTTGCAGGAACAGCACCTGATAACCGGACGGTTGGCCGAACAGCTTCAGCAACCGTTCAGCTGCCTCGTTATGAACCGACTCATAGACGGCTCCCCGGTGGGACATCTCCATAATCGACATGCCTGTCCCGCGGAAATCAACGAACTCGGCCTGGGCCCGTTCCAGGACCTCCAGCGGCAACGCGGCTGGGCCCGCATTAAAGTTATAAGCTCTGTTACTCATTTCTCCCCATCCTTCCCTTTACAATCGATGTCTGGTTTCGAATACAATTATCGATTATCATAGCAACTATTCGATCTCCCAGCAAGCCGTTATTTCGCAAAAATTCACCATTTTGCAGAATTGACACATTAACGCTTCATCAAGGGAAAGGGGTGATCGGTTTTTCCAGGTCTTGCTGCATCGCTGGCCATGTGAACTTCACTAAGATCGATCACTCAAGGAATCTCACTAAACTCATAACTTCGCGTCCAGCTTTGCCGTTCCCCTGGTACCACATGGACCGTAACGAACATTTCCGGGGAAATGACATGGCCGTGCCCCCAAACAGCGGCTGAGCTTAACGGAAGCTTGCTCCGCTCACGTACAGTCAGTCCGCTGGGCCGATGCTGCAGCTCCCACAGCCAAGGGGTTTCACGCCCGTCGAAGGGGGTCATTCGGAAATAGAAGTCCTTCTCTGGACGGCGCTCCCAGGTCACTTGATCCCCCTCAAACACCAAGCCCTCCAGCGTCGATGGATCATCGCTCCAGATCTCCGGAGCAAACGGCAGCTTCAGCACGTAATCCGGCCCGACCGCATATCCGTCAATACCGAGAAAGTTATGGCTGTATTCGTCGGTCATAATCACTCGGCTCCCAGTGTTCTCCAATATGTAAGTGACGGACAGAAGGTTGCCGGAGATTTTGATGCTTTTTTGCATACGCATGGCGTATCCCCGGCATTCCACAGGCTCGGTCGTAAAACAAATCTGCTGCTCACCACTTTGCTCCACCCGAGTCTCAAAACGCTGGCAGGCGTAATCCCTGTAAAAAAAGTACTCCGCATCATCCGGCCGTGTGAGCAAGCCTACACCCAGCTTGGGGAACCGTTCACCCACCTGAGTTTCCTCATACCCAATCGCTTCCTTGATGCCAAATTCGCTGCAAATTCCAATGCCTCCTGTTCCGGTTCCGGGTGTCAGGCTTTCCGGCACGCAGAATTGATGTTGTCCGTCCAGCTTAACGCCTGTGATGATTCCGGCCCCGTCGAACCGGGTGCCTTGGTACACTTCGCCGAGTTCGGCAATTTCAACGTGCAATCGGTCGTTTTTTAAATGATAAGCCATGGGTTCCCTTCCTATCTATTACGCGGTTAACGTAATTTCTATCCGGTGAACGGCTCCTTCCTGCAGCGCCTCGATCTCTTGACGCGGAATAAGGCAGCCCCCCTCACGAGAGCTGGAATCCAGCGATACGCCATTTACGGTAACGTGACCGATTCGATACTTCCCGTATTCGGCACGCTCCAGGTTACGATAAACGATCTGCAACTTACGTCCGGCGAAGCTGGTGATCACCGACGCTTCTCCCACTGCATCAAATTGCTCTGCAGTCAGCTTCGGTTCCAGACGCAGATCTCCGTAATCGCCTTTGACCCCATATACTTCCGTCAGCAGCGTCAACAGCAGCCAGCTGGCCGATCCCGTTAAATAAGTATACATGCCGCGGCCCCGTTCGTTAATATATTCCGGAATCCCGGGATACATCCGACTGCGTTCAAAATCCGCGGACAAGCGGTAAACGGAATCCAGCACCTGCTTGCCAGCCTGGACGAATCCGCGCTTATAGAGCGCATTGGCGTACATCACCGTCATGTGGCTGAACATCGCCCCGTTTTCTTTATGGCCAAAAGCAAACCCAAACGCCCGCCCCAGATTCTGTTGAATTTCACCAAACCGTGAGTTCAGCCGGTAACCGATGCGCTCATCCTTGAGATACCGATCCACCGCTGCTGTGATTTTGCCAACTTGCTCCTCGGTCGCAATGCCGCCCATGATTGTAAACACTTGACCGGTTAACGTCATACGTACCCCGTTTGGATGGTCTCCTTCCACCCGTACGGCATCGTTGTTGTAATATCCGTTAAACCACTCGAACCCTTCAGCACTGCGGATCCATTCCTGCTTCCGTAAATGTTCAAACGCCCAATCCGCTTTCCGCCGAAGATCCTCCGCCACCTGCTGCACGCTAAACTTCCGCTTCCGCCCGCTGACGGCCGGCACAACGGAGTCAAAATAACGTTCCAGCAGCTCCTGCTTCGCCGGAATGCTGTCGTAGTTAATCGGCGTTCCCAGGCTATCCAGCAACACAGCGATTTCTTCGGCAATCTCGATCGTATCCGTTCCGCCCGGCGCTTGTGCTAACCGAGGAATCAACTCGGAGAGCTCCAGCAAATTGCTGGCATAAAATGCTGTAAACGCAACGCTCTCTCCACGTGCCGGCGCCATATCCAGTCCGTCGTTCCAGTCCGCGCCTTCCAGCTTAATATTGCCATTTTCGCCTACGTTAAAGAACGCCACGATATTTTGCAGCAGAATATGCTCCAAAATGCTCCCTTCGTAAATACGCCCATCTTGCGACAACAGCTTGTTCCCCTGCTCCGGCGTCCAGGCAAGATCACGTTCCTTACAACGTTTGGTGAAAATATCGCGGAAATACGTCTGCGGCTTCAGCAAAAAGCCAAGGTCCCCGCTTTGATGAATATACAGTAGCGTCGTTAACAGCGGCCAAGCCCCATGGTCCATCCATACCCGCGGAATATTGTTGCGGTCAGCGATAAATTCGCCCGGTTTCGCGCCGATAATCGTCGCATTACTGCCGTCGATCCGCACGCCGGCATAGTTGTTGTAAAGCAAATGCCCCACTTCATCCGGCTCCATCACCAGCAAGGCCAGACAGTCCTGCCATAAATCGCGCCAGCCTCGTCCGCCGCGCCCATAATCGTGATACGGGAGGAACGAGTTTCCATATAAACGGCGTAAAATCGGCTGTAGCGTCACCCACTTCAACCAAAGATCATGTTGTTCATCTCCGGATTGAAAAGCGAGCGTATCCAGCTTGCCCCGCCAGTAAGTTTCGTTTTGTTCCAGCAGTTCATCAAATCGGGCCTCTGACAAATATGCTGCAGCAATGCGCTTCGTATCGATCCGGTCATTAGCGATCATCATGGCTACAACATAGGACACCGATTCCCCCGGCGCTAGCTGGGTTGTGGCAAACTTGAGCGCACCAACCGCTTCATACCCCTCGATTTCGGCGCCTGCTTCAACATCCGGCTGACGATTGGCGACCACCGCCTGCGGCCAGTCTAAAGCCCCGCCTTCGCCGATGAAGTCTTCGATCACCGGGAAGAATCCAATCGGAGCAGTCCCATCCTGCGCGGCTCCAAATACGCCGTAGGCCGTTTTGTTCACGCGATGCCCGCGCTCATCGAACGACAGTGCCGGTTGAACCTCTACGCCGTGAGCGGAGGTATATATCCGGTGGAGCAACGAGGTAACATGCCGGTGATCCCGCAGATCGTCAGCAGAACGCGCATACAGCGGAATCGCCGCGGTAGGTGTAATGGTGAGTTCCGTATCCCCGGTATTGGTCAGCCGAACCTTCATCAGTTCGATTTTATCGTCCGTCACGGGAACAAAGCTGGTGATTTCGGCTCTCAAGTTCAGATTGGCACTTTCCCGCGTGATCTTATGCCATAAGAACCCGGCCTCCAGCAAAGTCTTCTCTTTCTCCTCTGAAAATAACGCCGCGTTTTGCCGCGCCGAATTCCCCGTCACGGACCAGGCCCCATAACCATCAAGATAGATCCAAAAATTCCGCGCCGCTTTAGAGTTATGCAAACTCTCCACCGAGATCGGCTCCAGCAGAAATGAGTTATGCCCCGTTGTCGCTTGCCCATGCAAATTCGGTGATACCGAGGACATCATCCCCGCATCATTAACCAAAGGAAAATACAAATAACTGCTTAACTCAGGCTGTTCAAGCCGAAACACACCCTCCTTCCCATGGAATTTCCAGCCGCTTGTCGCCATTTCCCTCATCCTTTCCGTTGAAATCAGATGTTCCGAAATGATTCGGAACCCCAAATCATCCAAGAGTTCAAAAAACCAATTTCATAAAGCAACGAAACCGGTTTCGATATCTTCATTATCTGATCTATTCCTCGGTTTGTAAAGGGTTTCAGTTCGCAAAAAAATAAACCTCCCCATCCAACGGATAGAGAGGTTGTTCGTATGATAGCTACTCGGCTTACAGATCGTAATAAAGACCAAATTCGTAAGGATGTACACGAACTGCAACAGCTCTGGCTTCGGCGCGTTTCATTTCCACGAAGTTGTCGATGAACGCTTTCGTGAAGACTCCGCCTTGAGTCAGGAACTCATAATCGCTTTCCAAAGCGTCCAGCGCTTCGTCCAGGGAGCCCGGAACGCTGCGAATCGATGCTTTCTCTTCATCCGACAGCTCGTAAATGTTCTTGTCGAACGGTCCGTAGCCCAGTTTCACCGGATCGATTTTGTTCTTGATGCCGTCGAGGCCAGCCATCAGCATAGCGGAGAAGGCCAAGTACGGGTTAGCCGTGGAGTCTGGCGTACGGAATTCGATACGGCAGCCTTTTGGCGTTACGGCAGCAACCGGAATCCGGATAGCAGCCGAACGGTTCCCCTTCGAGTATACCAGGTTTACTGGAGCCTCGAAGCCAGGTACCAAGCGTTTAAACGAGTTCGTGCTTGGGTTCGTGAAGGCGATGATCGCCGGTGCATGGTAGAGGATCCCGCCGATGTAGTTCAGGGCGATTTCGCTCAGGTTAGCATAAGCACCTTTTTCGTAGAACAGTGGAGTATCGCCGTTAAAGATCGATTGGTGTACGTGCATCCCGCTGCCGTTGTCACCAAACAGCGGCTTAGGCATAAACGTTGCCGTTTTACCAAATTGAGCGGCGGTATTATGCACGATGTATTTGTAAACCATCAGGTTGTCAGCCGTTTTCAGCAGCGTGTCGAAACGGAAGTTAATTTCCGCTTGACCGGATGTTGCTACTTCGTGGTGGTGACGTTCAACGCGAATGCCGGCTTCTTCAAGCAAACGGCACATTTCGCTGCGGATGTCTTGTTGCTTGTCGGTTGGTGCTACCGGAACGTAGCCGCCTTTAACCGGCACTTTATAACCCAGGTTGCCGCCTTCTTCTGTACGGCCGGTGTTCCAAATCGCTTCCTCGGAATCTACCGAGTAGAACGTTTTGTTCATACCGCTCTCGAAACGAACATCGTCAAAGATAAAGAATTCGGATTCCGGAGCAAAGTATGCCGCGGTACCGACACCGCTTTGTTTCAAATACTCTTCTGCGCGAACCGCTACGCTGCGCGGGTCACGCTCATAACGTTCGCCGTCCGGCGTATAAATATCGCAAAATACGTTCAACGTCGGATGTGCGGTAAAAGGATCAACAAATACAGAACCATGGTCCGGCATCATCACCATATCCGATTCTTCGATACCGCGGAACCCAGGGATCGAGGATCCGTCGAAAGCAACGCCGTTTACGAAGGTGTCCTCATTCACTTCTTTCGCCGGAAGCGTAATGTGATGTTGACGTCCCGACAGATCAACAAAGCGGAAATCTACCCACTCGATTTGCTTTTCCTTGATTGTTTTTAAAACGATCTCTGCTGACATACTCTTTCCTCCCAAAATCACGAACATTAAATCTTATTTTTGCGTTTAACGTTCATCCTTTAGTATGATTATGTCGTCATTATAGGACTATGAAGGCGAAGTCGTCAATACTTATGTAAGGTATTTTTACATGCGATATAAGGTATTATTACGCATAGTACAAATTAATAGACAAATAGTATAAAAGCCCACTCACCGCATGGCGAATGGGCTTTCGGATTTTGTCTATTCTGTGAAAGCGCTGCACATGTCCGTCTATCTTACACGCGAAGTGCAGCTTTTGGGGTATCAAAACGTTTACCTACCAATGGTGCCAATTTCTCCAAATCTTGCAGTAATGCAGCGAATTGATCCGGGAACAAAGACTGTACGCCGTCACCGGTCATCGAGTTGTCTGGATCGGTGTGCATTTCGATAATTAGACCGTCTGCCCCGGCAGCCACGGATGCTTTTGTCATCGGTTCCACCAGCTCACGGCGGCCCGTGCCATGGCTCGGGTCAGAGATTACCGGCAAATGGCTCAAGTTCTGCAGCACCGGAATGGCCGACAGATCCAGCGTATTGCGCGTGTACGTTTCAAATGTACGGATCCCGCGTTCGCATAACATAACGTTCGGGTTCCCGCCCGCCAAAATGTACTCGGCCGCGTTCAGGAACTCGTCATAGGTTGCGCTAAAGCCGCGTTTCAATAGAACCGGCTTGTTGCAGGTGCCCAGCTTGCGCAGCAAATCGAAGTTCTGCATGTTGCGCGTACCCACCTGCAAAATGTCCGCATATTCAGCACACACATCCACGTATTCCGGCGTCATGACCTCCGTAATGGTCAGCAGACCGTGCTTCTTGCCGGCCTCCGCCATCATGATGAGGCCTTCCACACCGATGCCCTGGAAGCTGTAAGGACCCGTACGCGGCTTAAATGCACCGCCGCGCAGCACCTGTCCGCCGGCTGCTTTCACGAGACGCGCAATCTCGTCGATTTGTTCCGGCGATTCTACGGCACAAGGGCCGCCCATGACAACCAGCTCGTCTCCGCCAATCTTAACGTCGCCGATCGAAATGACCGTATCCTCAGGATGGAAGTCCCGACTAGCCAGCTTGTAAGATTTCGAAATTTTAATGACGTTCTCAACGTCCTTCATTTGACGAAGGTGCTCAGCAAGCTTTGGTTCAATCGTACCGATCAATCCGATCACAGTCCGATCTTTCCCACGAGATACATGAGTCTGCAGGCCTTCCTTCTCGATGACAGCGATAATTTCCTGAACGCGCTCCTCTGGGGTTTGGTTTGAAGTAATAACGATCATTTCGATCCCATCCTTTCTCCTATTAGGCGATGCGTGTACGAGCTAAAAACAAATATTCGAATGCACAATCACTGTTTCGCTTGAACGCTTGTGCGCTTTTAAGCTTTTAACCACTAAAGTAACTATAGCCGAATTTACCTCGCCCGTCAACCCTAATCGGCGTAGGTATATGTGGAATAAACTGAGCTTTCGCGGAAACTCCTTCATGTTTCAGACTCTTTTACCCTATTATCCCGTTTAATCCGCGTAATCAGATGATCCAGGAAGAGGCACAACACGGAAAACACATCCTCCTACGCCAATCCATTTCTGGCTCCCTTATCGAAAGGGATAATGGTGTAAAAAGGGGGCGGCGAGCCACTCCCCCGCCTCGTTCTCAGCCGCAACCGCACATAAAAAGGCCGGAGAACAATTCTCCGGCCTTTCGCTTATATCCTTATCTTCCTACGAACTCCTGTGCCCAATACCCATTGTAGTAGCCAACCCCAATCAGGTTGTAGTTGGCGTTCAGAATATTTGCACGGTGTCCTTCACTGTTCATCCAAGCTTTTACGACTTCAGCCGGCGTTTTTTGCCCCATGGCAATGTTTTCGCCTGCGTAGCTGAATTGAATACCAAACTTCTTCATCATGTCAAATGGCGAGCCGTACGTTGGAGACGTATGACTAAAGTAGTTGTTATCGCTCATATCCTTCGCTTTAGCCAATGCCATCTTGTTCAGTTCCGCGTCACCGGTGAGCGGCTTAAGGCCTTGCTTCGCGCGCTCCTGGTTCACCAGTTGGATAACCTCCGTTGCAAATTGCGACTTGTCGGTTACCGCACTTTGCGTATTACCGGTTGTGCCTTGCGTAGTACCTTGAGTTGTTCCTTGAGTCGTACCTTGCGTATTTCCGGTTTGCGTCTGGCCGCCCGTAGTGCCTTGGTTACCGCTTTGGACTGGCTTCGTTGGATAATATAGATACCAAGGAATTGTAAAATAGTTCGTCCAAGTATTCGTATTCGTGCCGTAAGTTGTATAAACCTTATATGTCGTATAAGTTTTATTCGTCGTCGTATTCGAGGCCGCCGAGGCCGATGCTGGTACAACAATTGCTGCTGCCAACATAGCAGTAAGTCCACCTGTCACCAAACGTTTCAGTCGATTCGATTTCATTCTGTCATCTCCTTCGTTGTAGTTAATAGCTTAGTTACATTTTTGTAACCTTTCTACAACGAGTATAACATGAATCGACTCCTATTGACCCCCGCAAATGTTGGTAAATGCGCGAAAACCGCGATGGGACGCGGTTTTCAGCTCTATAAATCTATGTTTTATTCTCCTCTGCTTCGAGCTCCGACCTTCACTGGAGGTAACAACTTCGCTAGATTTACCGTACGAACGATTTCCCAAGTTGCCGGGTCTTCCGGATCATATTGTTCCAGATATTGAATGACTTCCTTCGTAATTGGCGTCGGCGTTGATGCCCCCGAGGTGACCGCTACTTTGCGGACCCCTTCCAGCCACTCGCGCTTCAACTCCGTGATATCCGCGATGCGGTACGCCTTCACTCCAGCAATCTCCTCAGCCACCTGGGCAAGCCGGTTGGAGTTGTTGCTTCGCGGATCGCCGACAACGATCACGAGGTCAGCCTGACCCGCCTGTTCCGCAACCGCCTGCTGGCGCAATTGGGTCGCTAGACAGATCTCATTGTGCACCTCTGCGCCCGGATATTTCTCCAGCAATTTTTTCATAATATGCTTAATATCCCACTGGCTCATCGTCGTTTGGTTGGTAATGACGATTTTGTCGGCGGTCAGATTAAGCCGATCGATCTCTTCTTCCTTCTCGATCAAGTGTACCTTACCTGGAGCCACCCCCATCGCGCCTTCCGGCTCAGGGTGTCCTTTCTTGCCGATGTAGATGACCTCATATCCCTCGGCAACCTTCTCCTCGATTAACACATGGGTCTTGGTGACGTCCGGGCAAGTGGCATCCACTGTGGTGAGCCCTTTCTCCCGGGCCAGCTTGCGAACCTCTGGAGACACCCCATGGGCGGTAAAAATTACCGTCCCGCTCTCTACCTTATTCAAAATCTCCAGGCGGTTCGGACCGTCCAGCGTAATAATTCCCTCGTCCTCGAAGGAGTTCGTGACATGGCTGTTATGCACAATCATGCCAAGTATATAAATCGGCCGCGGCAGATCCAGGTTCTGCGCCGCCTGACGAGCCAGAACCATCGCGTCTACGACCCCATAGCAATAACCGCGCGGTGAAATTTTAATGACTTCCATCAAATATCCCTGCTTTCTAATCCCCCAGATTCCTGACGGAGGGGAGCCTCTCTATTATAAACTATTCCGGCAGGGCATTAAAGACAATGGGAAGCCAGATGATAAACGTCGTCCCTTCGCCGCGTTTGGTCAACACTTCCACCGAACCTTCATGCTCGTCGATGATCCATTTGGCGATCGATAAGCCCAATCCGGTCCCTTGAATCATCCCGCGAGACGGATCCGCCCGATAAAAGCGTTCAAAAATATGCGGCACCTCGCTGCGGTCCATTCCGATGCCCGTATCCGCAATGCGGATGCCGATCTGTCCCCCAGATCGAATCGCATCGATGGTGACGCTGCCCTGCTCGGTATATTTAAACGCATTTTCAATAAAAATAAACAGCATCTGCTGCAAATAATCCTTGCTTCCGTTCACTGTCACGCCGTCCAGCGCTTGCAGATCCCCCTGGACCCACTCCGCTTTCCTCGGCAAAAATTGCGCCCGGCGGACCACTTCCTCCACGACCGGGGCCAACTGGATCGGTTCCTTCGTTAACGTTTGCCCGGCATCGGCCCGGGCCAGCGACAGCAGATCGTTCACCAGCCGGCTCATCCGCTCGGACTCCGCAGCGATGTCGTTCACCGCCTCCAATGAGAAGCTGCGAACCCGCTCCTCCTCGCTTGGATCGCGCTGCTCCACATCCTGGGACCACATCCGTTTTAATAAATCAACATTACCGCGAATGGTCGTAAGCGGCGTCCGCAATTCGTGGGAAGCGTCCGACACGAACCGGCGCTGTGCAGAATAAGCTTCATCCAGCTCCCTGTAGAAGCCTTCGGTTCGGGCCAGCATGTTATTGACGGTCCCGATCAGTTGGCCGATTTCATCGTTCGGCCCCTCGTAGTCAATTCTTACACTCAAATCATTCCCGGTCTGGATGCCATTCGCTGCCTCAATGACTTTACCGATGGGTGCCATCGATTTGCGCGCAAGAAAGTAACCCAACGAGCTGGCCGCCAAAATGGTAACGATGGAGCCAAATAACAATACGGTACTCATCCGGCTCATCAGCTTGTCTTCGGCGCCCGTATACGCCGCTAACTGGATTAAACCAATCAACTGGTTATCGAGGGTAATCGGGAGCTGGTACAGCAAGAAGGAATGATTATATAACTGCACCCGTTTAAATCCCGCAATTTTGCTCGCCGAATCCCCGGTGGGAACCGGAAATTTCATATTCCAATTCAGCAAATTTTGCGAATACCGCGTGTGACCGTCCGTATAATTGTGAATCTGCACAAACAGCTGGGCGTCCTCCAACCGATTCGCCTGCATCGGATCCAAATACAAATCCAGTCCCTGGGTGATGCTGTAGCTTTGGGAGTTCTTGATCCGATTGGCCTGATCCTCCAACCGGTTTCTCACTTCCAGATACGTATTGTATCTGACCAACCCATAAATCGAAGCGCTGAACAGGATCAGCGTTACGGCCAAAATTCCGGTATACCATGCAGTCAGCCGCAGCCGGATCGACATACTTAAGCCTCTCCTCTCAGGATGTAACCGGCCCCGCGGATCGTCTGAATAACGCGCTTGCCGCCGTGTTCCTCGGTCTTCTGACGAAGCATGGCAATATATACCTCCAGCACATTCGATTCCCCGCTGTAGTCGTAACCCCAAATTTTATCCATAATTAAATCACGTGTGAGCAGGCGTTTCGGATTTTGCATGAACAGATGGAGCAGCTCGAATTCCTTCGCCGTCAGCTCCAAACGCTGACCAGCCCGCGTCACTTCACGGGAGTCCAGATCCATGATGATGTCCTCAAAAATCAAACGCTGGCTGCCGGATCGGCTGCCCGAGTCCTTACGCCGGAGCAATGCCCGTACCCGAGCCAGCAGCTCCTCCAGCGCAAACGGTTTGACGAGGTAATCATCGGCACCGATATCCAGGCCTTTCACCCGGTTCTCGACCTCGTCCTTGGCGGTCAACATCAGCACCGGTACGGTGCTTCCGCCCTCGCGCAGCCGCCGGCAGACCTCAAATCCGTCTACCTTGGGCATCATCACGTCCAAAATGATCAAATCCGGGTCGGCGCTCAGCATCATCGACAGCCCTTCCGCTCCGTTCTGAGCTGTATACACGTCATACCCCTCAAATGCGAGGCCGCGCCGCAGCATCGACGTAATTTTCTCATCATCATCTATGACCAAAATCGCCGATCTCACAAGCTATCTCTCCTTTGCCTTTCGCTTGCTGGCAGCAAGCTCTACTGTCTCCATTGTACCAAAATAAACGGTAAACCCGCATCTGGAAGCCAAAAAGGCGGCAGGCTGCTCCTGCCTGCCGCCTTTACCGCCTTGGCTGCTTCCCGTGCGAATTAGTTTACGTTGGTAAACTCGTTTTTATCGCCAATCGTAACCTCAAGGTCAATGTTCTTGCCGTTACGTACGACGTTCAACGTCACTTTCGCACCGACCTGCTGTTTCTGAATGAACTCAATCAATTTCTCTTTGGTAGCATATTTGGTACCGTTAGCCCCGACTATAATATCGTACGGCCGAAGATCAGCGTTATAAGCCGGCGATTTGAACACGATGTCCGTAACAATAGAGCCTTCTTTCACGTCGGTTTGCATTTGCTTCGCAACTTCCTCGGTCATCGTCATCAAAGTCGCGCCGATGAATGGTACCGGTTTTTGTGGAATTTTCTCGTTGTTTTTCAGCTTATCCAACACTTCGGTAACTGTGCTGGTCGGGATCGCAAAACCAATGCCCTGCGCATCCGAGCTTACAGCAACGTTAATCCCGATCACTTCACCGTTCAGGTTCAAGAGCGGACCGCCGGAGTTCCCGGGGTTAATCGAAGCGTCGGTTTGCAGCAAATGCTCGTACTCGCGGTCCTTCTCACCGTTTTCCCCGGCGATCGTGATGTCGCGTTCCTTCGCACTCAGCACCCCGGCCGTCACCGTATGGTCAAAGCCTTGCGGGTTCCCGATCGCTACCAGCCATTCCCCAACCTGCGTGTTGTCCGAGTTGCCCAGCGGAATCGACGGGAAGTTGCTGTCGCCGTCGATTTTCAGAACGGCCAAGTCAAGCTCATAGCTGGTGCCAAGTACTTTGGCCTCATAAGGCTTATCTGTGCCTTGGACCGTGACCTGCACAATGTCGGCGTTATGCACAACGTGTTCATTCGTTAAGATGTAGCCCGTTTTATCGAAAATAAATCCGGATCCGATCCCCGTCGGCACCAGTTGGCTCGAGCCGGAGGAGGAGCCGCCGCTGCCGTTGTTGCTGCCATTGCCGCCAGAGCCAAAGAAGTCATCGCCAAAGAAGTAACGGTAGAATGGATCGTTGCTGTACGGGTTGCTGCTTCTTTGCTTGCTGGCATCGGTTAACGTTTCGATTTTAACAACGGCCGGCCCAGCTTGATTCACGACTTTCGTCACCTCACCGGAATCCGTTACCGGGTACAATGCAGTGGTTGCCTTGCCGGACGATTCAGTAGTACCACTGCTATTGGATGCGTTGCTCGATGCCGGCACCGAAGAAGATGCGGCTTGATCCGGCGTAAACAGGTTCGCGCGGTCCGCATAAAACATCGCGCCGGTCATAATCAGCATGCCGGCCAATACACCGGCGATTACCGAACGAACGGAGGATTTACGCTGCGGTTTGCTGTTGTATTGCCAGTTCACACTCTTGGCTGCCGGCAAGCTGCTGCGTCCGTCTCCATTGGAACCGTTCGTTGGTTCAGCTGAGCTGCGAATCATTTCATAGGAAGAAGGATAAGGTTTCAGCGGCTGCGGTCTCGTCACTTCTACTTCTTGAGGTTGGCTTTGCGAGTAGCCGGTTGCTTGGCCGGATTCCTCGTTGTTTTTTCCATAGGATTGAAAAGGTCCGTAAGAATAATAATAGGAAGAACTCGACTCCGAAGATTCTTGACGCTTAGGTTCATTTGCATTGGCGTTGGCGTCGTCTTCAAAAGGTTGGCCCGATTTATTTCTTTGATCATCCATATTCATTGACCTCCTTCCCCCGAGTGGTTCAGGGGTAACTTGTTTTTCTTGTTTTCTTGATTTTTATTCTGTACCAGAAACCTTAAACATACATTAAAAACAATTAAAAAGGAGATAAAAGCTAGAATTGCTGATCTAAAGCCATTTTCGAGATCTAACCGAGCCGTGCCGAAGCATCAAAAATAGCGCCCCATCAGGCGCTATTTCCGTTAAAGGCGACGTATGGATAACGCCTCATTTTACCGATATGATGATAAATCTATGAACGCCCTACCCATCCTTGCCGGTGGGCATAGATTGCTAGCTGCGTGCGGTCCTCCAGCTCGCATTTCATCAGCAGGTTGCTGACGTGGGTTTTGACCGTTTTAATGCTGATATGCAGCTCCTCGGCGATGTCCTTGTTGCTTTTTCCCTCGGCGATTAACAGCAGCACTTCCTTCTCCCGCTCGGTCATCCCCGAGTCATCCCCTTGTACGGTTCGCTGACGGAGGCCGCGCGTGAGCGCCTGGGCCACTTCGCCCGTCATCACCGGCATCCCGCGGTATGCCCCTTGCAGCGCGTAAATCAGCTCCTCGGCTGAGACCGTCTTCAGCACATAGCTGACCGCACCGGCTTCAACCGCCTGCACGACGAGATCATCCTCCAAGAAGCTGGTGAGGATCACGATTTTCATATCCGGAAACCGGCTCCGCACTTCCTTGGTTGCTTCTGCTCCGTTCATGCCCGGCATCATCAAATCCATCAGAATGATGTCGGGCTGCCCCTCCCGAAGTCCTCGCTCCAATAACTCTACCGCCTCACGACCATCTCCAGCCTCGGCGATCACCTCGAATCCCGGGTCTTGCATCAAATACGTCTTTAACCCCATCCGTACCATGTCATGATCATCGACGATCATCACCTTGATTTTGCTCATCCGCAGCTCCCCCTTTCCCTTCCTCAAACTTCGGAATATGCACCCGTATCGTTGTTCCTGCCCCCGGCTTGCTAATGATTTCCGCATTGCCGCCAAGCTTCTCCGCCCGCTCCTTCATCGTCGTTAGCCCGTAGGAGCCCTGCTTCTGATACGTGCTGCTGAAGCCTTGTCCGTCATCGCTGATGCTCAACACCACTTGACGCGGACCTTCTCGCAACGACAAGCTGACCATACTAGCCCCGGCATGCTTCACGATATTCGCCATCGCTTCCTGGATGATGAGGAACAGCTGATGCTCTTTCGCTTCCGACATATCTCCCTGGATGTCCATATCCTTAATCCCTTTGAGTCCGTTTTGCCGGCAATAGTCGGGAAACCACTGATCGAGCGCCTCGGCCAACGATTTGCCAACCAGCTCCATCGGACGTAACTGAGCGATGAGTGCCCGCATCTGCTTTTGCGCCGTATTCGACATCTGGATCAGCTGATTCAGCACCGTTTCTGCCTGAGTAGCGTTATTCTCCAGCACCTTTGGCAAAGAGGAAGCCGCCATATGAATGGCGAAGAGCTGCTGGCTGACGGTATCGTGCAAATCGCGGGCCAGCCGTCTGCGTTCCTCCAGCACCGCTTTTTCCGCTGCCTGCTCCTTCTCGACAACCTCTTGCTCGCCAAGCTGTTGAAGCAGCTGCATTTTTTTCTCCATGGCATCAATCATGTTGTTAAATTCCTGGTACACTCCGTTAAAGGTTTGGTCCGCCGTTTCCGGCATCCGCACCGATAAGTTCCCCTTGGCGACTTGCAGCATGTTCAGGTGTAAGTGATCGATCTTCCCCTGGATGCGCCGACCGGCGATATAGCCGATAATCAGCGCCAAAACGGCGATGCCTGCCATATCGTAAATCCACACCCAGGAATCGCTGACCACGATCACCCCGGTAGTCGTTCCGATATAGAAGGCAACCGCCGTCAGGCTGCCGGTGAGCAAGAAATAACACAACAGCTCCCACTTCGTATTCATCAAGATCCGCCGCACAATCATGGGTTACCCTACCATGTTCACTTTAACGTCGCCCACAAACACGCTGACAATCAGCTTAATCCGCTTGCTGGCTTCACCGTAATACGGAGATTCGGCGGTGACGCTGCTCATGAAGCCGCCTTGCTTCTGCGTCAGCACTTTCAAATCGCCGATGAACGCGCTGGAGGTGGCCACAATACCGATATCCATATCGTCGGGGATGAACACTTTCACGTCGCCGATGAAGGACGAAACATTAATTTTCGTTTCCCCGTAAGGAATTTGCGCCTTGGTTAGATCAATGATCGTATCGCCGATAAAATGGGAGATATTCATCGGCTTCAGCTGGAAATAATCCTGACCCAAGTGAACATCACCGATAAATCCGGATTTCTGGATGACCGATCCATGGCCTCCTGAACCACCTTCATGATGGTGGTGCCCGAAATTAGGATGGGAAAAACGCGGTTTTTCCTGCTTAGCTGCTTCTTCCTTCTCTTTCTCCTTCTCCATCGATCCGAAAATCGAATCCAGCGGAGACTCCATCTCCGGATGGAACGTTGGTGGCGGAGGATCGAGCGGCGGCATCGGAGGCGGCGGAAAATCGTCGCGCCGTTTGCGCCGATGCGGATCACGCGGTTTGAACAGGACGAACAACCCGCCGATGATCAACATCACCGGAAAGAAGAAGCGGAAAAAGTCGCCCGGACTTAAGTCAATTAAATTCAGATTGCGGCCCAGGAAATACCCGCCGATCAGCAATAATACGACACTGCCGACAAAGTTACCGCCCCGCCAGCCGCCGTTGCTTAAGTTCACCAACCCTCCTAAAATCAGAAACAAGGGCCAGTATGTCGCGAACATTTCGCCGATGCTGAAATCGGTCACCCCGAACTGATTCAGAAGAAAAACTGCCCCGATACCGATCAGCACCATCCCTCCAATAAATCTTCCAAATAAGCCATTTCTCATCTCGTTACCTCCAATGGACTGCCTCTTACTAATGCCAGTTTACCTGAAGCGTAAGGTGATGAACAGCGGCGCGGGATGGAAAGCTTGATCGGTCCCAAGACCGAGGGGAAAGGGAATATATGTAAAAAGCGTCCCTCAAGGGACGCTCTTTTCGCTTTACGCGATCATTATTGTTGTTTGTTCACTGAAGTCGTTGCATTGCGAGAAGCTTTCGCTTTCTGAGCAACGGTTGCTGTGCTTTCTTCAGCAAATTCCTCATTAAACTTCTCGTTCGGTGTTTTGTAACCTGGAGAAGCGGCTTTCTTTTGATTTGCCATGATTCTTCACCTCCCTCTCGCATACGCCAATTTTGTGGATTCGTCGGCGTTTTCGCAGCCCCTAGTCGTGGACCACGAACCTTATTATGCGAACCGGGAAGATGAATTATGCGAGCGAAAAAGCGAAGGGGTGGCGAAGCTTAAATCGCCTTGTCCCAAAGATTTTCAGGAATTTCTTTGTTCACTTCCATCGCTTTGCCAAGCTCCTTCAGCATCTCTTCGGTCAACTTGCCGTCTCCTTTGCGAACCACCTGGACCTCAACCTCTTTTTTGCCCCATTCCTTATAAACCTGCTTGATGGTATCAAAATAAAGGTCGATTTTATGACCGCGGATCGCGGAGCCTTTATCGGCAACGACCCCGTAGCCATACCCCGGAATATAAAGGATCGTGCCAATCGGAAAAATCTTTAAGTCGGCGGCAATCGTCGAGACGGTATCTTTGTCACGCCGCACCCGAACGCCCGAATACGTGATGCCGTATTGCGGATGGTTGGGCTTCTTGCCGGTGGATTCATAGCCGGCGGTATAACCGGTTGCCAGCACTTTGACCGTTTCCACCGCTTTTTTCTTACGCTCAGGCTGAGCCTGTTGAGCCTGTTTATGTTCCGGGTTCATCATGATGACCCGTTGATATTGGTATTGTCGTGTTGTTCTTACCGCCTGCAGTTGCTGCGTTTGCTTCAGCCCCAGCCATTCTGCGTAATTCCGGTATTGCCGGTTCGCGTAAATGCTTTGCGGCTGGAAGCCCCCAACCGGCAGATCCGCCGCCATCGTAAATACAAGCAATCCTGCAAGCAAACAGCGTGTACTAAACTTGTGCCAGAAATGAAATTGGCGCATGAGAAAACCTCCCCCTTATTCGAAAGGTTTTCCACATACGCCCAATTCTATACATCCTGGCTTTTCATCACGAAGCTTTACCGAAGAGGCTTGATCGACGTCGAATCATGAATACAGTTCATTTCCGCTCAAAACCGCCGATTCAGCCAAAAACTCCCTCAATGAAATGCACTTTTACACTTCAGGCCCCTTGAAATCGGGATTTTGCACATCACGCAATGCACTTTTGCAGTTGGAGCTTTTGAGGTTGGGTTAATTCAACTGGGCCTTCCCCCACACAAAAATGTTGTAAAAAGTGCAACATTTACTCCGCTCATCCGCCCGAGCGGACGGTGCAGACGAAACGCACACGAACTAAATCACGTGGTTGCGGATTTCCTCCTGCAATTGAGCAATCACTTCATCCACCGCTTTGGCGCCAAGGTCGCCTTGGCCGCGTTTGCGGACGGAAACGGTGCCGGCGTTTTGCTCGTTTTCGCCTACGACGAGCATGTACGGCAGCTTCTCAAGCTGAGCTTCGCGGATCTTATACCCGAGCTTCTCGTTGCGCAGATCGCTTTCGGCGCGGATGCCGGCAGCCCGCAGCTTGTCTTCGACCTGACGAGCATAAGCGTCGAAGTTGCTGGACACCGGAAGCACCTTCGCTTGAACCGGAGCGAGCCAGAGCGGCAGATTCCCTGCAAAGTTCTCCAGCAGGAAGGCCGTGAAACGTTCCATCGTCCCGAGGATCCCGCGGTGCAGCACGACCGGACGATGCTTCTGGCCGTCGTCGCCAACGTACTCCAGCTCAAAACGTTCTGGCAACAGGAAGTCGATTTGCACAGTCGACAGCGTTTCTTCCTTGCCAAGCGCCGTTTTGATCTGCACGTCGAGCTTCGGTCCGTAGAACGCCGCTTCGCCTTCTGCTTCAAAGAATGGCAAGCCGGCTTCCTCTACAACCTCGCGGAGCATCCGCTGCGCCGTATTCCACATCTCGTCGTTTTGGTAGTACTTCTCCGTATCTTGAGGATCACGGTAAGATAACCGGAACCGATACTCATGAATCCCAAAATCGTTGTATACCTGTTTGATCAAATCCAGGACGCGCTTAAATTCATCTTTGATTTGATCCAAACGGCAGAAAATATGAGCGTCATTCAGCGTCATAGAACGCACGCGGTGCAACCCGGTTAATGCGCCGGACATCTCATAACGATGCTGCATCCCCAGCTCGGCGATGCGGATCGGCAAGTCCCGGTAGCTGCGCATATCACTCTTATAAACCATCATGTGATGCGGGCAGTTCATCGGACGAAGCACGAATTCTTCCGTATCGATCGCCATTTTCGGGAACATGTCTTCTTGATAATGCTCCCAGTGACCCGATGTTTTATACAAATCCACGTTCCCCAGCACCGGCGTGTATACATGCTGGTAACCCAGTCTTTCTTCGATATCAACGATATAACGCTCCAGCGTCCGACGAACCGTCGCTCCCTTCGGCAGCCAAATCGGCAAGCCTTGGCCGACCAGGTTGTTGAACGTAAAGATGTTGAGTTCCTTCCCCAGCTTCCGGTGGTCGCGTTTCTTCGCTTCTTCCAGCATGTGCAGATGATGATCCAGGTCCGCTTTCTTCATAAACGCGGTACCGTAAATCCGCTGCAGCATTTTGTTGTTGCTGTTGCCGCGCCAGTACGCGCCAGCCACGCTCAGCAGCTTAAACACTTTGATTTTCCCGGTCGAAGGCACGTGCGGCCCGCGGCACAGGTCGAAGAACTCGCCTTGATCATAAATCGAAATGACGCTGCCTTCCGGCAATTCGCGAATGATCTCCAGCTTATACGGATCATCCAGCTCCGTATAGATCGCTAACGCTTCTTCACGGCTAACCTCGCGGCGGGTAATCGGCAGGTTTTCACCGATGATGCGTTCCATTTCTTTTTCGATCTTTTGCAGGTCCTCTGGATTAAGCGGATGCTCCAAGTCCATGTCATAGTAGAAGCCGTCTTCGATGACCGGCCCGATCCCCAGCTTCACTTCCTTGTTGCCAAACAAGCGTTTCACCGCTTGAGCCATCAAGTGGGCGCTGCTGTGACGCATGATTTCCAGACCTTCTTGGGAATCCCCAGTAATGATCTCAACTTTGGCGCCATCCACCAGCTTCGTGTTTAAATCCACCGCCACGCCATTGATTTTTCCGGCCAGCGCATTTTTGCGCAAACCGCTGCTGATCGAAGCAGCGACATCCTCCAGACTGCTGCCTTCCGCATACTCCCGAACCGAACCGTCCGGCAAAATAACAGATACTGCCACCTTGATTTCCTCCCTAAAATATGTGATTGTTTACCGGAAGCGGACAAATCAAAAAACGCCCGTCCCGGAAAGGGACGAGCGTTAAATACCCGTGGTTCCACCCTCATTCGGCCAATCCGCAGCACTCACCCGTGCATCACAACTCGGAAACGGCCCTTAATTCGGCATTCGTTAACGGGAATGAACCGGTATTCCTTACTTCACGAAGGTTCGGGAATACAGCTACAAAGGGGTAAACCAAAAGCGAATCCGAAGGGAATTCCAGCCAAGTTCCCTCTCTCTGTACCGTTCAAGCCTTCTGGCTCATGTCTTTGTCCACGCTATTTAAGGTTGTTCACTTAATGGAAGTAATTATAATGCGAACTTCCCGGATCGTCAAGAAACCTCTTCTTCATTACCCTTGATCTAGACGCCGCGTCTCCTGATGGAACAGCTGGCAATGCGGGCAAAGCAAGCAGATTTCCACCCGATCGCCAAAAATCCGCGAGATCGTCGTAATCACCTGGGCATCAGGTTCCTGGGTATGAATCAAAATCCGGTCCGGGGACAGGGAGATCAAGGTGCTGACGATCACGTCCTCCATCTGCATCTCCTGATCGGCAATCCGCGCGACAACCCCGCCAGAAGCCGGCACACGAATCGGCGTAAATTGCTCGTTCAGAATCGCAAATTCATGATCGTGCTTATGCATCAAATGAACTAACGGGGTCAAAGGCTCCTGAAAATACACGAAATACTGCAGCAGCCCAATAAATTCCTCATACTGCTTGTCGAGCAAAAACTCGTCGACGGCATAATCTACGATTTCGCGCAGCTTGTCCTCGTAAGCCTTGAGGCGAAACCAGACGAACCCTTCCAGATGGAGGTCGGAGGAAGACTGCAAATACTCGCGTAGCGCTTCTTGTACCAACGCTTTGCGTTCCTCTCGGGCACAGCCGGTAACAGCTTCTTCGGCCAGAAGCCGGTCCACCATGTCATGAACCTGCTGCGCTTCCTCGCGGGATTCGAAGCTGTAATCCCGTCTCATGACTCGAGCGGCGACCTCTTCTTCCTTCTCGCTGATGATGTATTCTGCGATGCCAAGCGACAAAAGGTCGATCAGTTGTGGATCGCAAGCAGCTTGCCCCCCGCCGCTGGAGTCTGGACGTCCGATAAGCACCGCCTCCAGCATCCCGCCTTCGGCTGCTTGAAAGCTAAGCCGAACCTCGCGGTTATGTAAGCTGCTGACGGCCTCCTGTATCAAAGCTTTGAACCGTTCCTCCGATTCGGCGGAACCACAATTGACGCGTACAGTAAAAAAATCCATGAATCTGGCCCCCTTCCGCTTCCTTCTCCAAGTATATGGTGGGAAGGTAGCGGATATACGGGAACCGTTCATGGAATGAAAGGCAGTTCTGCCAGCAATATTTTATAGGAGAATCAAGTTAGTTTTGCATAATAAAATCGCGTTCGACCGTAGCTTCTTCATCAAACACACGTAAAATCTCATATTTGGTATTGCGTTGAGCCGGAACTTTGCCTGCGGAACGAATGATCGACAGGATCGATTCGATGTTCACTTTATGCGTCGCACCGGCGGACGATACAACGTTCTCCTCGATCATCGTGCTGCCGAAGTCGTTACAACCGTATTGCAGCGACAGCTTGCCGACTTCAGGACCCATCGTCACCCAAGAGGACTGCAGGTTTTTGATGTTATCCAACACAATTCGGCTAATCGCTACCGTTTTTAGATAGGCTTCCGGCGTTTGCCGTTCGGCTTTCAGGTTCGTGTTGTCCGGCTGGAACGTCCAAGGGATAAAGGCCAAGAAACCTTCCGACGGATAACCGTTCTGGATGCATTCATCCTGTGCTTCCCTCACGCGCAGCAGATGCAGCGCCCGTTCTTCCATCGACTCGCCAAACCCGATGACCATCGTGGCCGTCGTGTTCATTCCGATTTTATGGGCGGTTTGCATTACGTCCATCCAGTCTCTCCAGGAGCCTTTCAGGCGGCTGATTTTGCGGCGTGTCCGGTCGTCCAAAATTTCAGCTCCGCCGCCCGGCAGCGAATCAAGACCTGCTGCATGGATTTCGCGCAAGACCTCTTCCAGCGAAAGCCCATCGGACACTTCCTTCATCTTCATGATTTCCGCAGGTGAGAACGAGTGCATCGTGATGTTCGGGAACCGCTCTTTAATCGCCTTCAATAAGTTCGTATAATAGCTAAATGGTAAATTCGGGTTGGTTCCACCTTGCATCAGAATCTCTGTGCCGCCTACGTCCACCGTTTCCTGGATTTTTTGAAAAATCACTTCGTCCGGAAGCACATACCCTTCCTCAGAACCTGGCCGGCGGTAAAAAGCACAGAACCGGCAATATACGTCACAAATGTTCGTATAGTTGATGTTCCGTCCGATCACAAACGTCGTGATCGGTTCGGGATGCTTGCGCTCCATCAAAATGTTGGCGGTATGCCCGATCTTCTCCACTTCGTCAGATTCGAACAACCGGATCGTATCCTCCAAATCCAGGCGTCCGCCCTGCAGCGCTTTGTTTAATATATCGTCGATTGCAGTCATATCACTGCCTCCTCGTATAGTATCTTTAAAAAGCTCTTTTAGGTTCATTTCCATCCCCCCGGGGGATGGAAAACAGCCTCCAAATTTCCAGCTTGTTCTTTGAAAATTCCATCAGGGACTGGACTTTCCGGTATGCCTCTGGACAATGGAACGTAGGGTCCATTCGGGGAAATCCTTCTGCCTCCAGTAGCATCGTCTACTCCTTAAGTCTGTTTCTCCGGTACGCGTCTGAGCTTCTTACCCGCTGGCTGTTCCCTTCGGCATCCCATGCCCGGTTTTAGCAGATCCGGGGCAGCTCATGGCCCGAAGTGTGTCCTCATACGCGAGGGTGATAGATCTGCGCGTGCGCCGGAGGCATCCCGGAGCGTCCATTCCCTGAATCCCTAGCGAAAGGAGGAATTTCACTTGAAGCTTTTTGTCGGTATTGACGTGAGCTCGCAAGAGCTCGAAGCGTGTTTCATGAACGCTGACGGTGACAAGCTTGAGACACTCACCGTCAAAAACAATTTGAATGGCGCCTCGCACTTGCGTGACCAAATCGTCGCTGCAGCGGACAAGTTGGCCGTCACCGAGATTCACATCGGCTTGGAAGCCACTTCCGTCTACAGCTGGCACCCTGCCATGTACCTGCATCAGGATCCAGCGCTTCGAGAGCGCAAGGCCAAGGTGTTCACCTTGAACCCCAAGCTCATCAGCAAGTTCAGAGAAGCCTATGCGGATATGGACAAGACCGACCGGCTCGACGCCTGGGTCATTGCGGATCGCCTGCGCTTCGGCCGCCTGACGACCACCATCGTCATGCAGGAGCAGTATGTCGCCCTTCAACGCCTCACGCGCATGCGTTTCCACTTGGTCCATAACTTGGCTCGCGAGAAGCAGTACTTCTTGCAGAACCTGTTCTACAAGTGCAATGCGTTTACAACCGAGGTCGACAGCTCCGTGTTTGGCCATGCGCTCATGGAGATGCTCTCCGAGAAGTTCAGCCTCGATGACATCGCCGAGATGGACGTGGCCGATCTGGCCGACTATCTGCGGGACAAGGGACGCAATCGTTTCCCCGATCCCGAGCGGGTCGCCCGCTGCATTCAGCAAGCTGCCCGCGCCTCCTATCGGCTGTCCAAGGTCGTGGAGGATTCGATTGACCTGGTGCTCGGCACCTCCATCGAATCCATCCGCAGCATCCAGAAGCAGCTCAAGGATCTCGACAAAGCGATCGAGCGGGTCCTCGACGGCATTCAAGGCGCTCAGTGCTTGCTGTCAGTGCCCGGCATCGGCAAAGTCTATGCAGCCGGTCTGCTCGGCGAACTCGGCGATATTGAACGGTTCAAGGATCAAGCCGCCGTCGCCAAGTACGCGGGTCTGACGTGGCGCAGGCACCAGTCCGGCGTCTTCGAGGCGGAGGACACCGCCCGCATCAAATCCGGCAACCGATTCCTGCGCTACTACCTCGTTGAAGCTGCCAACTCGGTTAGGATGCGCGATGAAGAATTCGGTGAATATTACCGGAAGAAGTATCACGAAGTGCCCAAGAATCAACACAAACGCGCCCTCGTCTTAACGGCAAGAAAACTCGTGCGTCTGGTCGATGTGCTGCTACGCAGCGGCCAACTCTACACGCCTCGAAGGAAGGTGAATAGCGCCAAGGATTAACGCCTCCTTTGCCTTAGTCCTTCACGAATTCCCAGTAAAAATCTGGTATCTGACATGGTTTTTGGCTGGGTTTGGTTTGATGCGCCCTTTTTTCGTGACTCCGCGCTCAACAGGCACGGGAAATTTCCAATTCGATTAAATCAACAGCTTGACATCATACCGCTGGACTTAGAACAAATAAATGAATCCCAGGCGATACCTGAAAATTTAAAATGTTAATTCAATCGTAACACAGTCCGCCCAGGAAAAACAGCACCCAATCACGGCGCAGACGCCGAAGAAACGGTGACACATACAGAGGAAAATGCCAAAAAGGCCGCATACCGCGGCCTTTTTATCCGTTCACGAGCCTATTCAGCTATTTGCAAGCGCCTCGTCCAAATCGGCAAGCAAATCGTCGATGTCCTCCAGCCCGACGGAGAAACGCAGCAGCCCGTCGGTAATGCCCCGCTCGCCGCGAACTTCCGGCGGCATCGAGGCATGCGACATCATCGCCGGGTAAGAGAGGATGCTCTCGACGGCACCCAGGCTGACCGCAACGAGCGGCAGCTTCACCCGATTCAGCACCCGCTTGGCCCGCTCGCCTGAACCAACGTCGAAGGAGACCACCGCGCCATAACCGGTGGATTGCTTCTCCTGAACCTCGCGGCCGGGGTGATCCGGCAAGCCAGGATAATACACGGCCGCGATGTCGCTCCGGCGGCTCAGCCAGTCGGCCAGCTTGCGCGCGCTCACTTCGCTGTGCGCCATCCGCGCCCCCAGCGTCTTCATGCCGCGCATCAGCAGCCATGAATCCTGCGCGCCAAGGACGGTGCCCAGCCCGTTCTGCACATATTTCAGTTGACGGGCCAATTCTTCCGTCCGGGCCACCGCCAGGCCGGCCAACACGTCGCTGTGTCCGCCGAGGAATTTCGTTGCGCTGTGCAGGACGATATCTGTCCCCAGCTCAATCGGGCGCTGGTAATACGGCGTCATAAACGTATTGTCCACGATGCTAAGCAACCCATTTTCTCGCGCCCACGCGGAGATTTCCGCGATATCGGTGATTTTTAACGTAGGATTGGACGGCGTTTCCATATAGACGGCTTTCGTGTTGGCTTTCAAAGCCGCCTTTACCTGCTCCGGCTGCGTCATATCGACGAACGTCGTTTCGATGTTCATCCGGGTTAAAATATTGGACAGCAGACGATAGGTCCCGCCGTACACATCTTCGGTCACGATAATATGATCGCCGGCCGAGAGCAGCATCAGCGTTGTGGAAATGGCGGCCATCCCGCTGGCAAACGCGAAGCCTTGGACCCCGCCTTCCAATACCGCAATGTAATCCTCCAGCGCCTGCCGCGTCGGATTGCCGGAACGACTGTAATCGTGCTGCGGCGGATTAAAAATATCGTGATGATGGAACGTCGACGCCTGATAAATCGGTACACTGGACGCGCCGGTAGCCTCGTCCACCTCGCTGCCGAAGTGAATCAGCTTCGTTTCAAATTTGTTTTCCCGTTTCTCCTGCCCGCTCATGCGCCTTGTCCCCCTTCGACTTCCTGCCGCGCCGCTTCCAGTGCATTACTCAGGTCCGCAATCAAATCATCAACGTGCTCGATGCCAACGGAGAACCGCAGCAACCGATCATCCACGCCCACCGCATTGCGGATCTCCTCCGGAATGTCAGCATGCGTCTGCACTGCAGGATACGTCATCAGCGATTCCACGCCGCCGAGACTTTCGGCAAATGCAATCAGATTTAGATTGCGCAGCACCGGCTCTACGTACCGAGCATCCGTTACTTTGAAGGAGAAGATCCCCGTATTGCCGCTCGACTGCTTCCGTTGCGTCGCGTACCCTGGGTGATCCTCCAATCCCGGGTGGAATACCTCGGCTACCTGTGGATGTGTCTGCAGGAATTTGGCGATCGCCAGCGCGTTGCTTTCGTGCCGCTCCATCCGCAGCGCCAGCGTCTTCATTCCGCGCATCAGCTGATAAGAATCGGACGGGCTGAGCACCGCCCCAATCGAGTTGTGCAGGATCGCCATCTCCTGAGACAGCTCCTCGCCTTTGGTGATGATCAGACCGGCCAGGACATCGTTATGGCCGCCCAAGTATTTTGTCGCGCTGTGAACAACGATGTCCGCACCAAGCTCAATTGGCCGCTGGAAATACGGCGTCATCAGCGTATTGTCGACGATCGTCAGCAAGCCATGGGACCGCGCCCATGTCGATACCGCTTCAAGATCGGTGATCATCATCAGCGGATTGGTTGGCGTCTCAATAATAACCGCCTTTGTATTCTCTTGACGTACACGTTCGAGTGCATCCAAATCGTTCGTATCCACATAAGTTGCGGTTACGCCAAATTTGGACATGATCCGCTCCAGCAAACGGTATGTGCCTCCGTAAAGATCCAACGATACGATGAGATGGTCGCCTTGAGAAAATAACGTAAATACCGTCTGCAGCGCGGCCATCCCGGAGCTACAGGCAAACCCGGCATCGCCGGATTCCAGAGCGGCCGCTGCGTCTTCCAGCACTTTGCGGGTAGGGCTTTTCGTACGGATATAATCGAAGCCCGTGCTTTGCCCCAGACGCGGATGCCGAAACGCCGTGGCTTGATAAATCGGATAATTTACCGCGCCTGTGACCGGTTCTTCGACCGATCCGATTTGTGCCAATCTACTCTCGATGCGCCATTCCTTGTTTCTCTCCCCCACCTGCAATCCCTCCACTTTTAGATCTCATATACAAAATCGGCCGTTTGATCGATATCGTACGGTGTTTCTTGATACACATAGTAGTTTAACCAATTGGAAAATAATAAGTTTGCATGGGCACGCCACGAAGAACGCGGGGTGCGAGTCGGATCGTTATTCGGGAAATAGTTTACCGGCAGATCGATTTCCAAGCCTTTGGCAACATCCCGGTCATATTCCCATTTGAGCGAATCCGGATCGTATTCGGAGTGCCCGGTCACGAAGATCTGTTTACCGTCGCGGGTGGCGACCAAATAAATGCCGGCTTCCTCCGATTCCGCCAGAATCTGCAGTTCCGGCACCCGTTCGATGTCCGAGCGTTCCACGTCCGTATGACGAGAATGCGGCACTTGGAACACTTCATCAAACCCACGCAGCAGCTTTACCTTCGGATCGTTGACCGTGTGGGAGAAGACACCAAAGCACTTTTTCGCCAGTGGAACTTTACGAACGCCATAGTGGTAATACAATCCGGCCTGCGAGGCCCAACAGATGTGCATGGTCGAAGTGACATGGGTTTTGGACCACTCGAAGATTTCCTTCAACTCTTCCCAGTAGTTCACTTCTTCAAAATCCAACTGCTCGACCGGTGCCCCTGTCACGATCATGCCGTCAAAGCGGCGATTACGAATATCGCCAAACGTTTTGTAGAACATCTCCAGATGCTCTGCGGACGTATTTTTTGAGGTATGCGTGCTCGGATGTAGCAGGACGATTTCCACCTGAAGCGGCGTGTTCCCCAGCAAACGTAAGATTTGTGTCTCCGTCGTTTCCTTGGTTGGCATCAGGTTCAGAATCGCGATCCGCAGCGGGCGAATGTCCTGATGGTATGCACGGCTTTCATCCATCACAAAGATGTTTTCGTTGGCCAACACGTCCTTGGCCGGTAAATGGTCCGGTACTTTAATCGGCATGTGGTTTCACTCCTTTAATCGTAGCGTCATCCTTAATTCATCATCCGTTTCGAGGGGCCGTTTATACAAAAATGACCTCTCTCACGGGGAGAAAGGTCATTACGTATTCGGTATGCGCCTCTCTCATCTCTCAGAAGCCGTCCAGCGTTCGAAACGGACGGTCCTGCAAGAATTAGCACCGCTGCGATGGGTTTCATCGCCGGTTGCCGGGTATCATCGGGCTAGTCCCTCCACCTGCTCTTGATAAGATTTCGCTGTATTTAGTTATTTTCGGGGGCCTGGGCCATCGCCCGTACTCCCTGACATTCACTTTAAAGTATCCGATGGTATTCCGTCAAGAACTCTGCGAGAAAAATCACACGGTGTTCATGGACCGCTTGAATCCAGTGCACATAGTATACTTTTGGGTTGAAACATTTCATTCGCTGGCGTTATACTAGACAAGTGCCTTTAGGCCCAGACGGGCCTAGGGTTTGACGCATATTCATGTAACCTGATCATAGCGAGGTGAAACCGAGAATGGAAGGCGACCCGAGTCCGCAGAGGAACACCCAGGTCAAACAATTGCATAGGAAACCGACCCGCTGGGTACCTGCGGAACGTAAAGGGCACTTTCGTTTCCCGGTATTTGCATAAACGCCTTTTTGACCGTTGCCGGGCGAACCCGCGGTTGGTCCCTTTCCTATGCTGCAACAAGAGCATCCCAGGCCTTCAGGCCCGGGGAAAGGAGTGAAAGCATATGAAAATCCGTCATGTTCTAGCCGGCGTATTTACCCCCGTAGAGGACGTGGAGTTGACAACCACCCCTCCGGAAGAAGGCTTCTATTGGATCGACGCGGGCGTGGATGACCTTGCCCTGCTGCAGCCTTTATTTTCACTGCACGATCTGGCTGTGGAGGACTGCTTAAGCGAAGAAGAGCAACGTCCGAAGATCGAAACCTACGAGAACCACTATTTCATCGTCGTGAACAGCATTCGGTATGATGACGAGGAAATTTTCCTGCGTGCATTGAACATTTTCTTGGGACGGCATTATATCATTACAGTTACTAAACAGAAAATCAACGAGCTGCGTGCGGTGAAGCCGATCCTGTGGGAGCAAGAGGTCAGCGAGCCCGACCGGTTCCTGTACCTGCTGGTCGACCTGGTGGTTGATAACTACTTCACCGTCGGCGATCGGATTGAAGTGAAGATCGAGAAGCTGGAAGAAGACATCCTGATGCATACCAAACGTTCGCACCTGAACGAAATCATCGGGCTGCGAAGTGAAATTTTGTGGCTAAAGAAAGTGCTGGGTCCGCAGAAGGAAGTCATCAACATTTTGAACAAGAAAGACCTTCGTCTGATCGACGACCAACTGCAAAAATACTTCAGCGACATCTACGAAAACGCCGTGAAGATCTCCGAGAACTTCGACACGTTCCGCGAGCTCGTCGGCAACTTACGCGAGGCCTATCAGGCCGCCATCGCCAACCGCGCCAACGAAATCATGCGCGTGTTCACCGCGATTACGACGATCTTCATCCCGCTGACGCTGATCACCGGGATCTACGGGATGAACTTCGACTATATGCCGGAGACCCATTCGAAGTACGGCTACTTTATCGTCCTTGGCATCATGGCCGTGCTCGGCCTCGGCATGTACTACATCTTCCGGAAGAGAGATTGGATATAGACAGTAAGGCCAACACGGGCTGGAATCCGCGTTGGCCTTTTTGGTTGGGCGAGACGTTTGCTAGGAAGCCTAACCCTTTGAAGGTGCGAGATGTGTGTGCGCGGGCGTTAGGCTGACGCTTGATAATGCGCCGTTTAAGTTGCGGCTTTGGCCATTTGAGAACGGCAAGACGTATTGCACTAGCCCCTTGTTGGACGTGCGCCTGAATCCCCCTGACCGTTTAAATTAGGCGAGTCGAGCGTGAACTGCAAAAGTGCAGTTATTTTGCCGCGATCCCCCCCTAAATCGACTCTTAACTGCAAAAGTGCAGTCTTTTTTCGATAAATGGGCTGCTTTCCGCAAAATCTCCCGAAATGAACTGTACTTTTACAGTTAAAATGCATTTTGGCGGCATTTTCGGCCGGATCAACTGCACTTTTACAGTTCATCCGGCCGTCGGCGGTCAAACACTTCGAAATTCCCTCATTACCTGCTGCATTTGCGACTCTTGCGAGTAGCAACACGTACCACTCTTACGGCACCAACAGTCACTACCGCACTACTGCACTTGCCACTCGTCCCCCAACTTACTACCCTTACCGCACTACCACACTTATCGCCTTACTGCCCAAAAGCATCCCTTGCCGCCTCAACCCGCGTGCCGGGCGTTCTCGCGCTGGCGGCGGTACCGGATGCGGATCAGGCGCAGTCGCTCGTACAGCGTATCGAGGTTGCCGCTGCCGCCTTCACTGGCTTCGGGCCCGTACACCTTTTGCAGAACCGGCTTCAGGAGCGTGTCCCCCAGCTCTTCGTAAGCTTTCCATACGGCCTGCTGCTCCGCTTCGGGCATGGCCTCAAGTTCGGCACTCACCAAATCCTCGGTGTTGTAGCCCTCCTTCTCCAAGCTTTCCAGCAGCTCCACCGCATCCCGCCGCTCGATGCCCGTACGGGCGCAAATATCCTCTACCTTAAGCCCTGCGGCCAAGGCTTCGAGCACCGCTCGACGGACGTTGAACTTTTCCATTTCCGCCCGGTATTTCACTTCCTTCTGCTTATACAGCCAAGTACGGAAAACCTCGTCGTCGATTTCCTGCTCGACCCAATCCAGCGGGAACCCGCGCTTCCGCTCGGCCGCCCGAGTGATCTCCAGCAGCTCGGCGCCATATTCGCCGGCCTTGTTCTCACCAACGCCCGGCAGCTGCAACAGCTCATCCACGGTCTGCGGCAGAAATACGCTGATCATCCGCAGCAACCGATTGCTGGCAATTAAGTAAGGCGCTTTGCGCTCAGACGAAGCTTTTCTCCGACGCCAGGCCGTCAACTCGTTGTATACCGGTTCATTGCTGTTTAATTCGCTATAGCAAAACAGCTTCTGCGCCGCCATCCCCCGTCCGGTTAACGCTTCCTTCTCGTCCCAGATTCCCTCCATTATGGGGCGAAACCCCTCGCCTAGCTTGGCGGCCAATCGATGGCGGTAAATATGAAGCATCTCCGACCATGAAGCCCCTTCGTACCAAAGGTCCTCCTGCTCACTGTCTGCTGTCACCTCATTCCAGCCCATCCGCCAAACGCCGTCCTCCTCTCCAATCCACACCTGGGCCCCCCGAATCATGGCCCCGCCGTCCTTCTTCTCCAGACTGTTCAAAAATACAACCCGCATCAACCTGTCCCTCCTTGAAAAATTTTCAGCTACGAAGGAGTCATTTCATCTTTTTGCGCAAAACAAAAAGCACCTCTTCTGCGAAATTCGCAAAAGAGGTGCTTCCTCCAAACGTAACCTGTTATCCCTAATAATACCATAATCAACCAAGCTGTCAATGCATAGGAATCATTTTCCCATTGTCTTCCGTTTTCCGGTATAATAACTAGAGACATTCCGAAATAAGGGAGGCATTACAGGATGAGCGACCCGCATCAAGAGCTTGATTTCCTGTCCGACAGTACCGAAAACACTTCGACCCGGTTCGTCACGTTCATCGGCGGATCGCTGAAGCGTTATGACCTGGCGGTCACCACAACCAATCGTTTCTATGGGAAGAAGCTGGTCACCGACCTGCACAACGGCCGTACGGCCATTCTTGGCACCGACGACCTGGAGGAGGAAGGGTACCTCGAACATATTTATAACCTGAACGAGGAGGAAGGCACCGAACTGCGCACCTTTCTGTACCAGGTATTAGGTGAACCGTACTTCACGGATTAAAGTTGTACGCAAAACCGCAAAAACAGCAACCTGCGTAATGGACCGTATTGCTCTTATTCACCTATTTCCCGGCAATTTCTCGGTGTAACGGACTCCATTGACCTTAATGGCCACTTTTAAACGACACCCATCCAGACGCTGATGCTGGCCATCTCCAGTTCCTCGAACTTGGAGATTACCTGCGCCGGATTCAGCTCAAACCGGCAGGTCTCTACATCGCATTCCAGCTCAATGTCACAGCGGATCTTGGCCAGCTGCCGCGAGAGATGCAGCATGTCGAGATCCGCTTCGATTTTGGCCCGGACCGATTTGGACAACTGGTCCAGATTGGCCAGGATGCCTTCCACCGAGCCGTGCTCCTGCACGAGCTTCAAGGCGGTTTTCTCGCCGATGCCGCGCACGCCCGGATAGTTGTCGCTCGTATCCCCCATCAAACCCTTCAGGTCCACGATCTGTTCAGGCCTTAATTGCTTCTCCTCCATCAAGGCCTCCGGCGTATACACCATGTAGTTGCCGTGGCCTTTTTTCATGATGATTACGCTTGTCCGCTCGCTGACCAGCTGCAGCATATCGTGATCGCCCGTCAGCACCAGCACGTCCATCTCCTGACCAAAGCGAGCTGCCAGCGTTCCGATGCAATCGTCCGCCTCATAACCCGGTGAGCTGATGTTCGGAATCCCCAAGCTGTCCATCACCTCGCGGATCATGGAGAACTGCGGAATCAGACCCTCTGGCGCGTCCGCACGATTTCCTTTGTAATCGGCAAACTGCTCCGTCCGGAACGTCTTGCTGCCCAAATCCCAACAGCAGGCGATATGCGTCGGCCCAAACTTCTGCACCGCGTCCCAAAAATAACGCATAAACCCGTACACCGCATTGGTCGGAACGCCCGCTTTCGTCCGCCGGATATACCCGGTTGCGGCCGAAGCGTAATAGGCGCGGAACATTAACGCCATTCCGTCCACTAGCAGAATCGTATTTTTACTGCTTTGCGCCAAATCCACGGTTCACCCAAGCCACCCTTCTCGTTCAAATTTATTGGCCCCAAGCCTGTACATAGGCTTCTTCCTTGTAACCGACAGTTACGGTCTTTCCGTCCGTCACGATCGGGCGCTTGATCAGCATGCCGTTCGAGGACAGCAACTGAAGCTGCTCCTCCCGCGACATCCCCGCCAGCTTGTCCTTTAAGCCCATTGTCTTGTAAACCTCACCGCTCGTATTAAAAAACTTCTTCAATTCCAACCCGCTGAGTTCCACCAGCTTATCCAGTTCGGCAGCACTCGGCGGCGTTTCCTTGATATGATGCAGCTCCAGTTCATGCCCTTTGGCCTGCAGCGATTTAATTGCACTTCTACATGTCCCGCATTGCGGATAATGATAAACCTTCAGTTTGCTCACGTTCCTTATTCCTCCTTACCACTTTCCTAAAAACTCGCCCAACGCAGCATCGCTTCCAGCTTGAGCATATCCTCTGGCAGCTCTGACTTAAAGGTCAGCGCCTCACCGGTAAGCGGATGGCGGAAGCCAAGCTCTGAGGCGTGGAGCGCCTGTCGCCCGATCGCCGCATCTAAGCGGGCGATTCGTTCGCGTGCAGGTGCCGGCAGCTCCGCGAGCCCCGGCATTCCGTAGAACTTGTCGCCGATCAGCGGGTGGCCGATCGACGTCATATGCACGCGGATCTGATGCGTCCGTCCTGTACCGAGACGCAGCTCAACCCGAGCCCCGTCGCCGTAGGCTTCCGCGACCTTATAATAGGTCAACGAGGGATAGCCCGACGGGGTGACAATCCGGCGGTGAGGTTCGGCAGGATCGCGGTCGATCGGGCCGTCGATCGTTCCTTCCGGCACCGCCGGACAACCGTGCACCAGCGCCGTATATTTCTTGGTGACCTCACCTGCGATCAACTGCTCGGAAATATGCTGGTGCACGTAGGCATTTTTGGCGATGGCGATCAAGCCGCTCGTCTCCTGGTCCAGCCGGTGCACGGGGCGGAAGCGGAATTTCTCGCCTTTCTCCTGCCAATAATACACGACGCCGTTGGCCAGCGTCCCCGTGTAGTGACCATGCGTCGGATGCACGATCAATCCCGCCGCTTTATTGACGATCAGCAGCGCCTCATCCTCGTAGACGATATCAAACGGTATCGGCTCCGGCAGGATGTCGGTTGACGTTTCCTTTTCCAGCGAGACGCTCACCGTATCCCCGGCTTTCACCGGGACGCTGATGTATACCCGCTCCCCGTTCAGCATCACCCCGCGCTCGGTCAGCTTAATCCGCGACAGCAGCTTGCGGGAGATCCCCATCCGGCGTTGGAGCACGCTTTTGACCGTCCAACCGTCCTCCGCTGCAGGGACTTGATATTCAATCGGATCATAATATTCGGAACTCACTTCTTGCCAAACACCTTCCCGCTCCGCACGTATTCGATATCTGCCACCTGCTGGCGATGATTAGCCATGCGAGCCGCTGCAAAGAAATAGTCCGACAACCGGTTCAGATAGATCAGCACCTCGGCATTAATCTCCTTGACCCGGCTCAGCGTAACGACGCGGCGTTCGGCGCGCCGGCATACAGTCCGGCAAACGTGCAGGGCCGAAGCCAGCGGCGTTCCCCCGGGCAAAATAAACTTCTCAAGCGGCGGATTGTCCGCTTCGTAACGATCAATCCATGCTTCAAGCCGCTGTGCGAGCTCCGGCGTCACCTTGTAGCGGCTTTCCGACAGCTTGACGTAGGCGAGATCGGAGCCGCAATCAAACAACTCGTGCTGGATCTCCAGCAGCTGTTCACGAAGATCGCCAAACGTCACCTCGTCCGATAAACTGACTGCTTGTCCCACGAAACTATTCAGCTCATCGATCGAACCGTAGGCTTCAACCTGCGCATCATCTTTTGTTACTCGACCGCCGATGACCGTGGTTAGCCCTTGGTCGCCGGAACGCGTATAGATCGACATTCGTTTTTCCTCCCCGTGACATACTCTCGTACCATCTTACCATAAATCACAGCCCGGCTGGTCATGCAACTGCTGGAACCGCAAAAAGGAGACCCGCAAGGCGGATCTCCTTCAACTTCAAGGATCAAACAAGGTTAACGTCGAATGGATTTTGGAGTGGTTTTCATAGTTTTCATGAATTCATTAATTTTCAGGTCCAATAAGCTGCTGATTTCAATCACGATGTCCGATGTAAAGGATTTTTCTTGCAGAAATAGCCGTTCCATCTTGCTGCGAAGCAAGTGAATTTCATCCTCCAGCGTTACGGCTTGCGGTGAATGCGGCCGTTCCTCTTGATCCATGCACGGGCTCATGACGCGGCCATCAGTAAATAAAGCGTTATTGTAAGGCACGTTGTACTCACCGCACAAAAGAAATCCCTCCCTGAGAAACTAAAACCTTCTTCCAAAATCAAATTATACCATGTCCATTAAAATTATAGCAATTAGAAAATGAAAGAATTGTTAATTAACCCCATTAACTCCATCTTCTCAGGTAGGTCTTAAGTAATTTGCAAAATCAGCCTTGCTTCAATTTACGGACGAACTGCTCCATTCGATTTAACGCCTCGTTGAGCTGATTCACTCCTGTCGCATAGGAGCAACGTAAGAACCCTTCCCCGCCGGCGCCAAAGACATTCCCCGGAACCGCCGCCACCTTCGCCTCCAGCAGAAGGCGTTGGGCGAATTCCTCCGAGCTGAGTCCGGTAGACGCGATGCTAGGAAACGCATAGAACGCCCCTTGTGGCTCGTGACATTCCAGGCCGATGTCGCGCAAGCCCTGAACGATCAAGCGGCGGCGCTGATTGTAGGATTCAACCATCTGGTCTTTCTCCTCCAGCCCGTTCTTCAGCGCCTCGAGCGCAGCCACTTGCCCCATAACCGGAGCGCACATCACCGTATATTGGTGAATTTTCAGCATGGCATAGATCAAGTCCGGGTGTCCGCATGCATAACCCATCCGCCAGCCGGTCATCGCAAACGCTTTGGAAAACCCATTAACCAGAATCGTCCGGTCCTTCATTCCCGGAATCGAAGCAAAGCTAACGTGCTTCTGCCCATAGGTGAGCTCCGCATAAATCTCGTCGGAAATGACGATGAGATCGTTCTCCTCGACGATTTTGGCGATCGGCAGCCAATCTTCGTACGTCATGATGCCGCCCGTCGGATTGCTGGGATAATTTAAAATGAGAACCTTGGATTTGGGCGTAATCTTCGCTTTCAGGTCTTCGGCCTGGAGCTTGAAATCGTGCTTGGCGTAAGTCTCGATTTCGACGGGCACCCCTCCCCCGATCATGGCAATCGGCGAGTAGGAGATATAGCAAGGCACCGGGACGAGAATCTCATCGCCCGGTTCGATTAACGCCCGCAGCGCCAGATCAATCGCCTCACTGCCGCCCACAGTGACGAGGATTTCGTCTTTCGGGTCGTATTTCACCTGATAACTCGTGTACAAATATTCAGCGATCGCTTCCCGAAGCTCAGGCGTTCCCGCGTTGGACGTATAGCTCGTATACCCGCGTTCCAGGGAGTAAACGCATGCTTCCCGGACATGCCATGGGGTGATAAAATCCGGTTCGCCCACGCCTAACGTGATAATATCCTTGCTTCCGCTAGCCAGATCGAAGAAGCGGCGGATGCCGGAGGGTTGAATCTCGCGGACCCGCGGAGCCAAATACGATGTCATCGTTTTACTCGATTGCTCAGCACGCTGTGATTGAATACTCATAACATTACTTCCTTTACGGAGATATCAACAAACGGCGGTCTTCTTCGGGATCTTCGAAGATGATGCCGTCTTGCTTGTATTTTTTTAGAATAAAATGGGTCTTCGTCGACAACACCGACTCCAGGGTGGACAATTTGTCGGAGACAAAGCTCGCCACTTCCTTCAAGTTGCGGCCTTCGACTTCCACCAGCAGGTCATATGCGCCGGACATCAAAAATACCGATTTGACTTGGGGAAACAGGTATACCCGCTCCGCGATCGTATCGAAGCCGCGTCCCCGTTCGGGTGTAATTTGCACTTCGATTAACGCCGTCACCTTCTCGTCTTCCAGTGCACTTGAATTCACCACGGTCGCGTATTTGACGATCACGTGATCTTCCTCCAATTCACGGATTGCTTGCGCCACTTCCTCCGCCGTTGAGCCGACGAGCGTCGCCAGTAAGTTCGCATCCCGGCGGGCGTCCTCTTTGAGGAGGTCCAGCAGTTTGAGCTTTAATTCGCTTAGTTGTTTCATCCCTCATCCTCCAGCGATGCCCCGCAGCCCTTCATTTGAGCGGTCTGCAGAACAAATTTAATACTTATATTACATGAATTTTGGGCGTCTGCATAGAAAAACCGTCCACTCCAAGTAAGCTCTTGGATAGGACGGTTAGGCATTTAGATCGAATACGGCGGAAGTACATTAGGTTGATGCTCCTCCACGTTAGCCTGATGGGCATGGGGCGTCCAGCGGGAAGTTCGCCGTTCGGTAAACTGACGCAGCTCCTGCTGGGTTTTCTCTGCGTCTTGCAGCTTCTTGTCCAACAATTGGCGCGGTGCCGGTGCCGGCGCTGAGTAAATGCCTTGGTGCTTCATCAGTTCATACAGCGTTCCCTGCAATCGCAAGGTGCTGTTCGTCAACTCGGTAAACATCTGCCGTAGAGCCGGACAGGACGACTCCGTCGTAGCGGTCGTATATTCTCGAACAGTACGGCGTAAATCGGCCAAAATCGATTTTAACAAATCGTTCTGGGGTAAGAGCTCGTGGATGTCCGTCTGATTCATCGGGATATTCCTCCTCGAAAGCAAAATTAATTTGGGGTTGAAGCCGGAGCCGCCATTTGATGCTGACGCAGCGCATCCGTTAACAGGTGCAGATGATGCTCATGGGCACGGATGTGCTCCAGCATCGCCTGTTCGATTTCAAAGTTTTGCGAGACGGCGGCTGCCGCTGCGCAAAGCTTCGTGAGCATCTCCTCGTTGGAGATGGAGTCGGCGATATAATCCAGTTCTTTCATCGACAATGGCTGCATTTGTGAGTACAACATCAACATTCCCTCCTGGTGGATGATCCTTCTGATCCATCTGATCCTTCTTACGATAGTATGCCCCGCTCCAGGAACGATATGTTCGCCCTGTTGGAAGAAATCCACAAACGGTTTCCGGAACAGGAGCACCTGTCCATCAGTTACGCCTGGGGGGGGCCGTATTTGGAGAATCCCGGGACGGCCTTCCCTTTATCGGGCCGCATCCCAACTTGACGCGAACCTCGAAGCCCGTGCCAACTCCGCCGAGTTATACGCATCAGGCGGCTTTGGCCGCCTCCCGCTTCAACAGCCGGCGCAGGGCCAGCCAGCTCAGCACCGGCGTTGCCCCCAAGGCGAACATCAGCCAGGTGATCGTTGACATGCGCGGAATGAGGGAATAGACCACGATAAACAACAGCGTTCCGCCCAAGCGCCCCACCGTAATGCTAAGCTCGCGAAGCACGATCAGCTCCACCCGCTGCTCCACGCTTTCCGGACTATTGCCAATCAGGTCGAACACTGAAGAGATGACGGGAATCAGGTAAAGCGGCAAAAACAAGGACGTCCCTACCCCCATCATCATCAGGGTGACGTAATTGACCTTCCAGAGCAACGGGATGATCACCGCAGTGATGAGCAAAGCCCCGACCAACATCCCGTAGTAGCGCGCGCGGATTTTCAGCCACTTCCCTACCGCCCAGAAGCTGACTAGGGAGACAAGGGACGTGATCAGTGAAAACTGCCCAATCCGCCACTCCGCAGAAGTGCTGATAAAGATCAGCAAATTGATCAGGAACGAAAATACGCCTTCGCGCAGACCATGGGCGGCCGAAGCGGGCGCAGCCTGGCGCCACGGGCTGCCCTTTTTCAGCATTTGCACGGGAGCCAGCCAGTGATAAGGCCCGCCCGTTTTTCTTTTTTTCAGCCAGAAGCTGAGTAAGATCCCTACCCCATACACGATTAACGAGATGGTAAAAATCAGCCGGTATCCGGCCTCGCCGTGTTTCATGGAGATCAGCCAGCCGGAGATCCACGGGCCAAAGATCCCGATCACCGAACCGAGAATCCCCACCCAGCCGTTAAATCGGTCCCGCGTCTCGACATCCGTCACCTCGAAATACACGACGTTAAAGGCCAGCCAGAACAATCCCGAACCGGTTCCGAACAACAAACCAAGCGGCCATATGTAGTCCACCGTATGTTTGCCCGTCCACAGCACCAGCAAATAGAAGATGCCCGAGACGATAATGCCGAGCCGCAAAAAGATCATTTTGTCGCGTTCCTTCACCCATTTCCCGGCAATCCAAAAGACAAGTCCCAAGGCCAGCTGCTGGCTGAACGTAAACCAGGCAATCAGGTTAAAATCCGCTTTCACTTTCCAGATGTAGACGTTCAGGAACGTGCCCGACAAGGCGCCGGCAAGCACGAACAGACCGTTCACCGCCAGCAGCAGGATGGATTGGCTGTTCAGCTGTTTTTTCATAGATTCGCTCCTCCCGGCCAAACTTCGAGTTCCCCCTGTAAGATACCCAAAAATGACCGAAGCATGAGGCCTTAGCAAGCATACCCGCAGGCCCCCAAACGCGAAAAAGCCCTGTCCATCAAGGACAGGGCCAGTGGCTGCCAAATTTTTTTACTTGTTGTCTTCTTCACCGGCAATCGTACGAATCATGGCGATCCGGGCGTCTTCACCCAAAAACCGGCTGACATGGAAGCACGCGGTGCAGACGTATACGTTCAGCTCAGCATTCCCTGAAAGAAGCGGGTGTTCCCCGTCGGCAGGAACAAATTCGCCGCCTTCCGGAACCAGCTTCTGCTTCCCGGCATACACCATATATTCCCGGCAATGCGGGCATTCGGGTACCTCGTCTTGCCCGTCAAGCAGCTTCTCCACGCCGGTCTCGTACTTCAGCAAATCGCCGCCCGATGCCGTAAACGCCTCGACCCGGCGGACGCCTCCGAGATGCGAGTCCCCTTCCTCATCCCAGTAGAGATCGTCATCCGCATCCTCGTCATCATCACCATGGGAATGCTTCCGATCATGGAAGGGATGGTCATTCTCCTCGTCCTCGAACTCCTCCTCCGAACCCAGCGTAATGTTGATCGTTCGGTAGCCCTTTAATTCATTTTGGCAGTGCGGACATACCTCCTCCGGCCCCAGCTCTTCATCCCAAACGATCTCCGTTTGGCACCATGGGCAAATCGTTGTATCCATTCCCAACTTCGTCCTTTCGTTACCAAATTAAGCATTCCACAAATAAATAATGCCCGCGGCCAAAAACAGAATAGAGGCGATAAATAGCACCCTGACCAGGTTTTTCACGTCGTTTCTACTCCTTCAACTGAGATCCCTAACCTATACAAGCGCCGATCAAAAAAGACACTGACACCGATACGGCCATCGCGATAAAACCTACGCTGGTGTTCCCCGCTGCAATCTCATCGTCGATGCGAAACACCGGCGTTAAAAATTCAAACAGCAAATATGCAGCGAACAGCAGCAAGGCTCCGACCGATGACCATATCATGAAGTCGTAAATCGAGGGATGTGCCGCCGCATAACGGATAATGTTCGCCAGTCCGAAGATTTTTCCGCCGGTAGCCAGGGACGCGGCCATATTGCCGCGCTTGATCTCCTGCCAGCAGCGATATCTTGCAAACAGTTCGAAGCAAGAAAGAAACACAATCAATTCTAACACCGCCACGGAAAAATACCCGATCATCAGCCCCAGCGGTTGCTCCAAGATCGGATCAATGCTTTCCTTCATAGCGCCCTCTCCCTTTATACCTTGAGGCGATTCGTTCTTACTTCAGCTCAGCGACCGTCACGCCGGTTCCGCCTTCCCCGTAGTTCCCGAGGCGGAAGCTCTTGATATGCTTATGCTTGCGAAGATACTCCGAGATCCCGGACCGCAAAATCCCGGTCCCTTTCCCGTGAATAATGTAGATCTGGCCTAAATTGCTTAAGTAGGCTTCGTCGATGAAACGGTCAACCTCGATTAAGGCCTCTTCCAAATTCGCTCCGCGCAAATCCAGCTCGGTGCGGACGTTCTCATCGCGCGTCCGCTTAACGTTGGGAGCCGTCCGTTGAACCGGCTTGCTAGCCGGAGGCGCAGCGATCAGCTCCATGTCGTCCAGGCTCACCTTCATCTTCATGATGCCGAGCTGTACGATCGCTTCCTTGTTGCCGGAGAGCTCAACGACGTGCCCCTTCTGGTTCAAGCTGTATACCATCACTTCGTCGCCCGGTTCGATCTGCCGCGGCGGTTTGGCCGCCTTGCGGGCCGCTGCACTCTTCTTGCGGCGCTGCGGCTCGGCTTCATCCAGCTGCTTGCGAGCTGCAATCAGCTTGTGCTCCTTCACGGCCGCGCCTTCCTCCATCGCGAGGCGGCGCAGGTCGCTGATAATCCGCTCGGCCTCCTGCCTTGCCTTGGCAATGATCGCTGCCGCTTCTTCCTCCGCCTTCTCCAGGCGTTTATCCCGCTGCTGCTCCAGCTTCTCCAGCTCGGCGGCATGGCGTCTGCGCAGCTCTTCCATCTCGCGCCGCAGCTGCTCGGCCGTTTCCCGCTCCTGCTCCGCCCCAAGGCGGTTCTGCTCCAGCGAAGCGATCATGTTCTCGACGCGCATGTCCTCTTCAGTCACTTCGCCGCGGGCATACTCCAGAATTCGCTCCGGCAACCCCAGCCGTTCGGCGATAGCAAACGCGTTGCTTCGGCCCGGAATGCCCACCAGCAGGCGGTAAGTCGGGCTTAACGTCGCTACGTCGAACTCCATGCTGGCGTTAATTACGCCTTTGCGTTCGTAGGCGTAGACTTTCAGCTCGCTGAAGTGAGTGGTCGCCACCATCCGGCAGCCCAGCGAATGAATATGTTCCAAAATCGCAATGGCCAGCGCCGAGCCTTCCGCCGGGTCGGTTCCCGCACCCAGCTCATCCAGCAATACCAGGCTCTTCGGCGTCATCTGGCGCAAAATCGAGATAATGTTCGTCATATGGCTGGAGAAGGTACTTAAGCTCTGCTCGATGCTCTGTTCGTCCCCGATATCGGCGTAGATGGCATCAAATACGCAAAGCTGGCTGCCGTCTTCCGCCGGCACGAACAACCCGGACATCGCCATCAAGCTAAGCAGACCAATCGTCTTCAGGGTGACGGTTTTCCCCCCGGTGTTCGGACCGGTGACAATGATCGTCGTGTACTGGTTCCCCAGCTCCACATCGATCGGCACGACCTGGTCAGCCGGAATCAACGGATGGCGCCCCTTCTTCAGCTTGATGAACCCGCGGTCGTTCATCCGCGGCAGCGTCCCCTTTAATTCGCGAGCCAACCGGGCTTTGGCGAAGATGAAATCCAGCTGGCCGAGCACATCCCCGTCGTACAGCAACAGCTCGGCTTGCTCGCCAACCAGGGCGGTCAGCTTCTGCAAAATGACCTCGATTTCCCGTTCCTCACGCAGCCGCGTCTCGCGCAGCTTGTTGTTCATCGCCACAATCGATTCCGGCTCAATGAACAGCGTAGCTCCCGATCCGGACTGATCGTGTACGATCCCGCCAAAATGCGCGCGGTATTCCGCTTTGACCGGGATGACGAAGCGGTCGCCGCGGATCGTGATCAGCTGATCCTGCAGCATCTTCGACACCGAAGCGGAGCGGATCATCGCATCCAGCTTCTCCCGGATCCGCACCTCCCCGCTCCGCAGCTCGCGGCGGATGGTGGCCAGCTCCGGACTAGCCGAATCGAGCACCTCCGCGCTTTCGTCGATGCAGCGTTTGATCGCATCCTCCAACGGCTTCTGATCGCTTAAGGTATCGCTTAAGTGATACAGCAGCGGAACTTCATGTTCTTCGTGCATCGTGGCAATATACCGTTTAATCCGGCGCGAGCCTTCCAGCGTGGTTGCAATGCCCAGCAGCTCGTGCGGATTCAGCGTCCCGCCGATCCGGGCCCGCTTGACCGCCGGAGTGATATCCACGATTCCGCCGAATCCGGGCGCCCCCTTAAGACGGTCCACCTTAAACGCTTCATCGGTGGCTTGAAGCAGCCGCTTGACGTCCTCCAGATCGGTGACGGGCCGCAGCGCTTCGGCTGTTCTTTTTCCAAGTGCCGTTTGGGAAAAAGAGGACAGCTGATCTATAATTTTTTGATATTCCATGGTTTTCAAAATTTTCTCGTCCAAGTACGTTCACAACTCCCCTCGGGCTATGATCCCATTATAACGAAACCGTTCATTTTTCGCCATTTGCCCCCTTGGACACATAAGAATGCGATTTGCGGAACATGATAATTGCGTATAGCCAAACGTACTTACTCTCAAAAGGAGGCTATGTAACATGCATTTTCTGGGACACGTCGTGCGATTCATCGTCTCCGCCTTAGTTATGCTGGTTGTGGGATGGCTTGTACCGCAATTCAGCATCGGTGGATTCGGCAGCGCCTTACTTCTCGCCTTGGTCATCGCCCTGTTGGGTTGGGCCATTGAAGGCATTTTCGGAACGAAGGTTACCCCGTTCGGGCGAGGAATCGTCGGTTTTCTTACGAGTGCACTCGTGATCTGGCTTGCCCAGTTCATCATTTCCGGCGTTTCCGTCTCTGTGATCGGTGCATTACTTGCTGCATTGGTCATCGGGATTATTGACCTGTTCATCCCTGTCGCAACTCCCTTTAACGCTGCCAAAGACAAAAACAATCGTTAATGGCTGTGTTCAGGGCTAAGAGGCCTTCCTCCGCAAGTGATCCATTCACTGCGGAAGGAACGGCCTCTTGACTTATAACTGAAGGAAGTTCAACAATTCTTCAAACCTTAAACCACCCACCCTCTGCAAAATACGGTATGATATTCTTAAAATTGCCACAAATATACTGTATCGCGAGGGATTATTGTGAAGAAAAGCATAGCCATCGTTGCAACTTCCGTACTCTTGTTACTTGTTACCGCTTGCAGCGGCAGCAAAGCGGCTGAGAACAGCAGTGCCGCCGGGAATAATATCCAACCGGAAGCGGAACTGGTCATTGAAGCCAGCAACTATCAATTCGATCAAGCCGAATACCATTTGAAGAAAGATGTTCCGGTCAAAATCGTTTTCAAGAACGCCTCCGGTAATCACGGCATTCTCGTGCCCGGTTTAAAGCTGCAGCTGGACCGCAAGAACGACTCCGCCGTGATCGTGCCAACCGAAGCCGGTGAGTTCGAAGTGGCCTGCTCGGTGATGTGCGGTTCCGGCCACAGCGCCATGATCTCCAAAATTATCGTTGAATAAACGCATGTAGCAAGAGCCCGCAGCGCACAGCCGCGGGCTCTTGCTCTCATTGAATCGCATCAAAGCGATCCTCTCGCCATTAACTTTGATCCTGCTCCAGCAATTCAATCCATTCGTTAAATTCCGATTGAAGCTTGGCGTAGTCATCTTTCAGCCGCTGGTACTCTTCATCCCGCGCAGCCTGCCGCTCCTGCTCCTTCTCCCGCTCCAGCTGCAACAGCCGGAACTGATGGGAAATAACCTCGTAACTGTCCGTAACCTCCTGCAGCTGCTCCGCCAGCTTGCGCTTCTCTTCCTCCAAGGCCTCGAAGTCGCTGGCCATGGTGATGACCCGTTCGCTGCCAGCTGCGCTTTCCTGCTGCCATTCCTCCAGTTGCCGCTGCAGCTCAGCTTCCTTCTCACGCCAAGAGCTCAGCTCGCGTTCTGCCGAAGCCCATTGCTTGCGCCACTCCTGCTCCCGCTGCTCCGCAGCCTCACGGTAGCTCGCCAGCTCGGCTTCCAACTCTGCTGCCAACTTGCGGCTGTCCTCAAGCTCCTGCAACCGCAGAGCCAACTCGTCCCGCTCTTGCTCCAGCTGCCGCTTCTCTTCTCCGGCCGCCTGCGCCGCCAGAAGTGCTTGCTCCCGTTCCTCGGCTGCCTGCTCCAACCGGGAGCGAAGAGAATCCAGCTCGGCAGCCAGGGCCGACGCCTTGTCCCGCTCGGCTTGCAGCTCGTTATTTGCTTGCTCCAACCGGCTCACTTCGGCGGCCAGCTGCTCGCTCAGCTGTTCACTCTTGTCCGAAGCCTCGAGCAAGCTGATCTCTAGGCGACTGATTTCCTCGCTGCGCTTCTCAGCCAGCTTCTGCCACGACTTCTCGCTTTGCTGCGCCGCTGATACTTCGGCTCGCAGCTTGTCCTCCCGCTGCTTGCGTTCCTGCAGTTGCTGTTGCAGCTGCTTGGCCTCTGCCTGCGCGGCTTGAAGCGTGCTCTGGAGCTGCTTCGTCTGCTCCTGCAGCTTCCCGCTATGCTGCTGTGCCCGTTGCTCGGCCGCTTTGGCTTCTTGCTCCCGCCGCTGCAGCTCGCTCACCTGCTTCTGCAGCTTCGCGGCTTCCTCTTTCTCCCGCGCCGTCTGCTGTTCGACTTGGCGAAGCTTGGATTGCAGCTGCGAGTTGCTGCCGCGCTGTTCGCTAAGCTGACGCTCCAGCTCCTGTACCCGGCTGCGAAGCTTGCGCGCCTCCTCCTCCTGCCCCAGCAGGGAGGCCTCCAGCTTCTCCGCTTGTCCGGCTAGCTGACGCTTCTCATTCTTCAGCTGCTGCTGTTCCTCTTGCAGCGCCTTATACATGCTCTCCTGCTTGGCATGTAAATCCTGCAGCACTGAGTTCTCCTGAAGCAGGACCGTTTTCTCCTGCTTGGCATTCTGCAGTTCGTTCTGCAGCTGATCTACCCGGATCGCTTCCTCCGCCATGCGCACGGCTGCCAACACAGCCAGCCGCGGCGTGTCCAGATGGGGATAGGCCTGGGCGATGCTGCGCATATGCTCATCCACCCGGCGCGCGACTTGCTTCATATATTCCGCGCTGCTTCCAACGATTTTATAAGAAGTTCCGTAAATTTCTACGTTTACGCTAATTCGGCCTTGGTTACTCAACGTTATGTGCCTCCTTCGGTCCTGTAAGTCGTCTCTTAGATGCGGATAATTGCACGAAAGTCACATCGAATCGGTCGTTCTACAAATGATTCGATGTGACTTCGTCCAATTCCTGCTATTTTCTAAGCTCCGCCGCAAAAGTTTGCGACAGCCCTTCGACCACCCGGTCGTGTACTGCGGCAACTTCCTCGTCCGTCAGAGTCCGTTCCATATGGCGATATACCAGCGATAAAGCTACGCTCTTCTTGCCTTCGCCTAGCTTGGCACCCGTAAATACGTCGAATACCTCCACCGATTCCAGCAGCTCGCCGGCCTTTTCACGGATCACGCCGATTAACGCGCCCGCTTCCACATCGGAGTTCACGACAACAGCGATATCGCGCTGCATCGCCGGATAACGCGGCAGCTCTTGGTAAACGTAAGCTTCGCCCGCATAGCGGTACAGCGGTTCAAGCAGCAGCTCGGCAACATACGTATCATCCAGATCCAGCTCCCGTTGCAGCTCCGGATGAAGCTGACCCAGCGTACCGATCCGTTCCTTGCCGGACGTGCCGTTCAGGAAGATGGAAGCCGAACGTCCAGGATGGAAGCCTTGCGGCCCATCCGCTTCATACGTCATCCGTTCAGCAACCCCCAAGTATTCGAACAGGCTCTCCAACGCACCTTTGAGATCAAAGAAATCCACCTTCTCCGCCGGAGCGTTCCAGCGTTTTTCTGCCCGTTCGCCGGCCAGCAGCAAGGACAGCACCGGCAGCTCGCTTGGCTGCTTGGTCAGCTTCTCCTCCTTGGTGCGGAAGACGCTGCCGATTTCAAACAATGCCAGATTGTCCTGCTTGCGATTGCGGTTGTAAACGGCGATGTCGATCATTCCCGGCAGCAGGCTGCCGCGCAGCACGCTGCGGTCCTCGCTCATCGGCATGGCCAGGCGGATCTCCCGATCCCCTTCCCCCAGCTGCGGGAACTTCGCGCTTGCCCCTTCCCGGATGAAGGAGTAACCCATCACTTCCTGCCAGCCGCCATGAGTGAGCAGTTGGCGGATCGTGCGGCGCAGCGCCTGCGGTTTCGTATAGCCGCCGACTGTCGTTACCCCTTCGATCATCGTTGCCTCGATGTTGTCGTAACCGTAGAGCCGCGCCACCTCTTCGATCAAATCCACGTCGCGCGTAATGTCGCCGCGGCGCGTCGGCACGCGAACTTCGATGACCTCCTCCGAGCCGGCACATTCGAAGCGGAGACGTCCCAGAATCGTTTTCGCCTCCAGCGAGGAAATGTTCGTGCCCAGGTAATCGTTCAGCTTCTGAAGCGACAGGGCGATCACTTTCTCTTCCTGCTCTTGATGAACGATCTCCACGATCCCTTCAGCCACTTGGCCGCCAGCATAGGCTGCCATCAGCGAGGCCGCGCGATTCAGCGCCGGGATGACGGAAGCCGGATCCACCTCTTTCTCGAACCGCTGCGAAGCCTCCGAGCGAAGCCCCAGCGTCCGCGACGTGCGGCGGACGCTGGCGCCGGCAAATTTCGCCGACTCCAGCACAAGGTTAACCGTTTGATCGGTCACTTCTGTATCGAGTCCGCCCATGACGCCCGCCAAAGCCACCGGACGATCTTCACCATCCACGATCAATAGTGCGCCGGCTTCCAGCTCACGCTCCTGACCGTCCAGTGTCACCAGCTTCTCGCCAGCTTTGGCTTGGCGCACGCCCAGCATGCCGCCGGCGATCTTGTCAGCATCAAACGCATGCAACGGCTGGCCGTACTCCAGCATGACGTAGTTCGTGATGTCGACAATGTTGCTGATCGGGCGAATTCCCGCCGCCATCAGCCGGTTTTGCATCCACAACGGCGATGGGCCGACCTTGACATCGGCGATGTAACGTACCGCATACCGGCTGCACAGCTCAGGTGCGTCGATCTTAACCTGAATCCGTTCCTTGGCCAGTACGCCAGAGGAGGCAAGCTCAGGCTGCGGCAGCTTTACTTCGCGGTTCAAAATCGCGCCTACCTCATAAGCAGCCCCGATCATGCTCAGGCAATCCGACCGGTTAGGCGTCAGGTCGAAGTCCAGCACCTTGTCGTCCAGCCCCAGCAGTTGGGTAATCGGTGTGCCGATCTCCACTTCTTCAGGCAATACGAGAATGCCTTCCTGCTGTTCCTTCGGCAGCAGCTTGTCGTTGAGGCCAAGCTCTTTGGCCGAACAGATCATCCCTTGCGACAAGACGCCGCGCAGCTTGGCTTTCTTGATCTCCAGCCCGCCCGGCAGCTTGGCGCCTACGAGCGCAACCGGTACCTTCTGGCCGGCCGCCACGTTTTTCGCGCCGCATACGATTTGCAGATCCTCTCCCTGCCCCGCGTCAACGACGCAAATGTTCAGCTTGTCAGCGTCAGGATGCTTTTCTTTGCTTTTGACAAAACCAACCACAACGTTCGAAACGCCTTGATTGCGGTTTTCGATCGAATCGATTTCAATCCCGGACCGGGTGATTTGCTCCGCCAGCTCTTCAACATTTACCCCATCCAGCGAAATATAGTCAGACAACCATTCGGTTGATACTTTCATTGTCAGTTCCCTTCCCTCTTTACGTGAAATTAAACTCTGGCAAACTGCTGCAGGAAACGCAGATCGTTGTTGAAGAAGTAGCGGATATCATCAACGCCGTACTTCAGCATCGCGATCCGTTCTACACCCATCCCAAATGCGAAGCCGCTGTATTGCTCCGGATCGTAGCCGCTCATCTCCAGCACGCGCGGATGCACCATCCCGCTGCCCAGAATTTCCAGCCAGCCGGACTGTTTGCACACCCGGCAGCCATGGCCGCCGCACTTCATACACGTTACGTCAACCTCAACGCTTGGCTCCGTGAACGGGAAGAAGCTGGGGCGCAGGCGAATTTGCGTGTTAGGTCCGAACATTTTGCGCGTGAACTCAAGCAAAGTGCCTTTCAGGTCGCTCATCCGGATGCGTTTGCCTACAACCAGCCCTTCAATTTGATGGAACTGGAACGAGTGGGTTGCATCGTCGTCATCCCGGCGGAATACGCGTCCCGGGCAGATAATTTTGACCGGCACTTCCCCTTGCATCGCTTCCATCGTCCGCACCTGTACCGGGGACGTTTGTGTCCGCATGAGCAAATCTTCCGTCAGGTAGAAGGAATCCTGCATATCACGGGCCGGATGGTCCTTCGGCAGATTCAGCGCCTCGAAGTTGTGGTAGTCCGTTTCAACCTCAGGGCCTTCCGCAATCCGGTACCCCATGCCGATGAAAATCTCTTCGATTTCCTGAATCACCTGGTTCAGCGGATGGATGCTCCCCTGCTTCAGCGGTCGGCCCGGCAGCGTGACGTCCACTTTCTCAGCGGCCAGCCGCGCTTCGGTTTCTTGGCGTTGGAACACCGCTTGCTTCTCTTCAATCACCGCTTCGATGGCGGCTCTGACCTCGTTGCCGATCTGACCGATCACCGGACGCTCCTCGGCGCTTAAGGACCCCATCCCGCGCAAAATTTCAGTTAATGCGCCCTTTTTGCCCAAATATTTGACCCGAAGGTCGTTCAAATGCCCGGCATCGACGGTTTCCGCCAGCTCTTTGAGCGCCTCCGCTTTTAGTGCTTCAAGACGTTCTTTCATGAATAGCTCCTCCTAAAAATGTTATGAGCGCTGCTTCTCGATTCGGTTTCTTACAAAACCGTTCCGAGTCACAAGCGTCAGTTCAAAAAGTCAGGTTTTCAGCACCGAGAAGGTTGGATGAAGCTAGGGACTGAAAAGCGGAGCATACGTTTGGGGTACGTGAGCACCTGAAATGTTTCCGTAGGAAACATGCATCGTAAGCATACGCTTAGCCCGGCTGAATTCAAGATTCGACGTCGAATCCGCTTCATGTCCTGCTTCGTGATCAAAAGATGACTTATTGAACAACCTCTTAAGGCAAAATAAAAAGGCCTTCTCTCCCGTAAGGGACGAAAAGACCGTGGTACCACCCTTGTTAGAGCACCGCGTAAACCTCAGCCAGCCACATGGCTCGCAAGGTGCGCATTGCTCTCGCTCCAACGAAATAACGGCTCGTAACCGGTATCCCCTAATGTGCCGGGCTGCAACCATACGCCTTGCGGCGTAACGATTCGCAGCGGCAGTTCAAGGAACTGCTCCGGAGCGAACTTCGGCAGCTCCGTTTCCCTAGCGGCGCTCTCAATCTCCGGCGCCCCTTCCCTGTTGGTCGGTTCCTGCTTACTCTTCTCCATCCACGCATTTCATGTCATAATTACCTGCTATTATATGCTAAACGGACAGCCGTTGGCAAGTCAGCGGTGAATTATGGTATCTTAAAGTGGTTATACCAAACGCTACTCCATCACGTCAAGGAGGGACCCGCCCAATGAACGGCAACGAACGCAAGAACATCAGGCCTGGCCTCACCGTGGACATCGTATTAAAAAAAGATCAGCCCACCGGCAAACTAACCCGCGGCATAGTCAAGGACATTCTGACGAACTCCGCGACCCATCCGCACGGCATTAAGGTCCGGCTACAGGACGGTCAGGTAGGCCGAGTGAAAGTGATTCACCCCGGCAAATCCGACTGATCCAAAGACTTAGATCCGCCTTACCGGATGCCGCAGCACGGTTTTCATCTTCTCCGGCGCGGTTTTGCGTGGGTCCGACAGATAGATTTCATGATGCTTGCGAAGGTCATCGAAATTCTCGGTTAATCCATTCGCTTCCAGGAACGCCCTCATCCGGGCAACCGATTCCGGTTCCCGCTGCGCCAACTCGGCGGCAGTGATCGTTTTACGCTCCAGCAGCAGATAGACGATTTCAAACAGACGGTTCATTTGCACGCGTACCCTCTCCTTTTGATGACAAGTATACCCTACAAATAAGACATCGCAATGTCATATTAAGAAAAACGTCTATCGACGTACATTCAAAGTAGACAGACCGCGTTTAGCGGAAGTTTTTCTTGCGATATCAGGATGCTAATGCCCCGAAGTTTATACTTTCTGATATCTTAAAAAAAGAAGAGCTCTCTAGGAGAGCCCTTCTGCTTTATGGTTGTTTGTTACGCCGTGTGTTTAACGTTCAGCGGTTGCTTAGGCGTCGGGGCTTGCGTTCCGGCATCGCCTTTTTTGTGGAACAACTTGCGGAGGTAAGGCATCACGTAGTAGTCGAGGCCGATTTTACCAGCGTTAGCTGCAGCGACGAGAATCAGTACTTCAAGGATCAACATTTGCGCGTTGGTGCTTACCGTACCCGAGAAGAGGAACGCGGCGTTCATCACGAAGCCCATCAGTGCAGCGAAGGTGGTGAAGGTACCGAGGATCAGCCCCAGGCCAACCAGGAATTCGCCGTAAGGCACCAGGAAGTTAAAGAGTCCGACATTCGGCAAGGCAAAGTGTTCCAGGAAGGCTGCCCACCAGCCTTGTACGGCCGGATGGTCGCCAGTGCTGTTCGCGATCGCTCCGGTCAGGAAGCCTGCGGCATCGAAGCCGCCGGTGATTTTATGATAGCCGGCTTCGATCCATTGGTAGCCCAGGTAGACGCGGATAACGGTCAGGAGCCACATCGCCACTTTGTTTGTTCTCAGGAAATTGTTAAACATAAGAACCACTCCTCTTATTTATCGTTGGTTTTTTGTTTTTCGGATGATCATCTTTGATGTCTTTATTATATGTGATTTATTTCACTATATATGTGATTTAAATCACAAATATCAAAAATTGAGAAAATAAATTTTAAACTACTTCCGCCGCAACAACAAAAAAATCCTTACCGAAGTAAGGATTTAAGCTTCTTCATTATGGAGCGGGTGATGGGAATCGAACCCACGCTACCAGCTTGGAAGGCTGGAGTTCTACCATTGAACTACACCCGCAATGTACAGATCGGGACGACACGATTCGAACATGCGACCCCCTGGTCCCAAACCAGGTGCTCTACCAAGCTGAGCTACGTCCCGAAGTAATGCAGGCCTTTTTGAGAAGGCAGAAATTAATATATCACGTTTCGCATGCGAGCGCAAGCGAAACCTGCCAGCAGCTCTTGCTGCCGGCAGGTGGGCTCGCCATCCCCGCGCTCACGAAACGGAGTTATCGTTAATGGTATAAACTCCGCCTTGACCTTCTTCCACGATATAAACATCAAAATTATTGGATCCCCACAGGACAAATTTAAATTCCTTTCCTTTAGGGGCTCTCAAATGTGATGTTTTAAAACGACCGGCTGTAGGATTGATTTGGCCAAGTAGAGAGACTGACCGGTCTTCAGTTGGTAATATCAAACCTTTATCCAAATGTTCTGTATCGTTATAGAACTGAAGTGTATGATGGGTGTCCGTCGTATCGGCTGGAGCCGCTCTGACGGCTACACCACCATCTGCCGTGTTGGCGATGGTAAATCTCTTACCATCTTTCAGTTCCAAGTCATGTTCATGCTCGGAAACATATTTATCTACACGGCCGGTTTCGAGGTTGTAAAATAACTCGGCTGATAATGTATTTGGCCACATCCCATTCACCTCGGAACCATCCGCTAAAGTCGCCTTGATGAAATATAAAATCGTGGTTTCGCTCGGCATTCTACTTGCAGGTAATAGCTTGGCGGTAACCTCGCTAATCCAGTTTTTGATTACGCTATCGCTTACTTCCAAGTCCTTTGAGCCCCATCCTAAACGAAGCAAAGCGATCTGAGCTTGGGATAGAGCATAGTACATTCCAAGCCGAGGAATAATACGTTCAAACGTCGTTATCGTTTTGCCAATATCTGCAACCGCCTCGGAGGCGCCTACCGCTGAAATTCCGTACGTAGAAATAACTTCTGTTTTAAAATGAGAGTCAAGGAACGTATGTTCACCCTCATTCTTATTTAACGTTATCTTCAGTGTAGGGTTTGCAGTGCCTTCATGATGAATCTCTATAGCTCTGTTCAAGCCAGAAGATTCTCTATACTTGCCTGTGTCGGAAATTTTACCGAATCGTCTCACCAATAAATGATTTAAATTCTCTAGCAAAAGATTTCGATTCGCCTCATTGCTTATTGAAGCAGCATCAAGACCTAATAATCGGGCAATCCCTTCGGGTTGGAAAGGGTCCACTGGATGGTTAACCGTATGAGCAAAGTGTTCCTTAAGCCGTTCAGATAATAAAATCAATTCTGACTCCAGCAACAAATCGCAAAGATGTGACACATCCTCGTTCAAATACATATATACGAAACTTTCATTTGCAATAATCGTTTTCAGAATGTTCGCAAGATACATGTCGCCTATCAGAAAATCAGAACCGACTTGCAAAGCAAGACGTCCATCATCTGAAAATCCGGCTCTCACCGGTGGAAGAGCAAGTTCAACATGATGATCTAACTTCAAGGCGACCCCAGGTTCCTTGGATATACCGTCATTGTCGTCAATTGCTGACTTTTGTGTCATACGCATCAAAACTCCCTTATATATGACTCCCCGCAGGGAAGGATATTTTAAACGGTTGTCTGCTTGTTTTCTTTTGCAATCTCTTTTCGAACAATCGGTGCAACGCGGGTGCCAAACATCTCGATGGCACGCAGGACTTCACGATGTGGCAACGTGCCGATATTCAGATGCAAGAAGAAACGGTTTGTTCCTAGCTTTTTGCGGACGAGAAGAATCTTCTCTGCAACATATTCAGGATCACCTACATAGAGGGCACCATTCATCTTGCGAGCATCATCGTAGGATGCAGCGCTGTATGGCGGCCATCCCAACACTCTGCCGAGTTCGTTCATTTGAACGACCGTGTAAGGTCGGTGTAACTCGACAGCCAGTTCTGTGGTTTCTCCGACGAAGCCGTGCGAGTGTGTCGCAATTTTAAGCTTACTTACATCGTGACCTGCACTCGCAGCTGCTTGTTTATACAATTCGACTAACGGAGCAAATCTTTCCGGGTTTCCGCCAATGATCGCAAAGACGATGGGCAATCCCAACATTCCTGCTCGTATGGCCGATTCTGGTCGTCCGCCGGAGCCAATCCACACCGGAAGCGGGTCTTGGACAGATCGCGGATAGACGCCGAGATTATGAATCGCCGGGCGATGCCCCCCTCGCCAGGTGACTTTTTCCGAAGCTCTAATCTTTAGAAGCAACTCAAGGTGTTCTTCAAACAATTCGTCGTAGTCATTCAAGCTGTAGCCAAACAACGGGAACGAATCAACAAAGGATCCTCGCCCCACCATAATTTCGGCCCGCCCATTACTGATGCTGTCCAGCGTTGAAAATGATTGGTAGACGCGAACCGGATCATCCGAGGAAAGGACGGTAACGGCACTCGTGAGCCGAATTCGCTTGGTTAAAGCTGCCGCTGCAGCAAGGATGACGGCTGGAGCTTCGGAGGCAAAATCAAACCGTTGATGCTCTCCGATTCCAAACACATCAAGGCCAACTTGATCGGCAACAACGATCTCTTCGATCCCGTTACGAATCCGCTCGGAATGGCTGATTCTCTTGCCCGTTACAGGATCTGGTGAGGTCTCTAGAAAAGTATTGATGCCTAGTTCAAAATCTATGGATTCAGTCATGGTGATCCTCCTTCATTTTCTGTAATTAACGATGTCCTGCAGCAACGTTTTTGGGCGCGATTTGATTGAGACGTTGAAGGTCCGAATCCGTAAGTTCAACCTGCAAGGCTGCAATATTTTCTTCTAAATACTTTCTTCTTTTCGTTCCTGGAATCGGCACGATATCGTTACCTTGCATCAAAATCCATTTCAACGCCAGTTGAGGGGCGGTGCATCCCTTTTCAGCCGCCATTTCTTGAATCCGAGCAACAAATTGAAGGTTTTTCTGTAAGTTCTGTCCTTGAAATCTTGGGAAATTTCGTCTTACATCGTCGTAATCCAAATCCTCGTAGCGCTGAATTGTCCCGGTTAGGAACCCGCGTCCAAGCGGGCTGTAGGCGACAAATCCGATGCCAAGCTCTCTGAGAGTAGGAAGAACTTCGTCTTCAATGTCTCGGGACCATAAGGAGTATTCCGTTTGCACTGCTGTGATTGGATGAACTGCATGTGCACTGCGGATCAGATGTGCCGGGGCTTCCGAAAGGCCGATATAACGGACCTTTCCTTCTTTAACCAACTCAGCCATCGCCCCTACCGTCTCCTCAATGGGGGTGAAGGGATCGATCCGGTGCAGATAATACAGGTCAATGTGGTCAACGCCTAATCTGCGCAAGCTTGCTTCAGCGGCTGCCTTAACATATTCCGGTCTTCCGTTATAGCTCCAAGGGCCTCCCCATCTGTCGCGTACGACCCCGAACTTGGTAGCCAAAACGACCTCGTCACGCCGATCTTGAATCGCTTTTCCCACCAGTTTCTCATTTTCTCCGATACCGTACAGATCTGAGGTATCCAAGAAGTCTACACCAAGGTCCAATGCTCGATGAATCGTCCGTATCGATTCCTGTTCATCCCGGTCGCTACCGTAAAAATCAGACATGGTCATGCAGCCTAATCCCATAGCAGAGACTTTCAGCCCGCTTGACCCAAGAGCTCTTTTTTCCATAAAAAATCTCTCCTTTGTCATTTTGTTTCGTATGTTAAGAAATCAACATTTCGGAATGATTTGTATTGCCGAGTTCTACTTTAGTGCTTATAAGCCTCACCCCCCTTTTTTAATCGAACGTTCGTTCAAAATGCTATAAAATTCATTCTTTTTATCGAACGTTCGATCGATAAAGGTTAAAAAAATGGGCCGTTCATGCTTTAATCGCATCCCAGCTCATTTGAATCATTTTGTCGATGTTGGCAGGGCTGAATTCATACTCACCATTGATATACTCTTTGCCCATTTGGACAAATGGCAAGCAGGAGTAAGTAACGAGAAGATTCGTTTCCGAATCCTTAAACAGTCCTTCCTTAATCCCCCTTTCGAATAAAGGATACATCGGCTTGAACACGCCACCGTTTTGATCTTTACAGTGTTTTTGTATAAACGGCGAATCAAGAAACTGTTCCATCAACAGAAAATTTGCTTGATTATTCACGATATAACTGGAATAATTACGCAAGATCTTCTCAAAGGCAGCCTTGACTGACATATCCGCCGTTACGCCAAGAAACATCTTCTCATGCATTTGTTCCTTGAGCTTAAAGTATAGTTTAATCAGCAAGTCTTCTTTACTTTCAAAATAAAAGTAAATGGTCGACGAAGAGATATTCGCCCTCTTCGCAATTTTGGACATGGATATTTCGGATAGTCCAATTTCATTGAGAAGTTCAATCGTTGTCTGATAGATCAGCTCTGTTTTGTTATCGGATTTATTTTTCATGGCCACATTATAATCGAACGTTCGATCAAAAGTCAACACTTACACCCAACTCATCCTTTCTTAAATCATAAGAAAAACGTCTATCGACGTACATTCAAAGTAGACAGACCGCGTTTAGCGGAAGTTTTTCTTGCGATATCAGGATGCCAATGCCCCGAAGTTTATACTTTCTGATATCTTAAGAAAAACGCCTGACGGCGTCCTTTAGTTCGTACGATTTAGTTCATACGTGCAAAATAGCCGGGTGTGGGGAACAATCTACATCCGGCTTATTTTCTTACGTCACTAATCCTGTACTCGTAACCATGAATTCCTTTGTAATATTCCGGGTACATGCCTCCTCCACATTCCTCGCAGCGGAATTGCGGAGGTACTGTTGGATCTCCATCATCCATCGCATCGAAATTTCGAACGACATTCAGCGGAATCTCTTCTGTTGTATGACATTGAAGACAGATGTAGGTTACTTTCGCTTTGCTATGCAGCCCGCTTTGCGGCTTTTTCTTTTTCTTCGCTACCTTTCGTTTCTTTGACACCGGCGACATCCCGAATCATCCTCTCCAGACATGCCTTTGAGGTGGAGCACACCGCGTACTTCACCTTCAACTTCCCATCCTCAAGGCAGGCTTCTCCCTTGTATTCGTAATAACTTTCGCATTTTGGGCAACATGGCGGCTTCCCCGTCTGCTCCTTGATCCGTTCACTCCACGTTCTGCGTTTTAATATCCGCTTTGCCTTGACAATCCATCTTCTCGCGGCTTTTTGCCACTCACTGACTAACTTCTTGCACAGGCTCTTGATCCGCCGCGAATAAACCCCGTAGTAACGGATCGTTTTGAAGTTTTCATCCGGAATATGCCGCACAAGTCTACCCATAAATTCTTCTACCGAAATCGTCTCGGTCTTCTCTTCCCCGTCATTCTTATCCCGGTAACGAAATGTCACCTTTTCTCCGTCATACGCTTCGATCCGGCTAACCGCTATCGCTGGTCTTCTCATGTATCGCCCGATATACCCGAGTTGCTGCTTGACGTTCCCTTTCTGTTTCGGAGCATGCACATAAAAGCCTTCTCCGTTCTCGCAGTAAGCTTTTTGCAAACGGGACTGCACTTGCTTTTTCTCTTGTTCACTTAACTTTCGACGAATCAGCTTCAAAACAACCGTCTGCCATTGCTTACGCAGCATCTCGAACGGAATAAAATCGTATGTTTTCCACTCGCCGGTCTTCTTCATTCCTCCCATCGTTACAAGCATATGTACATGAGGATTGAAGTTAAGCCGTGCCCCAAACGTATGCAACCCGGCTACGATTCCGGGAGTTACCTTATGTTTCTTCTCAAAATGTTCTTTGACTAAGCGTACCGCTTCATCCATAAATTCTTTGAGTAATTTTGCCCGATGGAGCAGAAAGATTTCCCGTAATCCTTCGTCGATCGTGAAGACGACATGGCGGTGGTTGACTTGGAATACATCTTGTTCCAGGAGACGTGCCCATTCCTCTGTTTCTCCGCATGAACAGGTCGTACAGAATCTTCCTTTACAACGATACGGAACGAGCCATAGGTCATGACATCCTTCACATACCATCAGCTTAAACCCGTTTCTGGGATCCCCGCATCGACGGAACTTCTCTACTTCTTTCCGCACATTGGCACGCAGCTTGCCACCATGTTTTGCCACAAACCGATCCCAGTGCCCTCGCTCATCAAAGAAGATTCGTTTCAAAATGTTCGTCTCCATATCCTAACCTTACCAAAAACAGAAATCAGGCGGAAGACCTGCTCCCACCCCAAAATTTATAAATTCTATAATGTTAAAAAAATTCCTTAGCCGGCTAACCGGCTAAGGAACTCGCTTTCCAGCACACCGGCAGACACCGGTTTGCTAAACAGATATCCTTGTCCTTCGTGGCAACGTTGGCGCTTCAGAAACTCCAACTGCTCCTCGTTCTCTACGCCTTCGGCCGTCACCTTCAGCTTTAAGTGATGTGCCATAGTGGTGATGGTGGAGACGATCGCCGCGTCGTTCCCGTCGTACATGACCTCTTTGACGAAGGCGCGGTCAATTTTCAACCGATCGATCGGCAGGCTTTTCAAATAATAAAGCGAGCTGTAGCCTGTGCCGAAATCATCGATGCTGATATGTATCCCTAAACGCTTCAAGCGATGAAGCTGATCTAGCGCGGTTTCAATATCGTATGTCATGCTTTCCGTCACTTCCAGCTCCAGGTATTGCGGATCTAACCCTACCTCACGCAGGATCGCGTTCACGTGCTCTGCTAAATTATATTGCCGGAACTGGCGCATCGATAAATTGACGGATACGCAAACCGGTTCAAAACCGTCCATCTGCCATTTCTTATTATACTGGCAAGCCGTCTTCAGCACCCACTCGCCGAGAGGAACGATCAGCCCGCTCTCTTCGGCCAGCGGAATGAATTCACTTGGCGGTATCAGTCCCCGCTTCGGGTGGTTCCAACGGACAAGCGCTTCCATCCCAACCATTTTCCCCGTATCCAAACGAATCTGCGGCTGGAACTCCAGGAAAAATTCCTCCCGCTCCAGCGCCTTGCGCATATCGTTCTCCAGCTCCACCTTCGCTTGGGTACGCTGTTTCATCGCTGCATGATAACGCAGAAACTCCACGCCTTGTTCCTTAGCATGGTGCACCGCCATATCGGCAAATTGGATCAACTCGTTCACTGAGTCGGCGTCATTCGGAAATACGGACAAACCCATGCTCAAGGAAATATGGTATTCGGTGTCGTCGATGAGTACCCCCGGATCTACAGAGGCTAACAGCTGTTTAGCCCGGTCCTCGGCGGCCGCAGCATCCGGCAGCTCGGAGAAGACCACGGCGAATTCGTCCTCGCCCATCCGGTACACCCACTGCTGAGGGCCTTCAAGCACCGCTAACCGACTTCCCAGCTCGGTCAACACCTTGTCCCCCGCGCTGTAACCCAACGAGTCGTTAATCGCCTTAAACCGGTCGATATTGATAACCGCCACGCCGATACAAGCCCGCGTAAATCCCAAGAGCTCGTCCAACTGCTCTTTCATTTGCCGCAAATTCGGCAGTCCGGTTAAATCATCATGGTAAGCCATATGCTTCATCTGGGCTTCCACGAGCAGTTTGCCGCGCAACGGTTCTTCAATCGTCAGCCGGTAAACCCCTTTTAATACGATGTAATACGAAATGCCCATATACCATTGCCCCGCCGCCTGGGTTAACCCCTCAACATGCCCCGGCGGACAGGTCAGCAAGACATGCCCCATCGCCATGAAGAGCAGTGACCGGGTTACCGTCATCATCGCCGACGGGCGCTCTGCCCGATGCCGATAAAGGACAGCCGCAGCCACGAGGAGGTAGAGCAGAGGAATCCCCGCTTGCAAAACCAGTTGTAGAAGCTCCGTTTCAAATAATGTCGGCAAGCGGTCTTGGTACCGGTTTAACACAAACAGACCTGCCAGTGTCACCAAGACGGCACTGACAAACATGGTCACTTTCTGCTGTCCGGACACCTGCTGGTCCGTTGCAGCAAAGATCCGCAGCATCCCAAAGGCCCCTAGCAAATGTGAGATCACCAGAAACCAGGTCGCCAAATTTTCGCTCGGTTCGAAGCCAAGCAGCGAGATGTCACCGTATAAAACGGTATACAGGATATCCAATATCCCGATCATCGAAAATAAAACGGCCGTGTAAAGCCGCTGCTTGGAAAGTTTGTCGGTAAACAGAATCCATCCCTGCGCAAATATGGCGAATGATACGGCCAGGCACATGAGGCCTGCCAAAAGATGCAGCGTCTGAACAACCGCGTCCGTCCCCGGCGGATATCCGTTCCATGCCGACAACTGGACAACCCCGATCATCGCCGCCAATCCGATTACCCCTTGGATGATTGTCGTTCGTTCCTCTGCCCTAATCCTCAATGCGTATCAACCTCCGGAGGTAAGTACTTATCGATCCGTCATGAGTCTACTATTCAACATATTCCGCTTATTTCCTGCCTTCTTCTCAAATTTGTCGAGGAAAAATAGAAGCCCGGACACAAGGCCCGGGCTTAATTTTTATGATTTTTTGGGACGATGAACCGTTGTCTCCGGCGTCGTCAGCTTATCGTAAAAATCGACGACTTTGTCTTTGTCGTCCGAAGCCCGCAGCGCCATCGCGGAACGCGGATGCTCGTCAAGCGTCCCCGTGATCATGTAAGGGATCAGGTACCCCCACTCTTCCTTCTCGCGAAGCGGGATCAAGAGCTCCTCCAGAACTTCTAGTACAGGGCGCAGCTTGTAATTCGTACCCTTCAGATGGGTCACAAGCAGCTCGGTTGGACAGTTGCCGGCCGCGCGTCCCATGCCATACACAGAGGCATCCAGCAGTTCAACCCCATTTTCAGCGGCCACCAGCGTATTGGAAAAAGCCAGCTGCATGTTGTTGTGGGTGTGAACACCTAGCCGTTTACCTGGCAAATGGGTTTTGAACTTGTTGACCAAATGCTCCATGTCTTTATAATCGAGACTTCCGTAGGAATCAACGATGTAGACAACGTCAACGACGCTATCTTTGATCATCTCAAAGGCTTCCAGCAGCTCATGCTCCATCACGTTGGACAACGCCATAATATTCAACGTCGTCTCGTAGCCGCGATCATGGAACAATTGCACCAGCTGCAGGGCTTTGTCCACATCTTTAATGTAGCAAGCAACTCGAATTAAATCGAGCAGGCTTTCGCTGCGCGGTAAAATATCGTTTTCGTCTACCCGGCCGATATCGACCAGTGCGGATAGCTTCGTCGTTCCTTTTTGAGGAATTACCTTGCGCAGGAAATCGTCGTCCAGAAACCGCCAAGGACCGGCTTCATCGGCGCCTTTCAGCAGCTTCGGCGAGTTTTTGTAGCCGATTTCCATATAATCCACACCCGCCTCATTCAGGCCCGCGTATAATTTTTGGACAAATTCTACGCTGAAGTCCCAGTTGTTCACCAGTCCTCCATCACGGATGGTGCAGTCGACGATTTTGCATTTGTTGGCTTTCATCTGGCATATTCCTCTCCATCGTTTCGTTTTACTATCCATCTTACTAAAGGTTGTTCGAAAAGTCATCTTTGGATCACGAAGTATATCAAGAAGTTTCTATCGACGTCGAAACTGAATTCAGCCGGGCCTTCCGGTGCTCACGTACCCAAAACGTACGCTCCGCTCCTCAGTCCCAGCTTCATCCAACCTTCTCGGTGCTTCAAACCTGACTTTTCGAACTTTTATTTTAGCAGTTGTTCGAAAAGTCATCTTTGGATCACGAAGTTTCCATTCTTCGTTATGAAGTAAATCACAGTATGGGCCAGCGGTGCGTGCTATATTACTTGTGAATTTAATTGAGATTGATTCTCAATAGCGTTTAATCAACTAGATTTTTCAGCCGTTTTCGGCTTACTTACATGACGAAGGAGGAAGTTTTCATGAAACCTTGCCGATGCTGCCTGCTAGGTTTGAAACCCGGGACCACTTGTGCCATCACGCAAATTGGCAATATGGACCCGATCCTGAAACGGCGCCTCGCGGATCTCGGGATCCGGGAAGGATCCCGCGTGGTCGTGAAACGGTACTGCTTATGGGGCGGTCCGGTCACGCTGGAATGCGCCGGGCAACTGCTGGGCATCCGCCAGAAGGAAGCGGCCCATATCGAGGTGGCAGTCTCATGAACAACGCCGCACTCATTGGGAACCCGAACACAGGGAAAACCTCACTGTTTAATGCCTTAACCCGCTCTTACGAATATGTCGGGAACTGGGCCGGCGTAACGGTGGAGAAAAAAGTCGGGCACCTGCGAAGCACAACCGGACTGCTCACCGACCTGCCCGGGATCTATACCCTGCATCCTTTGTCCCGAGATGAGGGGATTGCAGCCGAGTACCTGGCCTCCGAGCCCCCTTCCGTGCTCGTGAATATCGTCGATGCCTCTAACTTGGAGCGTAACCTATATCTGACGCTGCAGCTACTGGAATACGGCAAACCGGTAATCATCGGGTTAAATATGATAGACGTTGCCGAGGCCCGCGGGTTGAAGGTGGATCCAGAGAAGCTGGCGGCCCTGCTGGGCGTTCCCGTTCTCCCGCTGATTGCACGTACCGGCAAAGGCAGTAAAGAAGTGCTGCGGGCAATCGAACAACAGTCTTCTGAATCGGCGCAAAAGCCGGAATTTACGATCGATTATGGCGAAGTGATCGAGCAAGCCATTCACGACATCACGCGTGAGCTTGCAGCAGACTGGGAGGAACAACGTCCGGCCTTACGCTGGATCGCCTTGCAGGTACTGGAGGACAACCCGGCGGTCATCTCCGCGCTTCCGCCGCAGACCAACTTGCACATGCTGCAGAAGATCCGGGCCGAAGTAGAAGCGAAGCTGGCTGCGAACGATTTGGCTTCCTCCGCGGAAGCGTATATCCGCTCCGTCCGGAACCAGCGGATTCAGAACATTTGCAGTGAAGCCGTGGATGCCTCACAGAAGAAACCGCACTCGATGACCGAACGCATCGACCGTATTGTCACCCATCCGTTTCTCGGCCTCCCGCTGTTTATGGTTTTCATGTATCTCACTTTCCAGCTGACGTTTGATTGGCTCGGCAACCCGCTCTCTGATCTGCTGGACGGGTTCATCAGCGGTCCGCTGATCAGCGGTGTGGAGGGTCTGCTGACCGGCATAGGGGCTTCAAGCTTCACGCAGGCGTTGATCACGGGCGGCATCATCGGCGGCGTTGGCGGCGTACTGGTGTTTATTCCGCAGATTTTCATCATGTTCCTGATCATTTCCTTCATTGAAGACTCCGGTTACATGGCCCGGATTACCGTCATGATGGATAAATTGATGGAAATCGTCGGTCTAAACGGCAAAGCGTTAATTCCATTTATCCTAGGCTTTGGCTGCAATGTGCCGGCGATTATGGCTTCCCGCAGCATCGAGCAGCCGAAGGAACGGATGCTGACCATGCTGCTCATTCCGCTGATGTCCTGCTCCGCGCGGTTACCGGTTTACGCTTTATTTGCCGGCATCTTTTTCGCTGAGTCGCAAGGTCTGATCGTCTTTTCTCTGTATATGCTTGGCATCGTGCTGGCGCTTGGGTTGGCCAAAGTGTTCTCGCTGTTCCTGTTCAAAAACGAACGTTCCTTCTTTATCGTTGAGCTGCCGCCATATCGGATGCCGCAAAGCGTCACCCTGTTCCGCAGCACCTGGGAGAAGGGCAAAGGCTTCCTGCGCAAAGCCGGCACCTTCATTCTCGGCGGTTCCGTGCTGATCTGGCTGCTCACGTACCTTGGTCCGGGTGGCGTCGCGGACAACATGGATGACAGCTTCCTCGCAGCCATCGGCGGCTTGTTCGCGTCCGTCATGCAGCCGCTAGGCTTCGGCACTTGGCAATCCGGGGCAGCGCTGATTACCGGGTTTATGGCCAAGGAGGTCGTGGTATCAACGATGAACATCATTTACCATGTTCCGGATATGGCCGGACTGCAAGGCCAAATTGCCGCATCCTTCACCGGGCTGCAGGCCTACAGCTTTATGGCCTTCGTTCTGCTGTACACCCCGTGCCTTGCAACGGTTGGCGTTCTTCGCAAAGAAACAGCTTCCTGGAAGTGGACGTTATTTGCTATCGGCTATTCGCTGACGCTGGCTTACCTCGTGGCTTTCTTGATCTATCAGATCGGATGGCGGCTAGGATTCGGACTGGCTTAAGCAAAATTCGATAAACGAAAGGAGCTGCCTGTTATGGCCGACATCATCATCCTTACCGCTATTTTTGGATATGCTGCCTTCGCGTTATACCGCGGCTTCAAGAAAAGCAAAAAAGGCGCCTGCGCCTCCTGCTCGCAGCAGAAGTCCTGTTCTGCAGCTTGCGGGAAGTACGCGGCGTCCTCTACGCCATCTGCGGCCAAAGGCCCTAAAGATTAATTTATAATGCCAGCGGGAGCGAAACGGTAAAGATCGTTCCCGCTCCTTTTAAGCTGTCCACGGAAATGTTCCCCCGATGGTTCCGGATGATCCGGTAACTCACCGACAATCCCAATCCCGTTCCCTTCTCCTTCGTCGTAAAAAACGGATCAAACAAGCGGCTTAGCATCCCCTTGTCCATTCCGCCGCCGTTATCTTGTATCGAGATACAAACCGATTTGCCTTCCTTCTCCGCACGGATATCGATCACCCCTTGGTGGTCGCCGCCTACTTCGGCGATGGCGTCCATCGCATTTTTGATAATGTTCAGCAGCACCTGCTTGATCTGCTTAACATCGATGGAGACGAGCAGCTCCTCGTTTGGCTCGTGAAGGATCATTTGGCATCCCTTCATCAACGCCTCGCTCTCCGTAAGCAGAACAACCTCCTTCAACAAGGAAGAAACGTTGACCGTCGATTTCTGCGGAGCCGAAGGCTTCGAAGAATTTAGAAACTCATGGATAATATCGTTCGCCCGGTCGATTTCCGTTAAGATAATCCGGGCATACTCATCCTTGCCCAGCTGCAGCAAATGAGGCCGCAGCAACTGAATAAATCCGCGGATCGCTGTAAGCGGATTCCTAATTTCATGCGCAATCGCCGCGGAAATTTTTCCAAGCATCGCCAGCTTGTCGTTCTGATAAGCCGTTTGTTCGATCCGTTTAAAATCAGAAACATCCTTGACGCTAAGCAGAAAATCCCCATCCATCTGATCCCCGTATGTAACCGTAATCAGCCAATGTCTGCCGTATTCGTCAATTAACTCATGGTACTTTTTGCGGTGAAAGATAGTCTCCCGGTAAATACGCAAGATCTTACGCTTCTTAAATTGGTTGAGATGCGGATGCCGCAGCAGCTGCAATAAATTACAGCCGATCAGGGATTGGCGCGGCATTTCAAGCAGCTTGGCCATCTGTACATTGATAAAGGTTAGAACCCCATCACAGTCAAACAGCATGATTCCGCTGTCCAGGTGTTGGAGTACGTTCTCATACTTGTTTTTTACGAGTTGGGTCGATTGGTATGCTTTGACGGACTGGAGCAATGTCTCTTGAAATTCACTCAACAAGCTTGGTTCCCCCTTTATTCAAATGATGTACTTTGCCTTGCAAGACAACATACCATCACTACCTAGAAGACCTTTACCCTGACGCGGTGCACTCACCTCAACCTTGTTATGCGATCTATGTCATATTTCGCACCAGGCGATGCCATACTTGTCCATGGTTCAATTCCCGATAAGTCAAAAGCCACCTGTTTCAATCATAGTCAAGTTTTCCAAATACCGTCAATCAGAGAAACTGTCGAAAAAAGTGGGATCAACGCAAAACGACTACCATAGTCCTAAAAAAATGCAAATAGTCTCCCTTCCGGAAGACTATTTCTAGGATTTAACGATTGTTGTGTAGCAGCCGGGCCCGGCGACGGCTCATGACCGCCAGCCTTTTCTTTAGCTCCTCCGTCCATTTCTCGTCGCCGATTTGTTTGGCAACAGACATGAGGTCCAGCGAAATATCGATTTGGCTCTGCACAATGGCCAAGGGATCTTCATCTTCCCGATTTACGCAATTTCCGAAAATGGAGTCATCGTCCTCCATCACAAAATCCTGAAAATCAATCTCCGCCACTCCGTCACCATGCGCGTATTCGGCCAGAATTTCGTATTCGTTCTCCACTTTATAATGAACCTCAACCCGGTGGCACACCGGGCAAAATAACAGGGGCACATTATGTACCTGCGTGCGATAATGCTTTAAGGTGCCCTTTGTCCCCAGCATGCTGGCTCCGCAGCAAAAGCTCATTCCCCTTCACCCCTTCCCGCGTTTGGTTCATTTCCTCTTCCTGGCTCTCCCTGAAGCCGGGATTTTCATATAATTTATTCGTGAAGCTTGCTTCAAATTCCTGCGTATGGATTGTAAATCCTGGGAGTTTGGCCAATCCTTCGCCAGAGAAAGCTTCTGGGCAAAAAACCCCCGATTTGAGCCAGGCTCAAACAGGGGGTCCTTCTTCTTATTTCTTCCCACATGGTAACATCGGCCATTTCCAAAGTCAATCAAACGGCCCCATGCAGATTGATTTATTTCTTCATCGCAGCTACGATCAGATCGCCCATTTCCTTTGTACCAATCGCTTTGCTCTTGTCAACGGCAATGTCGCCGGTACGATGTCCGGCATTCAGCACGTCGGTTACAGCGGCTTCGATCGCGTCGGCTGCATCAGCATAGCCAAAGGTTAAGCGGAACATCAGCGCAACGGACAAGATCGTCGCAATCGGGTTCGCCAGGTTCTGGCCTGCGATGTCCGGCGCCGAACCGTGCACGGGCTCATACAGCCCAAAGCTGCCTTCGCCCAAGGAAGCGGAGGACAACATGCCAATCGAGCCGGTCAACATGGCCGCTTCGTCACTCAGAATGTCGCCGAACATATTTTCCGTTACGATCACATCGAAGCTGGCAGGACGGCGCAGCAGCTGCATCGCGCAGTTATCCACCAAGACATGCTCCAGCTCAACGTCCGGATATTCCGGCGCGATACGGTTCACGACTTCACGCCACAACCGCGACGTTTCCAGCACGTTTGCCTTATCCACGGAAGCCAGCTTCTTCCGGCGCTTCTGTGCAATCTCAAACGCTTGGCGAACGATCCGCTCCACTTCGTTCACGTTATACGCACACGTATCCACTGCTTCTTGACCATGCTCTGTATCGCGGCGGTATTTTTCGCCGAAATAAATGCCTCCGGTCAACTCACGTACAACGATAAGGTCCGTTCCTTCAAGTATTTCCGGTTTAAGCGTCGAAGCGTCCTTCAGACAGTCGAACACAACTGCCGGACGCAGGTTCGAGAACAAGCCCAGCGCTTTACGAATGCCGAGCAAACCGGTTTCCGGGCGCAGCTCCTTCGGATTGTTGTCCCATTTTGGACCGCCTACGGCCCCGAGCAGAACAGCGTCAGCCTTTTGGCAAATCTCCAACGTTTCCTGCGGCAGCGGCGTCCCTTTCTCGTCGATGGCGATCCCACCGAACAACGCATGCTCCGTTTCAAATCGGTATCCGAACAGTTCCTCTGTCCGTTTCAACACTTTCTCCGCTTCGGCCACCACTTCCGGCCCGATGCCGTCGCCCGCGATGACCGCGATTTTCTTGACTTCTGCCATTGCTTCCAGCTCCCTTTCGTGAACATCCTCTTCTTCAGTTGTAACACACCGGGTTAGGATAAACAAAGATATAGAATCTATTAAGGTCATAGGTTTTAACTATAAGCAAAAATAAAAACAGCGAAGCTGAATGAATCAGCTCCGCTGTAACCGCACATCCACGTAGGAGTTACGCCTGAATCGTAGAGTGGGTTTTTCTCTTCTCAATCAACCGGTTAATAGCATCGACATAAGCGCGGGCGCTCGCTTCCAAAATGTCGGTGCTAATGCCGCGGCCCTGTACGGAGATGCCGTTTTGCGTCAGCACGACATGCACTTCACCCTGGGCGTCTTTGCCTTGGCTAACCGATTTGATCGAGTAGTCCGCCAGCTTGACTTCCTCGCCGGAAGCCAGGTCGATGGCGTTATAAATCGCATCAACCGAACCGTTGCCTTCGGCTTCCTTCTCGATGATGTCGCCGCCAAGGGTGACCAGCCGCACCTTCGCTGCAGGCGTTGCCTCGTTGCCGTAAGAAACAAAGATCGTCTCGAGACGGAATTCCTCCGGCGTATCGACCAGCTTCTCCTCAACGATCGCCAGCAGGTCTTCGTCGGTGATTTCCTTCTTCTTATCGGCGAGCGCCTTGAATTTGGCGAAAGCTTCATTTAACCGCTCGTCGTCCAAGGTATACCCCATATCGACCAGCTTCTCGCGGAAAGCGTGGCGGCCGGAATGCTTGCCCAGCACTAACTTGCTCTCCTTGAGCCCAATCGTCTCCGGCGACATGATTTCGTAAGTGGTTTTCTCCTTCAGCATGCCGTCCTGGTGGATGCCGGATTCATGGGCAAACGCATTTGCGCCCACAATCGCCTTGTTGCCCGGCACAACCATCCCGGTCAAGCGGCTGACGAGCCGGCTCGTACGGGCGATTTCCGACAGTTCAAGCGTGGTCTTGGCTCCGAAGAAATCAAACCGGGTTTCCAGCGCCATCGCCACTTCCTCCAGCGCGGTGTTGCCGGCCCGCTCCCCGATCCCGTTGATCGTTCCTTCGATTTGGTCTGCGCCGCCCAAAATGGCCGCCAGCGAGTTCGCCGTCGCCAGGCCCAAATCGTCATGGCAATGGGCGCTCAGCTGGATTTTCTCGATCCCAGGCACCTTCTCCTTCAGCGTACGGAAGATGTTGCCGTATTCTTCCGGATACAAATACCCTACCGTATCTGGGATATTCACCACCGATGCGCCTTCGCGGATAGCCATCGCCGTCATCTCGCAGAGGAAATCCAATTCAGTCCGGCCGGCATCCTCGCAGGAGAATTCGATCTTGGAAAAGTACTTGCTCGCATAACGAAGTGCCGCCTGCGCGGTTTCCAGTACTTGTTCTTTGCTCATCTTCAGCTTATATTGCCGGTGGATCGGACTGGTGGCCAGGAACAAGTGAATGCAAGGGTCTTCCGCTCCTTGCAGCGCTTCGCGGACCGCATCGATATCCTGGGTGCGCGAACGCGACAAACCGATCACCGTCGACTTCTTAACCGCACGCGCCACGGCGTTCACGGCGGCCAAATCCCCGGGCGAAGCTGCAGGGAAGCCCGCTTCAATCCGGTCGACTCCCAGCTTCTCCAGCTGATAGGCGATCTCCAGCTTTTCGCGAGTATTCAGGTTGACTCCGGGAGACTGCTCCCCATCCCGAAGCGTCGTATCAAAAATGTAGATTTTGCGCATGCCATGCACCTCCTCCGAAAAGCTCCAATGCGGCTCACGCATTAGGCACGGCCGCATTGGATATTCAGGTTAATACTTATCTTACGTTTTACAATAGGAGCGGTATACCGCTTATTTCTTGATCCAGTGCATCAAACCGCGCAGCTCTTTGCCAACCACTTCGATCGGATGGTTCGCTTCGTTGCGGCGAGTTGCCGTAAGAAACGCACGGTTGGATTGGTTTTCCAGGATAAAATCGCGGGCGAATTTCCCTTGTTGGATATCGGAAAGCACTTCTTTCATCGCTTTCTTCGTTTCTTCCGTTACGATGCGCGGGCCAGTAACATAGTCGCCGTATTCCGCCGTGTTGGAGATGGAATCGCGCATGGTCGCCAAGCCGCCTTCATAAATCAGGTCGACGATCAGCTTCATTTCGTGCAAGCACTCGAAGTATGCCATTTCTGGAGCATAACCTGCTTCAACCAGCGTCTCGAAGCCGGCTTTGATCAAGGCAGATACACCGCCGCACAATACAGCTTGTTCACCGAACAGGTCGGTTTCGGTTTCTTCACGGAACGAAGTTTCGATAACCCCTGCACGCGTACAGCCGATCCCTTTCGCATAAGCGAGTCCGATTTCTTTCGCTTTGCCGGTAGCGTCTTGGTGGATCGCGATCAGACCGGGAACGCCAAAGCCTTCAACATAAGTACGGCGAACCATATGACCTGGGGATTTTGGCGCAACGAGCAACACGTCATTGTCCGGGGAAGGTACGATTTGACCGAAATGTACGTTAAAGCCGTGAGCGAACAATAATGCGGCGCCTTTTTTCAGGTTAGGAGCGATTTCGCTGTTATAAACCGCAGCTTGCGTTTCATCCGGCATCAGGATTTGCACAACGTCTGCACGTTTGGTTGCTTCCGCAACGGACAATACCTCAAAACCGTCTTCCTTCGCTTTGTTGAAGGATTTACCTTCGCGCAGGCCGACGATGACATTCAGTCCGCTTTCGCGCAGGTTTTGCGCATGGGCATGTCCTTGGCTGCCGTAACCGATAATAGCAATGGTTTTTCCTTTCAATACGCTGAGATCTGCATCTTGTTCATAGTACAAAGTAACTGCCATTTCTTATGCCCTCCTAAGATTTGCGGGACAGTCAAGCTGTGCCCTTGATAATTAGTATAATATGGTTTCCTCCGCCTGTAACGAGCGGGTATTTCAACGGACCGACGCCTTGAAGCGGTAAAGTGAACTCTTGGCTTGATCGATCCCCTCAAACACCCGCTCGGCAGCGAGCGGAGAGGTGAAGCCGCGCGCGGCGGCAATTCTACTGTAGTGTCAATGAGCTTTGGTGAAGCCTTGTTTACGTTTTACGCGTTCCCCCGGATCATGGCGGTCACGCCGGTGCGCGACAGCTCCCGGATCCCGTATGGACGGAGCAATTCAATCATTGCATCGATTTTCTCGGTATCGCCCACTACTTGGACGATCATGCTGTGCGTCCCGATATCGACGACTGCGGCGCGGAACGTTTCGACAACGCCCATAATTTCCGGGCGCTCCGCCGGCTCCGCTTTAACCTTGATCAAAGCGAGCTCGCGCGCCACCATCGGTCTGGAGCTGAGATTCACAACTTTGATCACGTCGATCAGTTTGTAGAGCTGCTTCTCAATTTGCTCCAGCGTTTTGTCGTCCCCTTGCGTGACGATGATCATCCGGGACAAGCCTGCTTCCTCGGATTGCCCTACGGTAATGCTCTCGATATTAAAACCGCGCCGTCCGAAAAGGCCGGCAACACGCTGCAGAACACCTGGCTGGTCGTTCACTAAAACAGAGATCGCATGGCTTTTCATCATCATTCACTGTCCCCCATCAACATTTGATCAATGGTGGAGCCTTGGGTAACCATCGGATATACATTTTCCTCTTTGCTGACCACGAATTCCACCAGTACCGGTCCCGGCGTGTCGAGCGCTTCCTGCCATACGCGTCTGGCTTCTTCTTTGTTGGTTGCCCGCAGGCCCTTGACGCCGTAAGCTTCCGCCAGTTTGACGAAATCCGGACTTCCCTCGAGATTGATATGGCTGTAGCGGTTGTTATAAATTAATTCCTGCCATTGGCGAACCATGCCGAGTACCTGGTTATTGATAACCACGACTTTGACCGGAATGTTGTTGATCGCGCAGATCGCCAGCTCCTGAGCACACATCTGCATGCCGCCGTCACCGTTGATCGAGATCACCAGCCGATCGGGATGTCCCATTTGTGCACCAATAGCGGCAGGGAAGCCAAATCCCATAGTTCCGAGGCCGCCCGAAGTGATCCAGGAGCGAGGCTGATTAAATTTGTAGTACTGGGCCGTCCACATTTGATGCTGACCTACGTCGGTCGTGATGATCGCATCGCCGCCTGTCGTTTCGTTCAGCATCTCGATGACCCACTGCGGCTTCAGCACCGTATCCGAGTCCTTATACTTCAGCGGCTTCTCGATTTTCATGCGTTGGATTTGTGCTCTCCAAGCATCCGCTTTGTCCGCCCGGGATACGAGTGGATTCAGCATTTCCAGCACCGTTTTGACGTCTCCCACGATCGGAATGTCCGCATAAACGTTCTTGCCGATTTCCGCTGGGTCGATGTCGATATGCACCACTTTGGCATGCGGGGCAAATCCGTCCAGCTTACCGGTCACCCGATCGTCAAACCGCGCCCCGATGTTGATCAGCAAATCGGATTGTTGAATCGACTGGTTGGCCGTATACGTGCCGTGCATTCCCGGCATTCCCATCCACAGCTCGTGGCCGCTCGGGAAAGCACCCAAGCCAAGTAAAGTCGTTGTAATCGGAATTTGCGTCTTATTAACGAATTCGAACAGCTGTTCATGTCCGCCGGAGTATACGACGCCGCCCCCGGCAATAATCACCGGACGTTCAGCCTCCTGGATCGCCGCAGCCAATTTATCCAGCTGCAAGCGGTTTGGCACCACCGTCGGGTTGTAACCGCGCAGGTTGATGGTTTGGACGGGCTCGAACAACGTTTTGTTTGCGGATACGTCCTTCGGAATGTCGATCAGAACCGGTCCTTTGCGTCCCGTGTTCGCGATATGGAATGCTTCGTGAATAATTCGCGGCAAATCCTCTACGCGCCGAACCAGATAGCTGTGTTTCGTAATCGGCATCGTAATGCCGGTAATATCTGCTTCTTGGAACGCATCCGTACCGATCAGGCTGGAAACGACGTTCCCCGTAATCACAACCAGCGGAACTGAATCCATAAACGCAGTGGCGATCCCCGTCACCGTGTTGGTTGCTCCCGGACCGGAGGTGGCGATACATACGCCGACTTTGCCGGTAGCCCGAGCGTACCCGTCTGCCGCATGGATGGCGCCCTGCTCATGTCGCGTTAGCAGGTGATGGAAGTCTTTAAATCCGTACAGCGCATCGTAAATATACAACACCGCTCCGCCCGGATAACCAAAGACGCATTCGACACCTTCCAAAAGCAAGCTGCGAAGCAGGATTTCGGAACCCGAAATGACTTCCGGTTTCATCCATTTCTCTCGTAATTGTTCTGTAGACCGCACTTCTGGAATTTGCGCGCTCATCAGTCATCCTCCTTTTCATAGGTTGTTTTTTAAAAGTCAATTTTTGAAACTCTTATTAAACTAAAAAAACCTTCCGTCCGCCGGAACAGTTTCCTGCTCCGAGGGACGAAAGGTTTAATCCTCCGTGGTACCACCCATTTTTACCCAGCACCTCGCAGTGCCAAGCCTTGACGAGTAAAAGCCTAAGCTGCCTTACTCGTGGTCCATAACGCGGACCAGACGATTCCCCCTACTAAGCCTTTGTCGCAAGCTCCACCGCGGATGGCTTGCAGCTTTTCAGGGAAACAGCTCCGAGGTGAGCTCGCAGTTAAGGGATTTTGGTGGTGGTCTCAGCAAATCCATCCACTCTCTGAGCAAAGAGCCCTTAAAGCTTCGTCCTCATCATTGCCGTTTGCAAGATATGCTTCAAATGTTTAGGAACATTATATGATTAGATGACACCGCACGTCAATACCCTAAACAATTAAAGTTTCCAACAGGAACCCTTTCCCTCCTCTCCCTCATATGATAAAAGATAGCGCCCAATCTTATGCACGGTTAGGAGGAGATTCGCGTATGATTCGTTACAGAAGGCCGAAACAGGACGATCCCGTCATCTACGATCTCATCCGCAGGGAGCTTGTCCCCTTCACCCATATGCCTCCTCAGGATATTGAAGCGGTCTTTAAGGATCTCCCAGTGCGGCTGTCACGCGGCGTATCGCTGATTGCGTCACCAACCTACGAAGCGGATCCCGTCGCTTTCATCCATTTTCTTATTTACGGCGACCTGTTATATATCGATATGATGGCGGTGGCAACGGAACACCAACGGCAGCGTCATGGCAAAACGTTAATGGCCCATGCGGAAAACTTCGCGGTCTCCCGGGGATGTCAACGGGCAAAAGTAATGGTGGACCGGGATAACACCCGAGCCCACCTCTTTTACCGCAAATTGGGATATCGGACTCAGCGTTACATCCCGTTGTCCCAATGTTATGAGCTGGAAAAAAGACTGCCCAGCCGCAATTAAGCCAGCTTACCAGAAATACGGGGAAGGATAACCGCCGTACGGTACGCCTCCGCCATACGGATACCCCCCGTACGAATAACCGCCAAAGGCGTATGGAGCGGTGCCGATCGCTAAGAGATCAAACAATACAAGCGGGATTAACGCTTTGGTTTTGACTTTTTTGCCGGGAGCTTGGCGGAGGATCAAGCGATTGCCGCTAATTTTCACCAGCTTCCCTGTAACCACCGTGCCGTCTTTTTTATAAGCCGCGATCTGCTTGCCCAGCCATTTCTCGGCTTCTTTTCTCGTAACCGTTCTGCCCATCCGAATTCCTCCTGTCAGGTTAGATCCTATAGCCGTGAAAACCGCTCTGGCCGAACCGTTTGACTCGGCTATTTTGTGTACACCCTTAGCATATGCGCCTGTCTCCACCCTGGCATACACCATCGCCTTGACCGCTGACAAACGGGCTTCTAACTCCAGAAGGGCAAAAAAAGGATGCTGACCAAGGGCAGCATCCTTTCAACTTGAAGCTTAACGTTTCCCCGGATCGTATGGCGTACCAAGCGCCGCCGGCGCCGAGGATCGACCCACCGCACCAACGAGGACGATAATCGTCAGCACGTAAGGGATCATAAAGATAAATTCCTGCGGAATACTTCTCGACCAATCGAACAACTGCACGTAGTTGCGGATCGCCTGCGAGAAGCCAAAGAACATCGCCGCACCAAAGGCGCCCAGCGGGTTCCATTTACCGAAGATCATGGCCGCAATCGCAATAAAGCCTTGGCCGGAGATCGTATTATGGGCAAACGTACTGGTTGTCGTCAGCGTAATCGTAGCGCCGCCGATCCCTCCGAGGACACCGCTGAGCAGCACCCCGATATAACGCATTTTGGTCACGTTAACGCCCAGCGTGTCCGCCGCACTTGGATGTTCGCCGACAGAACGCAGGCGCAGTCCAAACGGCGTTTTAAACAACACGAAGTAAATGACCACGACGAGGATTAGCGCCAGATACGTCGTTGGGTACGAGTTAAAGAAGCCTTCCCCGATGATCGGGATATCGCGCAGAATCGGAATTGGAACCTTATGGAACACGGTAACCAGCGGAGTTTCAGCGGCTCCGTCGAAAATCAATTTGACGATGTACACGGTCAAGCCCGCTGCCAGGAAGTTGATTACGATCCCGCTGATCGTCTGATCCGCTTTAAACGTAATCGTAGCAATGGCATGAATCAGCGCGCCGAGCGCTCCCGCTACCATCGCCGCAATCACGCCAACCCACGGCGAGAAGCTGCCCATCCCTGCTTCTTGGGCATAGTAGGTCCCGACGCCAGCCGCAAACGCACCGAATATCATCAAACCCTCCAAGCCGATGTTAACGACGCCGGAACGCTCGGAAAAGATACCGCCAAGCGCCGTAAATATCAACGCCGTGGAAAAGACAAGGGTGGAGTTCAGCAATTGACCAAGCAGTGTAAGTACGTCCATCTTACGACACCTTCTCTTTCTTGCGCTTCAGGTAAAACGGCTTCAGCACGATTCTTACAATGCCTTGAGCGGCAATAAAGAATATGATCGAACCGATTACGATCTTGATCAGTTCCGGCGGTACACCGGCGCTAAAGCTCATCCCGGCCGAGCCGTACGTCAATACGCCGTACAGGATCGAACCAAGCACCACGCCAAACGGATGGTTCATGCCCAGCAACGCCACGGCGATACCGTCAAACCCGTATCCCGGAGACGCGGCGAACACCGATTGATAATGAAACACGCCAAGCACCTCAAACGTGCCGGCCAGACCCGCAAACACACCGCTGATGAACATCGCTTTCACGATGTTGCGGCCGACGTTCATCCCGGCGTATTCCGCCGCATTTGGGTTCAGACCCACGGAGCGCATTTCATAGCCTTGCTTCGTTTTCCAGAGGTACACAAAGAAGAATACGGCTGTCAGCAAAGCAATTACCGTTCCCCAATGGACCCGTGCGTTATTAAACACATCGTTTAAGAACGTCATCGAAGCGGACGCATCGATGTTCTCCGAACGGTTTTGGCCCTTAAGCAGGTAAAAATTACGAATGATGTAGTTGGAAAGATACAGCGCCGTCCAGTTCAACATGATCGTGGTGATAACTTCATTGATGCCCCGTTTGGCCTTCAGGTATCCCGCAATGGCAGCCCAAAGTCCGCCGCCAATTCCCCCGGCAATAACTGCTAAAGGCACCAGGATGGCCGATGGCAATCCCTTGAAGGACAGCGATACCGCTGTCGCCACCGTCATGCCGATCAAGACTTGTCCATCCGCACCGATGTTAAACATCCCGGAGCGGAAGGCGAAAGCGACCGCTAACCCCGTGAACATCAACGGCGTGATTTGACGGATGGTTTCGCCGAAATCGTACGGATTCCCTACGACCCGCTGCACCAAGGCACCATAAGCTACTAACGGATTGTATCCGCCGACCAGCATAACCACCGCGCCGACCAATAAGCCAAGCACAATGGCTACAATCGGAAGAATAATGCTATCTAGCGTAAATATTTTTCGCAACTTATCCAACGCTTTGACCTCCCCGTTCCAGGCTTCCCGCCATCATGAGACCCAGCTCCTGATCATTGGTTTCGTGCGGAAGCACTTCCCCGACAATCCGGCCTTCATAGATGACGGCAATCCGATCGGACACGTTCATGATTTCATCCAGCTCGAAGGAGATCAGCAACACCGCTTTGCCTTGATCCCGCTGCTCAATCAGCTGTTTATGAACAAATTCGATCGCACCGACATCCAGTCCCCGTGTCGGTTGAGCAGCAATCAGCAGATCTGGATTCTTGTCTATTTCCCGCGCAATAATCGCCTTCTGCTGGTTCCCCCCGGACAGGGAGCGCGCTTTCGTCTCTATGCTTGGCGTACGCACGTCAAACGCTTCAACCAATTGCTTGGCATGCTCGTCGATCGCCCGCCGATTTAGGATACCGCCCTTGCTGTAAGGTGCTTTGTAATAGGTCTCAAGGATCATGTTTTCGCTGATGGAAAAGTCCAGCACCAAGCCGTGCTTATGACGATCCTCTGGGATATGGGACAACCCGCTTTCGATAATCTTGCGCGCCGGAAGGTTGGCAATTTCCTTGCCCGACAGCTTGATGGAGCCGGAATCAATTTTACGCAATCCAGTGATCGCCTCAATCAATTCGCTCTGTCCGTTGCCGTCAACCCCGGCAATGCCGACGATTTCCCCGGCACGCACATCCAGGTTCAGCCCGTTCAGGATCTGAATCCCCTGCTTGTCCTTCGCTTTCAAATCTCTCAGCTGCAGGACAGGCTCGCCAATCTGCGGTTCTTTTTTATCAACCTTAAAGGTCACGCCGCGGCCCACCATCTTCTCGGCCAGTTCTTGTGGATTCGTCTTTGCTGTTTCGACGGTATCGATCACTTTGCCCCGTCTAATAATCGTAACTCGGTCGGAAATCTCCATGATTTCCTTCAGTTTGTGCGTGATCAAGATGATGGACTTGCCTTCTGCCACCAGCCGTCTCATAATCGCCATCAGTTCTTCGATTTCCTGGGGAGTCAGCACAGCGGTAGGTTCGTCAAATATAAGAATATCTGCGCCGCGGAACAGAATTTTCAAGATCTCGACCCGTTGCTGCATCCCTACGGAAATATCGTGGATTTTCGCGTTGGGATCAACTTGCAGGCCGTACTGCTCCGACAGTTTCGCCACTTGGGCGGTCGCCGATTTATAGTCGATATTAAGTCCCTTTTTCGGTTCCATGCCAAGAATGATGTTCTCGGTCACCGTAAAAGGATGAACTAGTTTAAAATGCTGGTGCACCATCCCAATGCCTAGTTTAATCGCCTTGTTGGGATTGTCGATTGTCACCGGCTGGCCATTCATTTCGATTGTGCCTTCATCCGGCTGATACAGACCAAATAAAATGTTCATCAACGTTGATTTACCCGCGCCGTTCTCGCCTAGCAAGGCGTGAATCTCGCCCTTGCGTAAGGTTAGGCTGATGGAATCGTTCGCGACGATACCGGGAAACCGTTTTGTGATTTGCTTCAACTCGACTACGGGAGCTTCAGCGCTCATGAAACCACCCTCACCATTATGGGATTAACGCAAGCAACAAGGCCAGTAGATCCACTGGCCTTGCTCGCTTGAATGACTTAATTATATTCCACTGTCCATACGGACGTAAATGTCTTGCGCTTGCTGATTACTCAGCAGGAACCGTAATTTCGCCATTGACGATTTTTTGTTTGAATTCTTCGACTTTGTCCAAGATTTCTTGACTCAGGTTCGGATTCTCTTCCGGCAAACCTACGCCGTCTTCTTTCAGCGTCAAGTTCGTGACTTGACCGCCTTTGAAGCTACCGTCGATGACTTGTTGAGTTACGTTCTTAACAGCAACGTCAACGCGTTTCATCATGGAAGTCAGGGTTACTTCGTCACCGAATTCCAGCGATTGGTCTTTGTCTACGCCGATAACCCACAATTTGTTAGCACCGCCGGCTTGGTTACGAGCAGCTGCTTCGTTAAATACGCCGTTCCCCGTTTGACCTGCAGCCGGGAAGATGATGTCTGCGCCATCGTTAAACAATTGGCTTGCCAAGGATTTACCTACGTCCGGTTTGTCATATGCACCTGCATAAGTAACCGTTACTTTTGCATCTGGGTTAACCGCAGCTACACCCGCTTGGAAACCAACTTCGAAGCGTTTGATAACCGGGCTTTCCATCCCGCCGATAAAGCCGATTTTGTTTGTTTTCGTGGTCAGACCAGCAACAACGCCAACCAAGAAGGAACCTTCGTTTTCGGCAAATGTTACGGACTCTACGTTAGGAGCATCAACCACGTTGTCGATGATTGCCATTTTTGCGTTTGGATTCGCTTGAGCAACTTGTAATGTCGCATCGCCAAGGTCAAAGCCGATCGACCAAGTCAAGTCATAGCCGCCTTGTACGAATTGGTTCAAGTTTGGAACATAATCGGAGCTTTGAGCACTTTGCAGATATTTGTTTTGAATGCCTAGCTCCTCATGCAGCGCTTCGAGCGCTTCCCATGCCGATTGGTTGAAGGATTTGTCGTTTACGCCGCCTACGTCAGTAACGAGACCGATTTTAAACTTCGATGCATCGGTTGCCGTTCCGCCGTTGCCTGCTTGCGTGTTGTCTGCTGTATTTCCAGCATTCCCCGTATTGGTTGTTCCGCCGTTGTTTGCTGCATTGTTGTTACCGCATCCCGCCAAAATCAGAGTAAATGCGAGCACCAAGAGTAAAGAAAGTTTGAAGGCTTTGTTCATTGCGGTTAATCCCCCTTAAAATTTTGTGAGTCTAATCTAAGTTGACCACACAGACAGATTATACCTGTAAAATATACTAAAATCCATACTTTTAATAACCTTGGGTTAAATAATTTTCGCCTTTACCTTTGATAAAACGCTTACTTTCGACAAATTTATCATCCAATGTTCGCATCATGTGAGATTATCCGGCTAACCACGCTATTTCCGAACATTCAGACCTAATTCACGCGCAAACATTGGTATTTTCCCAGGTTTGTAAGGATCGACGGACGTGTCGTGCGGTTCTTATACAGCATTCCATATTTTCAACAATTCCATACCATGCACTTAAGATATTCTGTTCCAAACGCATAAGCTCATCCGGGGGGAGAGTTCCATGAATTTCCAGCAAAAAGCACATTCGAATTCAGCTTTGCGACCATACCCATGCGATCATTCACGCTTCTGCTCCTGCCTATGTAATCGTCCTCGGACCGCTCTATTCCCCAAAAAAAGCGCCGTCCCGGAAGGATCCGGAAACAGCGCCTTAATCGTTTGAATTTTAAGCGTTGATTTTTTCTTTAGCGACAGCTGCCAAAGAATTGAAGGCATTCAGGTCGTTAACTGCGAGATCAGCCAGCATTTTGCGGTTGATGTTCACGTCAGCGAGCTTCAAGCCATGCATCAATTTGCTGTAGGACAAACCGTTCATGCGAGCTGCGGCATTAATACGGACGATCCACAGTTTGCGGAAGTCGCGTTTTTTCGCGCGGCGGTCACGGTAAGCGTACAGCAAGGATTTCATCACTTGCTCGTTCGCAGTTTTGAAAATGCGGTGTTTCGAACCAAAATAACCTTTAGCCAGTTTCAATACTTTTTTATGACGACGACGAACGACGAATCCGCCTTTTACTCTTGCCATTTAAAAAACCTCCCAATAAGTTGTGTAAATTGTTCCTTCGAAAATTACTTCAAGTTCGCCAGTTGCTGCTTCATGCGGCGAACGTCACCTGCGTATGCAACAGGGCTGTTGGCCAAAACACGTTTTGCACGTTTGGACTTATGGGACAGCAAGTGATTGCGGTTCGCTTTGTAACGTCTAACTTTACCGGATCCGGTAATTTTGAAGCGGTCTTTCAGACTGCTGTGGGTTTTCATTTTAGGCATTGTACTTCCCCCTCAAAGTTTGTGACGCCCGTTTTCTCTTTCAGGTCATTCCGCTGTTGGAACGATCATATATAGAAAACAAACGATTAGTTTTTCGGTGCCAGGATCATGATCATACTGCGTCCTTCCAGCTTCGGAACTCGTTCAACGTTCGAGATTTCCGCAACCTCATCTTTGACGCGGTCGAGAATTTTCTTCCCGATGTCGGCATGGGTAATTTCCCGTCCGCGGAAGCGAACCGAGCATTTTACCTTGTCGCCATCTTTCAAAAATTTGATCACATTGCGAAGTTTCGTTTGGAAATCGTGTTCCTCGATGTTCGCGCGGAACCACACTTCCTTGATGTCCACAATTTTCTGATTCTTGCGGGCTTCCTTCTCTTTCTTCTGCTGCTCGTAACGGAACTTGCCATAGTCCATAATCCGGCATACCGGCGGCTTGGCAGTCGGCGCAACGTTCACCAGATCCAGATTCAGGTCCATCGCCATCTGCAGCGCTTCGCGCAGCGGCTTAATGCCGATTTGTTCGCCTTCAGCGCCTACGAGACGGACTTCTTTCGCACGAATCTCTTCATTGATCAAATGTTCCTTACTGATAATCCTCCACCTCCAAGTGGTCTTAGTAATGACTTGGACCCTGTACTCACACACATAAAAAGGATGCAGGCCCAATACCCGCATCCCTCATTGATCGTCAATTCTTCATGAACATTGCATTCATAAATGAACGGATCAAAACCAGCCAACACGTGCGTCGGTCAGGTGAGAAGCCGGGGCCTCTGCTTGCAATCCAAAAATATCTTGCAACCTCAAATACTATACCATGTGTATTTTACCAAGTCAAGGGGAGTTGGCAAAAAAACGAATGTCTGATGAGACCGGATTAAACATGGGCGGATTCATGGGCGGGTTGGCGATGTTTTCGGAGTAATAGAGGACATTTTTACCCTTATTTCGCTGTAGGCGCTCTAATGGGTCAAATTAAGACCGTTTTATGGCCTTATTTCCACAAACTCGCAGCAAAATCCCTTGTTTTCGCGCCTTCCGGCAAAAATAAGGGAAATAAATTCCGCTATTTTACCGCAAACTCCAATTTCGCAGCAAATAAGGCTATTTTTTGCCGCTATTCTCCCAGCAGGCGCAAAAAGCCAACTTTAAAGGGCCCGGCTGAATTCAAGATTCGACGCCGAGCCCGCTTCGTAAACTTTGTAACATTTAATCAAAAGTTAAAAAATCGACTTTTCAGCACCGAGAAGGTTGGATGAAGCTGGGAGCGAATCGATTTTTAACTCACCTTGTTGCTTTGGACTTCTTCCAGGCGAACCACCCGCGTATGCTGCGTATGGCTCCATTGCTTGTTGTTCTGGGTGAAGAACGCGTAGAACGTGATTGGCCACCAGGAGATCAAGTAAATCGGGAACAGGACCAAGTAAGCGTAGACCTTCTTGGATTTGACCTTCTCCAGGAACATCGCCATCAAGAAAATAAACACGTTTGCGACAACCGCCACATACGACACCCACATCGGCAGGTAGCCGTACAACGTTTGAACATGCGGCCCTTCCAGCAACGATTGGTCGACCCAGATAAACGCCGTCAGCAGGAACGTCAATAACACGATGTACACGTTGGCTCCATAAAGCGCCATGTCCAGCTTCACCATGTTCCGCTCCTTGATGCTCTTCCACAGCAGCGGGAAGAAATAACGGCGAGCGACGGTGAAGTGCCCTTGCATCCAGCGCAGACGTTGGCGCGCCGACGCTTTAAACGTCAATGGCTTCTCATCGAACAGCTTCGCGTCATAGTTAAACACCGGATATACCCCGCGTTCAACGCAACGCATCGTAAATTCAAGGTCTTCTACCAAGCTTGTAGCGCCCCAGCCGATTTCTTTCAATAGCTCGGTTTCAAAGCACATTCCTGTGCCGCCAAGGAAGTTCGCCATCTTCAGGTTCGTCCGGGACAGCTGCCACAGGCGGTTACAATACCAGTACGAAATCCCGTAGGAAGCGGTAATCCAGGAATCCTCCGGATTCTTCGTATCGATGTAGCCTTGGATGACCCGCGCGCCGGCGCAAAGATCGTTATTCATTTCCCGCAGGAAGTCCGGATGCACCAAATTGTCGGCATCGAACATCACAACGGCGTCGTATTGACGCGGCATCTTCCATAGCTGCTTCAGCATCCATTCGATGGCATAGCCTTTCCCCCGCAAGTTCGGGTTGGTCCGCACGCAAGCGTTCATCCCGTGGCTGCGAACGATATTTGCGGTATTATCGCTGCAGTTATCGCAAATGACAAACACGTCGTACAATTCTTTCGGGTAGTTCATTTGTTTCAAATTTTCCATCAACGCCCCGACCACTTTTTCCTCATTATGTGCTGCAACCAGCACAGCAAAGGATTTGCTCGGTTCGTATTGCACCTTGTTCTTCTTTCTGTACATGCCAAATAAAGCCAAACCAAATTGATACACCCCAACCACTGCCAGAATGACCTGCAGTGAAATCAAGATGACATCCAACATGATTTCTTGCCCCCTTTTTACCCCGATTGTTTTTTTCTTTATCTCTCGGAGTTTTAGATTGTGAATGACCCTTTCTTTCTTATCTTGCTCTTTCTTTCTAGATCTTTCTTTGGACTCGTTGCCGGCTCTTTTTTCAAACCAAATACGATTTTCCACAACTTGACGTTGTTTGTCAAAGCAACTATGGCCCTTACGTTGCGCAAAAAACTGGAAGACCGGTGAATTTTGGCATACGGGGGCCCCGCAACCTGCTTTCAGGTACGGTTACATCCTATTTTCATCACTTTTGGCAATTTTTATTTCTTTTTTTAATTTTTTATTGCTCGGCTGGACACCTTGTTGGCGTTACAATTACATAGACGAACTCACTTGGCAAAAAGTTAACAAATCTGCACCATTTTTTTAAACAGATCTGCTATGATTTGAATCATTGTACAAGGGCGAAGAACGAAAAGTCAAAAAGAGCACGGCCTGCAGCGCAAAAAAACGTCCTTGAAAAGGCCATAGAATAAAAATATGATTAGTCTAACTTGAAAATGCCATGCTATTTGAAAAGAGCAGCCACGGGACAGGCAGTTTCCGGGGACTAGAACGCGGCCAACCATCGTGCGGAGGGATATTATGACTCGTTTATTCCATAAGCTTCAACAACTCGACCGACAGCTCTTTGTAGGAATCAACGGCCGCCTGCACCGCAGTTTTCTGAATTTCTGGCTGTATCATTTAACTCATTTAGGGGGAGCTTGGTTCACCATCCTTTCGTCCTTGCTCATCTGGCTTGCGGCTCCGCAGCCATGGAGCAAAATCGGCTTGCAATCCTGCGTCGCGCTCGCGATCAGTCATCTTCCAGTAGCACTCGTCAAAAAAACCTACCCGCGTCTTCGGCCCTACTTAACGCTGCCGGGCACCAATACGTTCCGGAACCCGCTGACGGACCACTCGTTTCCGTCCGGGCATACGACGGCCATTTTTTCTATAACGGTACCGTTTATGGCCGCGGTCCCAAGCTTGATTCTGGTGCTGTTGCCGATCGCTCTGATCGTGGCAGTTTCGCGTATTTATTTAGGCCTACATTACCCTTCAGACACCTTGGCAGGAGCGGTCATCGGCTCCTCTGTAGCGCTTGGAACGGTTGCATTATGGGCTTAAAGGGGATATTGTAGACAGTAGGAAAACCTTGCAGGAATAAGGTGAAACCAGTGCAAAAACAGAGAGTCTTACTTTTATCCGAGGGGTTTGGAGCCGGTCATACGCAAGCGGCCTACGCGCTCTCCAGCAGTTTACGAAAGATTGCGCCAAACATACAGACGAAAGTCCTAGAGCTGGGCAGTTTTTTGAACCCTAGGGTGGCGCCGATCATCATCACCGCTTACAAGAAAACGGTGTCCTCGCAGCCTCGGCTTGTCCGTATGATGTATCGCAGCAACTACAAAAAATCTTTAAACCGATTGACGACGATGGCTCTTCATCGGATTTTTTATACGCGTACAATTCAAATTATCCGTCAGCTTCATCCCGACGTGATCGTCTGCACCCATCCGATCCCCAGCGCGGTTATTTCCCGCCTGAAACGGCTAGGTATGCTGGACGTCCCGCTCTGTACCGTCATTACCGATTATGATGTGCACGGTGCTTGGGTGAGCCGGGAAGTGAATTGTTATCTCGTTTCCACCGACCAGGTGCAGAAGAAATTGATGGAACGGGGCGTAGACAATAATAAAATCCTGATTACCGGCATCCCGATCCATCCGAATTTCTGGGAGCGCCATCGGAAGGAAGATATCCGCCTGCAATTCCATCTGAAGGATATGCCTACCGTTCTGGTCATGGGCGGGGGCTGGGGCTTCATGAAGGACGAAGCGGTCAATGCACTGCTCGCCTCTTACCGGGAGCAAATCCAAGTCATTTTCTGCCTGGGCAGCAACGAGAAGTCGCTGGAGAAAATGAAAAAGGACCCCCGGTTCATTCATCCCAACATCCATCTGCTTGGGTTCACGAAGGAAATCGACAAGCTGATGGAAGTGTCCGATTTGCTGATTACCAAGCCGGGCGGCATGACCTGCTCGGAAGGGTTGGCCAAAGGCATCCCGATGCTGTTCCACCAGCCGCTTCCCGGCCAGGAAGAGGAAAATTCACATTATTTTGCTCAGCAAGGTTGGGGAACGCCCATGAAATCACTGGACGATATCACCGATTGGATCAAACGTTTGACTGAGCAATACGATGAAGTCGTTCGCAAACGGGAAGAGGTCTTGAACCATATCGCCCGGTTCCGGCCGATGCAAAGTGCTCAAGCTATCATTGATTTACTTGGAAATACGAATTTCATCCGAAAATAACCAGCCTGATCAGGAAGGCGATTTACAAAAAAGCGGAGCCAGGATTCATCCTGCTCCGATTTTTTTGCTATTTAAACATCTCCATCTTCCGCTCATGGTAACGTTGTAAGGCCGCTTCGCCAACCATTACTTCGCAGCGGTAGATCGGCATGCCTTGTCCTACGAATTTGCTTTCGTATTCCGTCATGACATGGGCCTCATTAATCCCGCCTTCATGCAGGCTAAGCGAAATGTCGCTCATCTGCAATCCAACCGCGGCAAAGGCATTCAGCGAAAATTCAAACAGCACGCGGGAGTCAGTCTTGAAGTGAATTTCGCCGTTTTCGTTCAGGAGATGACGGTATTTCTCCAAAAACCGCGGGTGCGTCAAGCGCCGGCGCCAATGCTTCTTCTTCGGCCATGGATCACTGAAGTTCAAATAAATGCGCTCCACTTCCCCTGGCGCAAAAAACTCCTCGATCATTTCAATATTCCCCAGCGCCAGACGAACGGTTTGCGGCTTCAGCCCGCCCTGCTCGTCCCATTTCGCGCGCACCTTCTCGCTCGCCCGGCGAATCAACTCATCATACATGTCCATGCCGATGAAGTTCACGTCTGGATATTTTACACTCATGCCGCTGATAAACTGACCTTTGCCCATGCCAAGCTCGATGTGGATCGGACGGCCGTTGCCGAACACCTCCGCCCAGCGTCCTTTATATTCCCGGGGATTCAGGACAACCAGATCCTGCTGCTCCTCCAAATGCTCCCGTATTCCTTTTCTGCCGCGTAAACGCATGTTATTCCTCCGCTTTCTTGGTATCCATTCCTTGCAATATTGTGCCGAAGTTTGCTGCAAATGTAAAGCGCGCAATGAAAAAGGAACCAACCGTTCGCCGGGGAGACGAGACGAGTGATTCCTTTTTCGATATATTTTGGAATTGGGGTCCAACGAAATTGATATTCTCAAAATAACATATTTCCGTACCCTGCCGCAAGGAAACAGGCAAGCAGCATTCCCCTTTTCCAGTGAAATTTGATACAATAAATTCAGTGGAAGCGGCGTACGGACGGGGCTTTCGCCGTTGTATAAATATGCAAAAAATATTTTGTGACAAAATGAAGGAGCCGCAATGAGTACACTGATGACGGACACTCCTGCTTTGTGGGGAGACAAAAGATTTCATACCTGGAATTTCGAGATGCGCCAAGAGTTCGGAGACAAGGTATTTAAGGTGATGCTAGATGCCGGATTCACTTGTCCCAACCGCGATGGCTCGATCGCAAAGGGCGGTTGCACGTTCTGCAGCGCCCGGGGATCGGGCGATTTTGCCGGAAGCCGCCGGGACGATCTGGTAACGCAGTTTGCCACGATCCGCGACCGGCAGCATCTGAAGTGGCCGCATGCGAAATATATTGGATATTTTCAGGCTTATACGAATACTTATGCGCCGGTGGAGGTGCTTCGTGAATATTACGAAGCGATTCTGGAGCAGCCGGGTGTCGTCGGTTTATCCATCGCCACGAGACCGGATTGCCTGCCGGACGATGTCGTGGATTATTTAGCCGAGCTCAATGAGCGCACCTACCTCTGGGTCGAAATGGGCTTGCAAACGATCCATGAGTCGACGTCCACGCTGATCAACCGGGCGCACGATACGCAATGCTACCTCGATGCGGTGGAGAAACTGCGCGCACGCGGCATCCGGGTGTGCACGCATATCATTTACGGCCTGCCGCAGGAAACGCATGAAATGATGCTGGAGACCGGCCGCGCCGTGGCGAACATGGACGTGCAGGGCATTAAGATCCACCTGCTCCATCTGATGCGCAAGACGCCGATGGTGAAGCAGTACGAAGCAGGATTGCTGCGTTTCCTGGAACAGGACGAATACGTCAAGCTGATTGTGGACACGCTTGAGTTTCTGCCGCCAGAAATGATCGTGCATCGGCTGACCGGAGACGCGCCGCGCGACCTGCTGATCGGACCGATGTGGAGCCTCAAAAAATGGGAAGTGCTCAACGCCATCGACGCGGAGCTGAAGCGCCGCGATTCCTGGCAGGGCAAATACTGGAGAGGACGTTGAGCGCTTATGGGCTTCCTCTCCGTATTAAGCTTCGCGCATAAACTGGCCGGCGAACGGCTGAGGCTCGGCGACGCGGCCGTCGACGCCACGGCGGGAACCGGCGCGGACACGCTGTTCCTGGCCAAAGCCTGCGGTCCGAAGGGGCGAGTGTTCGCCTTCGATATCCAGCCGCAGGCGCTGGCCCTAACGAAGGCTCGGCTGGACAAGGAGCCGGCGGATTCCATCGCCGGCGTCACCTTGCTTCAGGCGAGCCACGCGGACATGGCGGCCGTGCTGCCCGCGGACGTGCACGGGCGGCTCGGCGCCGTGATGTTCAACCTCGGCTATTTGCCAGCCGAGGGCGCTGACCCGGCGCTGATCACGCAGCCGGACAGCACGCTGCCCGCCCTGGAGGCCGCTCTGGCCCTGCTGCGGCCGCGCGGGATCTTGACGGCCGTCCTCTACCCCGGCCATCCCGGCGGCGACGCCGAAGCGGCGGCGGTGGAAGCCTGGGCGGCTGCACTGCCCGCTTCCGCCGGACAGGCGATCCTGTACCGGCAGCCGCAAAGGCCGGCTGCCCCGTATTTGATCGCGATTGAAAAGAAATCAACCAATTCGAATTGAACTGGGGGTCATCGGTATGGGCATTCGCAAAATCGAGCATATTGGAATTCGCGTCTCGGCTCTGGAGGATTCCATCGAGTTTTATGAACGGATTATCGGCATGAAGCTGTTATCCACGATCGGTGAGGTGGGAGACCCGCTGCGTCTGGCTTTCCTAACCTTTCCGGGCCAGGAATCCGTTGAGGTCGAGCTGATTAATCTCCCCGAAGGAGAAGAGTTGCCGAATGAGGGCAAGGTGCATCATATTGCCTTTACCGCTAGTGATATCGAAGAGGAATATGCCCGGATTTCCAAATTAGGCTTATCCGGTCTCGACCCGGAAATCCGCAGTCTGCCGAACGGCAGCCGATTCTTCTTCTTTAACGGACCGGACGGCGAACGGATCGAATTTTTCCAGCCTGCGTTTCTCGCTTGAGGTCTTCCCATAATTCCGTGGAAAGAAGGGCTACGCTTGAAAGAGCATACGTTTACGTTCGACAATGACACAAGTCATGGGGTCTTCGTGTATCGTTGGATCGCCGCTGATTCCGCCGACCCGCCGCGCGGTGTGCTGCAAATCGCCCACGGCATGGCGGAAACGGCCAAGCGCTATGAGCGCCTGGCCCGGTTGCTGACCGCCCACGGCTTTATCGTCTACGCGAACGATCACCGCGGGCACGGGCGCACGGCTGGAAGTCCAGAGGAATTAGGCTGGCCGGGCAAACAAGGCTTTACCGGCATGGCGAAGGATATGATTCAGCTTACGAAGATTATCCGTCAGGAGCATCCCGATCTCCCCTTGTTTCTGCTCGGCCATAGCATGGGCTCCTTTCTGACGCAGAAGGTCATGTACCTAGCCCCGGAGCCTTATACTGGATTTATTCTCTCGGGAACAGATGGTCCCCGGGGGCTGCTGGGCCTGGGGCGAAGCCTCGCCCGCTTACAAAGCCTGCTGCAAGGCGAGACCCATCCCAGCCTGCTGATGAACGCGGTGACCTTCGGGAGCTTTAACCGTAACTTCCTCCCGGCGCGGACGCCCTTCGACTGGCTCTCCCGGGACGAGGCCGAGGTGGATAAATACATCGCCGACCCGCACTGCGGCTTCTTGTGCAGCGCCGGCTTCTTTTACGGCTTCTTTGGCCTGCTGCAGGAGATTCACCGCCCGGAGAAGATGCGCTCCATCCCTAAGGATAAGCCGGTTTATATCTTTGGCGGCGACCTCGATCCGGTCGGCCAAAACGGCGCCGGCGTCCGGCGTCTCGCCGGACTGTACCATCAGCTGGGCCTCAAGGACGTTGAGGTGCGGCTGTATCCCGGCGGCCGTCATGAAATGCTGAACGAAATCAACCGCGACGAAGTGATGTCGGATGTGTTGAATTGGCTGGAGTGGCATCTGCCGCCCGAAGCAGCGAACGCAGAATAAACAAATAAAGCGAGCCTGCTGAACCGGCTCCTCGGGAAGAGGAAGCCGGTTTGCAGGCTCGCTTTTTCGTTATTGCTCTCCTCACTTGACCAGGGTGCAATGCTCCGGGGACCAAGCGCTTAAAGGGGCGTGGAAATACACCGGCCGCTCGTCTGCTTCCTGCTGGTAGAGGACAACAAGCAGCGTGCCTTGCGGCTCATCCCCTGCGTTCGCCGGGCTTGCTGGCGCTTCTGACCCTTCCGCTCGCAGTACATCGCCCAGCGCAAACGGCAGCTCTTCGATGCACGCATACTTCTGCAGCCCGCGTTCATCCAGGCCGTATGCCGCAAATTGCTCTGACAAAGCAGCAGGGGCTTCTGCGAGCGCACGGAAATACGCGCTGCGCCGGTCTTTGTCCACCCGGTCCTCCCACCAGATTTTCCGCGGCTTATACTTGTGTCCAAGCAGGTAGTCGAGCTTCATTAAACCAAGCACAACCTCCGGCTCTTTCAAAGTGCGTCCGCTTAAGAACGCGTGAAGACGAGTGAACAGGTCCTCCAGCTGATGACCGATCCGCTGCCAGCCTTGTTCCTCCCAATAGTCGCCAAACTCCTGGAAGAAGTCAAACGGCGAATCGAACTCGTGAGTGACCAGATACTCCACGGTGTGATCCATGCGGTGCGCATTCCAATACTTCTCCAGCACGTCCTCCAGCCGCTTCAACCGGATTACGTCCTCAAACGGCAGCACGTTATTGCTCAGGATTTCATAAGGCGCATGGTCCATAAACACGTAGTTGTATTTCTCCGCGTCATTCCGCAGCCCGGTTCCGCGCAGCATCTTCAGGAAGCCAAGCTGCAGCTCCTCGGGACGCAAAGCAAACACGTCGTTAAACGTTTTGCGGAACGTGGCATAGTCCTCTTCCGGCAATCCGGCGATCAAATCCAGATGCTGGGCGATTTTGCCGCTTTCCTTGATTTTGGTGACGGTCCGGGTCAGCTTCGTAAAGTTCTGGCGGCGTTTCACCAGCTCGTTGGTTGGATCGTTTGTCGACTGCACGCCAATCTCGAAGCGGAAGATGCCGGGCGGCGCGTTCTCCGCCAAATAGTCCAGCACCTCCGGCCGCATGATGTCCGCCGTGATTTCGAACTGGAACACGCAACCCTGGTGGTTGTTGATCAGAAATTCGAACATCTCCATCGCGTAATTGCGGTTAATGTTAAACGTGCGGTCCAGAAATTTAATGATCTTCGCGCCATGCTCGATGAGGTACAGGATGTCCGACTTCACCCGTTCGATATCGTAATACCGCACGCCCACCTCAATACTTGAGAGGCAAAACTGGCAGCTGAACGGGCAACCGCGGCTGGTCTCGAAATACACGATCCGTTTGCCGAGATTCGGAATATCCTCGGGAAAACGATGCGGCGACGGCAGCGTGTTCAGATCGGATTTTGGCCGAGGCGGATTCAGTACGACCTCTTCTCCTTTGCGATAGGCCGCGCCAAACACGAAGTGGAACTTCTGCTCCCCGGACAGTTCCTGCAGCAAATGGTGGAATGTCTCCTCACCGTCCCCCATGACGATAAAATCCACCTCCGGGATGCGCTCCATCCAGTATTTCGTGTCGTAGCTAACCTCGGGGCCGCCCAGTACAATCTTCACTTCCGGCAGCACTTTCTTCAGCAAGGCCACCACTCGAATCGTCTCTTCGATATTCCAGATATAGCAGGAGAACCCGATGACATCCGGCTTCCGCTTAAACAGATCCGACACGATATTCATCACCGGGTCCTTGATCGTATATTCGGCCAGATCGATGTCAAACTCGTTGCCGCTGTAGGCTTTGAGCAGCCGGATCGCCAGCGAGGTATGAATAAATTTTGCGTTCAGCGTTGCCAATATGACTTTCACATGCTCACAACCCTACTCCATATTTTGAAAAAACTCCAGAAACGGCTTTCCGTACTTACGGTACTTCACTTCGCCGACGCCCTTGATTCTCAGCATATCCGCTTCGCTGGTCGGACAGACCACACTCATCTCGCGCAGCGTCGCATCGTTGAAAATAATATAGGAAGGCACCCGCTCCTTCTCGGCCAAATCGCGGCGGATCAAGCGCAGCTGCTCGAACACCGTCTCGTTGACGGCGGACGGCCCTTCATCATACTTGCGGCGCCGCGAGCTAGATGACGATGAGGACGCGGCGGCAGTCTCCGGCGCACGGAGCATCACCTGATGGCGGCTCTTCAGCACCTCAACCGCCAACGGCTGCAGCCTTACGACCGGGTATTGCCCTTCGGACAAGGCCAAATATCCTTCCGCAATAAACACATTGATCAGTTCAGAAATTTCCTTCTCGGTGCGCGTGCGCAGCATGCCATAGGTAGGCAACTGATTAAAGCCGTACTGCAGCACCTTTTTGTTCTGCGAACCTTTGAGCACCGAAGCGACCAGCGAGACGCCAAACCGCTCCCGCATCCGGTGGATACAGGAGAAGACGATCTGCGCGTCGCGCGTCATGTCGACGAGCTCCCGTTCGTCCCGGCAGGAGCTGCAAACACCGCAAGGCGTGCGGTCGTGAGCCTCACCGAAATAATCCAGCATTGCCCAGCGCAGGCAGCTCGTCTGGTAGCAATATTCAACCATCTGCTGCAGCTTGCGGTACTCGTTGCGTTTGCGTTCTCCATCCTGCGGGTTTTGCTCGATCAGGAATTTCTGCGTCATGATGTCCTGCGGACTAAACAGCAGGATACATTCGCTGGGCTCGCCGTCCCGGCCAGCCCGGCCCGCTTCCTGAACATAAGCCTCCATGTTCTTCGGCATATTGTAGTGGATCACGTAACGGACGTTCGATTTGTCGATCCCCATCCCAAAGGCGTTGGTCGCCACCATCACGCGAATGTCGTCATAGAGAAAAGCCTCCTGGCTCTCCTCCCGCTCCTTGTCGGACAAGCCGGCATGGTAGCGGCCGGCAGGGATGCCGGCGCGGCGCAGGCGCTCGTACAGGTCGTCAACCTCCTTGCGGGTTGCGGCGTAGACGATCCCGGGCTGATGCGCATGGGTCGTCGCGTAATTCAGGACGAATTCGCGCTTGTTCTCACCGCGCAGCACCGACATCGCCAGGTTATCCCGACCGAGGCCGGTGACGAACACGGCCGGATTCGCAAGGCGCAGCAGACGGACCATGTCGTCCATGACCTCCGGAGTGGCCGTGGCTGTAAAGGCTGCGAGGATCGGCCGTTGCGGCAGCGATTCCACAAACGGGGAGACCGCCAGATAGCTTGTCCGGAAGTCATGGCCCCACTGCGAGACGCAGTGCGCTTCGTCGACGGCGACGCAGGAGATCGATAGACCGCTCATTTCCTCGCGGAACCAGTCCAGCTCCAGCCGCTCCGGCGCAACATAGAGCAGCTTCAGCTCACCGCGGCGCGCCGCCCGGATGCGGTCGTTCACTTCCTTGCCCGACAGCGTGCTGTTGATGTAGGCGGCGGAGATGCCCATCGCCGTGAGCGCATCGACCTGATCCTTCATCAACGAGATCAACGGGGAAACAACCAGCGTCAGACCCGGCAACATCAGAGCCGGGATCTGGTAACAGATCGATTTGCCTCCGCCCGTCGGCATAATGCCCAGCGTATCCGCGCCGGACAATACGCTCTCGACGATTCTCCGCTGCCCTTCGCGGAAATCGGGATATCCGTAATATTTCTGCAGCAGCTGCTGCGCATGTTCCATCGTAAGTGCTTCCGTGCTCATTTCGCTTGATTTCTCCTAACTTCCCAATCGGCCGTCGTCCTCCCGGATTTTCGGGACAGACCGGCTTTATGCACTTTTTTAGTTTACCGGGGTTTGGAGAATTGGGCAACCGCCGCAAACGCTACATAAACTTTTCCAAAAAGTCCAACACTCTCTAATAATCCTACAATTCGTTCGGAGGCGGCAGATATGCTGGATTGGAAATCCAAATACGAAGCGTATGAGAAGAAGCATCCTTCAAAACCATCACCTTCGTCTTCTTCCTCGAACAGTTGGGATGCGCTGATTGTCCCGGCGCTGTTCGACCAGTTTTTTCAAACCATTGACGATTATTCATGCGCTTCAATTTGCCTATGTTCACCTGATTTATTGGCCGTTTGTCATCTTCCCCTTCTTGTTTGTTATCATGATGTCGATGAAATCAGTTCATCTCTTAAATTGGCTTGAAGTCGGTCATGCTGGGCATCGCCGTCAGCGCCAGCTTGTACTTGTTGCTCGTGCTCTCCACGATTGGGATCTACGGGGTTCGGGAAACCCTTGTTCTGTTATATCCTAGCACATTCACCAGAAAAGCGACTGGGGACAGATGTATGCGAACATCCCGGGATCCGTGAAACTCAGTGTTTCGATCCGTCGAGCCGGCTTAAAGCGAATTAGGAGGTGCATGTCATGAATCAGGTGCATGTGATGAATCACGTGTTTGCTTTTACCGCTTCCATCTCACTCTTTTCCGGACTTGTCTTGCTTCTGGTGGATCAAACGATTTATAAGGTTCAGCAGAAGCAAAAGGAACAGAAATACGCCAAAATCTTTGGTTGGATCAACCTCTCGCTTGCTGGCACCGGTTTCTGGTTTTTCTGTTATTGCAGCTGCCATAACCCTTCGTCGATGCAGGTCATGGTATCCCTTGGATTCCCATGGTATATTGAGTCTAGTACAAACCTAACAGGATGGAGAATCAGGATTCATGAAAGAACGTAACTATTCCGGCAACCGCCCGGGCAACAAAACGCAATCGCGGCCCAAGCCGCCGATCGCCAAGCGGGAACAGGCCGATGAGATACGTACCGGCGACCGGATCGTCGTGACGATCAAGCGGCTGGGCATTAACGGCGAAGGCGTCGGCTATTATCGGCGGAAAGCCGTGTTCGTCGAAGGCGGTATTCCCGGTGAGGTCATACATGCAGAGGTTACCCGCGTGGAGCCTAAATATATCGCTGCCGTGATTCGAAAGATCGAGAAGCGCTCTCCGCATCGGTTGGAGGCGCCATGCCCGGTGTTCGGCATCTGCGGCGGCTGCCAGATCCAGCATCTGTCCTACGAGGGACAGTTAGCCGGCAAAGAGGAGATCATCCGGGAGGCGTTTGCGCGTTACGCCGGCCTGCAGGACGTGCGGTTGAAGCCGATGCTGGGCATGGATCACCCTTGGGGCTACCGTAACAAGGCGCAGCTGCAATTAGGCATGTCCCAAGAGGGCATGATCGCCGGCTTGTATGCGGCCGACTCCCATAAGCTGATCGATATTACCGGTTGTCCCATTCAACACCCGAAGGTGAACGAGGTGGTGGACAAGACCCGGGACGTGCTTCAACGACTAGGTATTCCAGTATATAAGGAAAAAAGCAACCAAGGGCTGGTCCGTACGATTGTCGTCCGCGTTGGCTTCCAATCCGGGCAGCTGCAAGTCACGCTAGTCACCGCCAACGACAAGCTGCCGCGCCGGGAGCAGCTGGTCAAGGAGCTGCGACTGGCGATGCCCGAGCTGACCAGCATCGCAATGAACGTGAATCCGAAGAACACCTCGCTCGTATTTGGCAACCGGACAGAGATCTTGTGGGGCGCAGACAGCATTCAGGAATCGCTGGGTGATCTGGAATTCACGCTATCGCCCCGCGCCTTCTTCCAGCTGAACCCGCTGCAAACGGTCAAGCTGTATGAATCCGTGCGTGCAGCTGCGGGTCTGACGGGTAAAGAAACCGTCGTTGATGCCTACTGCGGCACCGGCACGATCGGCCTGTGGCTAGCACCTTACGCGAAGGAGGTTCGCGGCATCGAATCGATCCCCGAAGCCGTCGAGGACGCCAAAGCGAATGCAGCCCGGAACGGCCGGGATAACGCTCAGTTTTACACCGGTTACGCCGAGGAGTTACTCCCCCGCTGGGTCAAGTCCGGATTCGCCCCGGACGTCATCGTCGCTGACCCGCCGCGCACCGGGCTGGATCCCCGCTTCCTCGAAGCGGTGCTAAAGACGAAACCGAAGCGCTTCGTCTACGTCTCCTGCAACCCGTCCACCCTGGCAAAGGATTGCAAAGCGCTGCTGGACGGCGGATATGCGCTGGAATGGGTGCAGCCGGTGGATATGTTTCCGCAGACGAGTCATGTGGAGTGTGTAGTGTCAACACATCGTATTGACAAATAATAGGGCGCCTAAACCAGTTGTCAAAACGAAAAGCAGCCTAACCCTTTAAAAACATCATCGGGGTTAGGCTGGTAACTTCAACAAGATAATTCAAATTGTTGAGAGCGTAGAAAATGCTCAGGGTAATGGACATTTTCGGAGTCTGTCAAGAATTTTCGTATTATGAGGTTAGCCAGCTTAATCTGGTTAGCCTCTTTTTGATTTATGATAGCTGTAGTCGGGAGAGAACGATCAAGAATTGGGGCGAACAAGCCCGTTACACAAACTGTTCACCCACTATTGCGCAAACCATGATTAAGCTGGTTGAGACACTTCTGATCTCGTATCACACGCGAAGCTATGGACGTGCAATGGTTAGTGGGCCACCGGCAAATCACCTGTTAAAGTCACCTTGCTAATCTGGAAAATCGTTGTCTTTAATGAAGGCCTTCACTTGATCTCTGCTGAACTTTGGGGCCACTATGTTCATCCTTTCCATCCAACCTTTCTCCTAGTTTAATAGATTGGTTGGAGAGTTTACACAGTTTATTTTACAGCCCCTATTACATAGGTTGTACGTACCTCTCATCTCAATTACTGTTTTTCAATGCCGAGTCTTTTTCCGTTCAATGCCTTTGCCCGTTTCCGCTTCTCTTTATACAGCGCAATATTCGCATGTTTAAAGAGTTCCTTTAATGCACCCGAAATATCAGAATTTTCCCAACCTCGTCGTTACTGGTTGCTGGTAAAGCCCAAGATTTTATTTTTAGAATGCCGCAGATCATAAAATTGCCCTTGAAACTCAACCAGCGGATTGATCAAGTCATCTGGATGCAGCATAACTATGCGAGCCACTTGACCATCTGATAAGAGAACTGAATCCCCGATCATTCTGTTCATTACGTTGGTAATAAAACATTGAACAATGATCGGATCGAATAATCCGAATGCACGTTGATAGATTTCTTGAAACACTTGGTATAAGGGAACTGGCTTCTTATACACCCGCTCTGAAACCATCGTATGGAACACATCGGCAACGGCTACAATTTTGCTGAAGTAAGTGATCTTATCACCGCTGACCCCGAAAGGATAGCCGCTGCCATCTTCCCGTTCATGATGCTGAAGGGCAACCAATGCTTGTTGTTCCGACATGCCTGGAAGATTGCTAACCATTTCATACCCAAAGTGAGTATGGCGTTTCATTTCAGAATACTCTTCCACACTGAGTTTGCCTGGTTTTTTCAAGATCGAATCAGGGATCTTGGTCTTTCCAAGGTCATGAAGCAACCCCGCTACGGCGAGGTCATTCAGTTCCTCTTCTTTCAGCCCCAACCATTTACCAATTAAGTAGGAGAGGATTGCAACACCGATACAATGTCGATAAGTGTAATGATCTTTCTTGCTTAAGTCCAATATGACGTTTGAAAGGTTATTATTGAAACAAATTTCTTGAATTTTCGGCATAACAATATGACGGATAACTTGATTTGAAAGTTGACTGGAATTTTGGTGTATCTTTTCATAAATCGACTGAACTTCAGATATCGCTTCATCAACGATTACTTCGGTGACCAACTCGGTATCTTCTGCCCCAATCTCGATTCCATGTTGACGTAGAAGATCAAGATGGCGAGTGTTCAAAATACTGTTCTTTGGCAGAAGCAAACTGCCTTGCTTGGAATAGATATTGTTGTTTAATCTTCTCCCAATAAACCATGTATTATCAATAAGAATCACCCCGTTTTCTTATGCCATTTGTCTAATGGTATTGCGGTCAAACGTCATTTCTTCAACTGGTTCAAAGATATCCATACTATACCGGTCCACAATGATTTTGCCTTCAAACATTTTCTTCACAATAACTTTCTTTGCAGCTTTAAGGCTTGTCCATACTCCAGTAGTCCCTCCAACATACATAGCTGAGATGGTGTCTCCCGCCTCAAGTTTGGAACCCCGACATACGGAATTGTCCAATAAGAAGATGATGTTCCCTGCTGAATAGAGATCGCATTGGATCACTCCTTCTTTACGAATGAGAATATCTCCATTCGACTTGAGAATTGATTTTTGCCCCTGATTGATGACAATTTGCACATTCGTTTCTTGACTTAATGCGACTCTCATATATGCTTCTTTCAGAATACGCAAGAAATCTTCCATTTTCGGTGCTGTCATTACCTCAATTATTTTTGTTGGTTGCAGAAATAACTCCAAGTAATAGTTCAACTGCTGTAAATCATTTTTATTGTAAGATTGAATACTAGAAATTACGCCTAACAATTCTTTCACAACATCCCCGACTTGCTGATATTTGTTTTCCGTAATCAGCACTAAGACTTGTCCATAACGTACCTGCATATTTTTCTTGGCCAACTCATGAAGCAATAACTTCGCACTTTCCATCATTTTTTCAAGTATTTCGATCAATTGTTTAGAACTGTTATAGAGTCGGTTGTAAAGCATTCCGAAATACCCTGAATAAAGATTACTTCCTATTACGTTTCCCTTGACTGCGATACTGCCAGTCGCGGTTAATGTTGCATTGAAAACACTGCCAGCCACATAAATGTTTCCAAGTGATTCAATGATCATGTTGTCCGTGACATCGCCATACACGATCACATCACCAGCAAACACAATATTTCCCGTCTGCATATCAACGTTTCCTGGTACGATAAATGCCGTGTTGATATCAAAGTATTTGATCCGATTTCCTGTAACTCTAGGTCGCCCTTCCTTTAGAGCAATGACGATGGAATCGGGTGTTATCTCCACATTATCCTTTCCTGCAATACGAATGTCCTTGACTGGTTCTGGGAGCAACACGTTTCCGAAAACATCATACCCCGCCTGGCCTTCGACAGGAGGGGTCTTTTTGGCGATAACATCTCCGCTCTTGACGGAAGGAATTTTCATATGATTTTTATAGTCGATATAACCCCTGACCTCAGTAAATATGTTCTCGATATTTTCAGAGAAATATAGATCAAGTTGTGCATCCCGACCTTGGACTGGGGCTTTACCCCTAGCAATGGTTACAGGTCGAAAAGAAGGTCGGAGGATCTCCGTTTGAATCGCCACAACATCAAGATTCATTTTTATCTTCATATTTTCAACAGCCGTAATAATATCTTGTAAACTCAAAGTTTCCAATATAATTGTAAGATCTTCCTCAGCAGTCAAAGTCACATTTAATGAAGGAGTCTTATCTGCTAATATCCACGCATATCTTTGTGTCCGATTAATAGTTAGATATGCTTCTATTTTGTCATCCGATACAGTTATCTCAAATAAAGGCTTTTCTTCAATCTCCCATTTGATCACGCTTTCAGATGTAACCTTCGTCTCTTTATCGATCTGTTTTCCATCCACCATTAACTTGACTGGTGGAGTCGCATTAATAGCCGGAAACTTACCACCATTGGTGGGGTTTCCAACCGTAATCTTGCCTTGTTCAACCTTAATAAACCCATCAGTGACCACAGCATTTGCGTCTACTCCTTGAGTAGTAGATGAGAATGATCCAGCCTCTTCACATACCTGAGAACTAGGAGCTTCGTCAAGTTTTTTCAACAAATTAATGATTTCTTGTTCACTGATATGTTCTGACATTGGAAACACCTCACTACAAGCCAGATAATATCTGAATTTTCGGATATTTAGTATGAGTCTTATGTGTGAGAGGTCCTTGAATCTATTTTCCTATCAACTATGGTTGGCTAAGGTTGTGGCAATAGATTCGAAAAACTCATTGACATCAAATGGTTTTGAAAGTACTTTTACATCCTTTTTCAGTCTAATAAATCGGGATTCGTTTCGTAGTATGCGTTTAGTGCCTCGAGTCCGTCTTTAGCTTGTAAGACAACCTCATGGCTTGCTTCGGTAACTAAGGCTGAGATCAAGAAACGAATAGAAGGGCTGTCGTCAGCGATCAGGATTCTTGCCATATTTGTCCCTCCCGAGTAAAAATAAAAAAACATCCATAGGAGTGATGTTTTAGATACATTCACCTCACTCTTGGCAACTTGGCGACCGTAGAATCAACTTCCTTAGGTCCATAGTTTTGCGTCCCTATTTTTCAATAGGTTTGCCTTTCGATATGAGAAATATGAAGTTCACGTCATCTTTCAACAATTATCCGCATAATAGACTAAATGCGACAATGCCTATAACAGTTAGTGTCATTTTGAGTCTTTAGAACTATTCGTAGTTCAATATTACTACAAAGTTATCCCAAAATAAACCCCATTTGTAGAGTATACTACGTGGAAATTGCTCCCATACTGAATAATAATAGAAAATTTAAGGGGGCGTGTTTATGACTTTAGAATTATCATTCGCCAAAGTTCTTAAGTCCTTGAGAGTTACCAAAAAGATGTCCCAAGAGGAACTTGCCTTCAGGAGTGACCTTGACCGGACATACATTTCAATGTTGGAAAGAAGTATTTATCAACCGACCCTTACAACGATATTTGCATTGTCGAAGGCTCTTAACACTACGCCTTCAGAGATGATCAAACTTGTTGAAAATGAATATGGCGAGGTTGATGATAAGGAATAACAATCCTCAGCGGAACGACATCTTTAACAGATGGTCGGAAGGATTTTGCTGTCGCCAACCCCTCTCTGGAATAACAGAGAGGACTGGCTATTGCTGTCGTAACCTATACTCAACTTGAATGTCAGAGTCCAACATCAATCGAAGAATCCAAAATAAAGATCGTATTGATAAGGAAAATCCAATATCAAAACGATCTTTTATCAAATTGCCTTATGGCAGACTATAGTAACTCTCTCAACAACTGAACCCCATCCTTTAGTCCAGCAAAGTATAACTGCTGTATTATGAGAGTATTGCGATAATTGATGATCTCTTCCATCTCAAGATATAACTCATACTGGGCTTGTGATAACTCACTTTTTAGTAAATTCTCAAGTTCTCGATGCCTGTTTTGTAATTGATCAATCTCCCGCTGCATACCCGCTTGCCTCACCAATTCATTAAACCTATGATCAAAAGCCGGTTTTAACCATTCTGGACCGAATTGTTGCATGAATACATCTCCTCCATCTAAATGTTTTGAATTAATCGAAGTTTGATGGTACATCGGGAAGGAGAGTATGACAAGCTTCCATCCTATGGTTTAAAGCCTCCATCATGTCACAGCCAAAAGCGGAATCTACGACCTGTCGAATCCAATATTCGATAAAGATCGTGATATGGTACAACAGGCATACGAGATACTCGGAATTTCCAGCAATGAATTGATTGAAGAGAAGAAAAAATTAAGCCGCCTTTGCTTTTTGGTCAAGCCCCCGTTTAGTGGACATTGGAAAAAGCCCCTAGGCTACGAGCTGGCGTCGAAACTCACTCGGCGTCAGCTTGTTTAGTTTTCTTTGTGGTCGTTTGTTGTTGTAAAACTCAATATATTCTTCAATTCGCCTTTGTGTCTCGTCTAGAGTTCGGATATGATAGGGATAGAGCCCTTCTGTTTTGAGATGCGAGAAGAAGCTCTCCATAGAGGCTTTGTCATGACAATTGCCTCGTCTAGACATGCTGATTCGGGCGCCAACCTTCAGCAGCATGTCGTGGTAGGCGTGAGGCGTGTACTGGAATCCTTGATCGCTGTGAACGATCAATCCCGTCACGTCTTTCGTTTGATTCAAGGCCTTCTCAAAGGTTTGAAGTACAAGCTGATTATCATTACGTAGACTCATGTGATACGCTACGATTTCATTATTAAATAAGTCTTACCCATTTCTGGTTAGGGGCATCCGCCTTAAATTGACGTTGCAGCGTATTCTCAGCGACGCGGCTGCCTACATTCGAAGCATAGTTAAAACGGTGCTTACGTCGAATGTGTGAACGTAGCCCTAATTGTTGCATTAAACGAAGAACCTTTTTATGATTCATCCACACCTCCTCGTCTTGCAGTAGGAAGAGTTGAATTTGTCGATAGCCGTAGATACCACGATAGCGATTATATACGGCTTGGATTAAGGCTTTTGCATCGTGATCCCGATCAATCATCTTCAATTGACGTTTCAAATAAGCGTAGTATCCACTTCTGGAGACACCAAACAACTTGCACAAGCTGCTGATGTTGTACCCTTGTGAGGCTTTCCGAATGGATGCATACCTTTGTTCTTTACCTCCTGTTTCCAGATTTCCAAACACTTTTTTAGCATTTCATTCTCCCGTTGTAACTGCTTCGTATAGCGGTCCTGATCCACATATTCCTTTCGTCTCCCCCTTTGGTCGAGTAGACCAAACTCCCCCTGTTCGCGATATTTTCGCATCCAGCGTTTCATCCGATCCTTATCTTGAATCCCTAAGTGCTCATTAATCTGCCGATACGTCCATTTTGCCTCCAAATAAAGACGTATCGCCTCCAACTTCAGTTCCTCAGAGTATGATTTAAATCGTTGTCCTTTGATTGCAATAAAAAATGCACCCCCTAGAATTCATCGGAATAACCAGGGGGGGTTTCCAATGTCTATTCTAAGGGGTGCACTTCAGATCCAAACTTAACGGTTTGGGTCTTTTTCATTTTTTACGTATCATGACAGGTGACGAGCATTATAGTACAATGCAAATATTGAATTTTTGCAAAGGGGAATTATCTTGATCAAGAAGGAACTCGCTTATATCCGCAAGCAATTCAAACTGGATCATGAAAGACTAAGTATTTACGACATTCTGAACGTCTATATTATGAAGGAAACGAACGAAATCTATCATTTTGAGCGTACACCGTTTGAGCTGTTGGAGAGAGAAAAGCAGGAATTGCATATGGGCAATTTCAAAAGACTGCTGTCCGGAGAATTGGATCAGAAGCTGTTCGAGCTAAAGTTCCAGGATCACCCGGAAACGGACAAGCCTTCGCAAGACCTGCTGCATCAAGCTCTCGTGACCGGTGATGCCGACGAATGGCATGATTTGATGCTTCTGCTGGTAGAGAAAATGCTGGAGGATACGACGTATGAACGGGATACGGTAATCACCTTCGTCCGCGGGCAATACTACAAGCCCACCAAGGAGCGCAATGAGGAAGCCGAGGAAAGCGAAACTGATGAGATGTTTGCGAATCCGTTTATTTTGTGCAGCATCAATTCAACCGAACCGCAGCGAAAAACGCTTATGTTCGACTATGTCGAACGCGAGTTCAAGTACAACGTGATCGTTGATCCAATCATCAAGCTGCGCTCGCCGGAGCAAGGCTTCTTCTATCCCAGCATTACGGACGGCTTCTCTGATGTGAATCGGGTACTCTATTGCGCGGGCAAAGCGAATGATCCAAATCAGCATTTTATCGATCAGGTCCTAAACGCCGAGAAGACGGTAACCGCGCTGGAAGAGAGAGCGATCTTTGAGGACATCGTCAAGGAAATTGCCGGAGATCAGCTTGACGCCTCCACGATTGCGAGCGTATACGAAGAAATTCAGCAGGTGATTGAAACCCACGAGGAGGAAGAACCGCCGAAGCTGGATTATAGGGATGTGGAGCGCGTGCTGACAGCCAGCGGCGTGGAGAACGTTACGACGGAAAAGGTGGAGCTGGCGTACCAAACGGTTGTTGACGACAAAAACTATGAGATCAAAGCAAGCAGCGTCGTGCCGAAGTTTACTTCGAAATCGATCAAGATCGAAACGAAGGTAGCCACGATCTCGGTCAGCCCTCAAGATCTAAAGTACCTGAAGCAAGTCAATTATCACGGCAAACGCTGCATTCTGATTGAGGTTGATGAGGACGCGGTGATTGAAGGTTTTACGCTAAGCACGGAAGAACTGTAGAGGTGAAAAACAACAAGTTTTGAGGAGGTTGCTCATGATGAACAAAGAACTCAAGGTTTTAGCACCGGAACAAAGTGAAGAATTGCTCCAGGTTTTAAGCAAGCGTTTTGAGGCAAACATGAATCGCCATCCCGAGTTGGCATGGGCTCAGGTCCAAGCGAAGCTGGAGGCGCAGCCCGATAAACTGTGGTCGCTCCATGAAATGGAACGGACCGGCGGCGAGCCGGACGTTATTGGATACGATGAGCAAACCGATCAAATCTTATTCGTAGATTGTTCGGCGGAATCGCCCAAGGGCCGCAGAAGCGTCTGTTACGACCATGAAGCCCTGGAATCGAGAAAGCAGCATAAGCCGGAAGACAGCGCGATGAACATGGCGGCTGCTATGGGAATTGAGCTGTTAACGGAAGAGCAATACCGGGAACTGCAGAAGCTGGGGAAATTTGATTTGAAGACCTCCAGTTGGGTGCAAACCCCTGCTTCCATCCGTAAGCTTGGCGGCGCCCTCTTCTGCGACCGCCGTTACGACACAGTCTTTGTGTACCATAACGGGGCGGAATCCTATTATGGCGCCAGAGGGTTCCGCGGCATGCTAAAGGTTTAGAAATCAATGTTATCAATAAGCCCAAAAAGAGAGGTGCAGCTGCACCTCTCTTTCCTCGTATAACTCGTATAAAGAACCCGTTTATGACTGATTCACGGCAACCTTCTCCTGGACAGCCTGCAAAACGTCATCGTATGTGGTCTTTAACACGATGGCCATTTCGTTAAATGAAGTGTTCTGTATGCCCAATAACAGCTGGTTGTCTTGATTGCCGAGTTTCTTATGATTTTGCTCAGACCATTGTTTCCTGCGCATCAACGTATTGGCAACCTTCGCGATTCCCTCCCGGTCGCCTGTCTTGACAATCGCACTGTAATTGTGATGCCGTTCATGATTGTTATCGATCCATGGAATGCCCGGTGCCATAAAAGAGTCGATTAACGCCATCGCTTCCTCCGGCCCCATCAATTTCTGCAATTGCAAGGGCGCCCTATCGACCGGAATGCTGATTTTTAAGGTCTCATTGCTCAGCGGATGCAGTTCATAATAAGTCTTGGAAACACCGGCCAGCGATTTTACGCAAACCTCGTCGATGCGGCAAACGCCATGCACCGAATAACTGATCAAATCCCCCTTATCAAACATGGCCGTGATCCCGCCCCTCTATTTTGTCAACTAAGTTGACTATTGTTAATATACTCCTTTTCCGTTAATTTGTCAACTAAATTGACAACTTCCGGCCGTCTTTGTATAGTGTAGGAGAACTAGCAACAGGAACGGAAATGGAGGGATTCCATGCATCCCAAATTTGAATCTTTGAACCTGATCGATCTGATTAGCGAACGTCATGTCCAGCTTCGCTCCCTCTGTGAGCAGGTGTGGAACGAACGGAACGAGATATATATCTCCAACTCAGAATGGTTTATCATGGCAAGGATTTATCAGCAAAATCCAACGATTTCGCAGGTAACAAGACAGGTGGATATTTCGCGGCAGGCGACCCACAAATTCATTAAGAGCTTGGAAGCCAAAGGGTTGGTTGAGGTCATACCAGCCCAGCATAACAAGAAGGAAAAAAGCTTGAAATTAACGCCGTTGGGCGAAAGCTGTTATGAGAAGAACGCCACCATCAAGGCAGCGCTGGAGCAGATTATTGCGGATGCTCTTGGAACCGAGCAGGTCGAATTGTTAAAGAAGCTGCTAAAAGCTGATTGGGGGAACTTAAACGAGCTATTCACAACATGAAGAAAGGAAGGGATTCCTTACTAGCAATTCCCTCCCTTCTTGTTATTATAGTTATTTTCGAAATAACCGGAATTCCTCCATAAACTTCTGGGCTGCAGTCGTAAGCGGCACGTTCCGCATATTCATAATGCCCACCTGGGACGGTGGCAGCTCTACGTCCAGTTTGATTTCAAACAGCGAGCCGTCCTCCAGTTCCTTCGACACGAACTCCCGGGCCACATAAGAAATTCCCAGTCCTTTGCGCGCCAATTCGATCAGCAGGTCGACGCTGCCAACCTCAATTTCAGGCTTCAGCTCGTAGCCATATTCATAGAACAGCTCGGTGATCGCCATGCGGGCGCGGCTGTTGCGCGAGAACAAGATCAGCGGGTGCTCCAGCAGCGTTTCCAGCGAAATCACTTTGTCCTTGAGATTGGCATAGGCACAGCCGGCCACAAAGCAGTCCTGCAGCTGAATGCCCTCCCGCACCTCGATATGCGGATCGACGATCGGCATCCGGGCTACGCCCAGGTCGATCTTCCCCTCCTTCAAGAAACCCATGATCTCCGGAGTTGTCCCGTGAAGCAGCTGAATCCCGACGTCCGGATACCGTCGATGAAAATCCTCCAAATACGGAAGCAAGTAATGCTTAAACAACGAGTCACTGCCGCCGATCCGCAGAACACCGGTCTCGAGGTTTTTGAGCTCGGCCATCTTTTTCTCCGCCAGGGAGATCAAGATCTGCGATTGCTCGATATACGAGTACAAGATCGCGCCCTCCTGCGTCAGCGACACTCCTTTGGAGTTACGGTAAAACAACGAAAGGCCAAAGCTTTCCTCCAGCTGCTTGATGGCATGGCTGACGCTGGGCTGCGTCAGGAACAACGCATTGGCTGCTTGGGTTAAGCTGCCGGTTTTCGCTGCCCAATAAAACACTTTATATAGTTCATAATTGTTTGTCATAAACCTGGTCTATAGCTCCTGTCAAATATATTAATTTCACCTATGGTGATATTCGTATTATATTGGAGTCATTCCAAATAATCCATAGCTTAGAGGTTGGGAATGGGCAACATCCCGGATCCCACAAACAGAGAACCTGTATTCCATTAATGGATAAGAGAAAAGCTATGCTGAGAGGAGAGAACCTAGATGGATGCCAATACGTTTGTATTGTTTGGGGCAACTGGGGATCTAGCGAAACGCAAAATTTACCCTGCCTTGTTTAATTTGTTTTTGGATGGAAAGCTGCCGGAAGTTTTTAGCGTAATCGGCTTGGGCCGCAGAGAATGGTCCGATGAAACCTTTAAGGCAAACATCGAACGATCTCTGCACAGCTTTTCACGACGGGAAGCCAGCGATGCAGAGGCTGTGAACAAATTTCTCAGCTTCTTCCGCTATCATGTCTTGGACGTCGACCGCAAGGAAGACTATCAAAGCCTGCTGAAGCTCGTTGAAGAACGCGAACAGGCCCTAGGGGCGGAACCCAATCGGTTATTTTATCTGTCGGTTGGTCCAGAGCTGTTCGAGACAATTGCAAACCATATTCAAGACAGCGGACTAGGCGACACGAAAGGCTGGAAACGGCTTGTCATTGAAAAACCGTTTGGCCGCGATCTCCAATCCGCCCGCGATTTCAATGCACAGCTTAGCAAAGCTTTTACCGAAGAGGAAATTTTCCGCATCGACCACTACCTCGGCAAACCGATGGTACAGAAGCTTCATCTGCTGCAGCAAACGAATCCGGTGCTCCAGGCTTCCTGGAATAACCGTTACATCGCAAACGTGCAAATTACGGCCAGCGAAACCGTTGGCGTTGAGGAAAGAGCCGGGTATTACGACCATTCCGGTGCCTTGCGCGATATGTTCCAGAATCATATGCTGCAGCTGCTGATGATGCTTGCCGCCCATCTGCCGAAAGGCGACGATTCGGAGCAAGTGCGCTCGAAGAAGAAGCATGTGATGCAATCACTGGAGCCGCTGCTGCGTCAAGACGTCCCAACCCAAGTGGTCCGCGGTCAATATACAAGCGGGACCATTCAAGGGAAACCGGTTGTCGGTTATAAAGACGAAGCCGGGATCCCGCAGGATTCCCAAAACGATACCTTCATCGCAGCCAAACTGCAAATCGATGACGATTTCTGGCGCGGAATTCCGATTTACATCCGTACCGGCAAACGCATGAAGGAGAAAGCCACACGGATCGTCATTGAGTTCCGCGAGCCGGTGAAGCAAGTCTCCACAGCCAACAACGGCGGTAAACCGAATTTGCTCGTGTTCGAAATCAGCCCGAACGAGAGCATTTACCTGCGTCTGAATACGGAAGGCGAAGCTCAGCAACAGGATCTCACGAAGGTGCTGATCGGCTCCCATAAGAGCGGCAGTGAAGTGCCTGAAGCCTATGAGAACCTGATTTATGACGCACTTCGCGGCGACTCCTCCTTCTTTGCGCATTGGGATGAGGTCGAGTTGTCCTGGAAATGGGTGCAGCCAATCCTGGATGCTTACGCTGCGAATGAGGTGCCGTTATATCCATATCCGGCAGGCAGCTTCGGTCCGCAAGCGGCCTACGAGCTGCTGGCCAAAGACGGGTTCGAGTGGTGGTTCGACCGCGATAGCGAAGCGGCAACCTCCGCAGAGAGCACCGGTAACCCATCGTCTCAAGAGTCCTTGTCCATCAAATAAGGGGGAATACGGAACTTTTTGTCCCTGATCGTTCAAATCTAAAATTTATAAATTTGGAGGGATTACGATGAAATTTTTTGTTGACACGGCCAATCTGGAAGACATTAAAAAAGCCCATAAAATCGGCGTCTTATCCGGGGTGACAACCAATCCTTCCCTCGTCGCCAAAGAAGGCGTCAAGTTCGAGGACCGCATTGAGGAAATCTTGAAGGCCGTCCCCGACGTGGAGTCCGTTTCGGCGGAAGTCACGCCGGATGCAGTCACAGCCGAAGAGATGATTGCCCAAGCGGAAGAGCTGATCAAAATCAACAACCATGATCCACGAATCACGATTAAACTGCCAATGACGCTGGCAGGTCTCGAAGCAACCAAATATTTGGCGCAAAAAGGTGTCAAGACCAACGTCACCTTGATCTTTACGGTCAACCAGGCTTTGCTGGCCGCTCGTGCAGGCGCTACTTATGTATCGCCGTTCCTCGGCCGCTTGGACGACATTTCCGAAGACGGCGTGCAGCTAGTATCGAAAGTTGCGGAGCTGTTCCGTGTGCATACCCTGGATACGCAAATCATCGCCGCTTCTGTCCGCCATCCGGATCACGTTACCCGCGTAGCTTTAGCTGGAGCGCATATCGCTACTATTCCGTTCGCGGTCATCGAACAACTGGCCAAACATCCGCTGACGGATCAAGGGCTGGAGAAGTTCGCGGCCGATTGGAAGAAATCCGTAAAATAAGAGCTTTACCTCATAGATTAGAGAGGATAGGTTTGGAGGTAGGTATATATGAAAAAACAACAAATCGGCGTGATTGGTCTCGCCGTCATGGGCAAGAACCTCGCGCTTAACATCGAAAGCAAAGGCTTCTCCGTTGCATTGTATAATCGTTCGCCTGAGAAAACCAAAGAACTGCTGGAGGAAGCGCCGGGCAAAAATTTCGTTGGCACCTACAGCATCGAGGAATTTGTGCAATCGCTGGAAACGCCGCGTAAAATTCTAATTATGGTGAAAGCCGGCAAGCCAACCGACGACACGATCAACCAACTGGTCCCTTACCTTGAGAAAGGGGACATCTTGATCGACGGCGGGAACGCCCACTTCCCGGACACCCAGCGCCGCAACAAGCTGCTGGAAGCCCAAGGCATCCGCTTTATCGGCGCCGGCGTATCCGGCGGCGAGGAAGGCGCGCTGAAAGGCCCGGCGATCATGCCTGGCGGCCAACGGGACGCCTACGAATTGGTTGAGCCAATCTTGACGGCGATTTCGGCCAAAGTGAACGGCGATCCTTGCTCCACCTACATCGGCCCGGACGGTGCCGGCCACTACGTGAAAATGGTTCACAACGGGATCGAGTACGGGGATATGCAGCTAATCGGCGAAGCGTACCATTTGTTGAAGGATGTGCTGGGGCTGAGCGTTGATGAACTGCACAAGATTTTTACGGAATGGAATAGCGGTGAGCTGGACAGCTACCTGATCGAAATCACGGCAGACATCTTTGGCAAGAAGGATCCAGCTACCGGCAAACCGATGGTGGACGTGATCCTGGACTCCGCCGGCCAGAAAGGTACTGGCAAATGGACGAGCCAAAGCGCCCTCGATCTTGGCGTACCGCTGTCGATCATCACCGAGTCGGTGTTTGCCCGCTTCATCTCCGCAATGAAGAGCGAACGCGTGGCCGCCAGCAAACGGTTGAACGGTCCGGCCACCCAGCCGTATGACGGCGATAAGGAAGCATTCATTGAAGCGGTCCGCAAGGCGCTGTACGCCAGCAAGATCGCATCGTACGCCCAAGGCTTCGCGCAAATGCGTCTCGCTTCCGAGGAATATGGCTGGGATCTGAATTATGGCGCCATCGCCATGATCTTCCGCGGCGGTTGCATCATTCGGGCTCGCTTCCTGCAAAATATTAAAGATGCGTACGATCGCGACCCGAATCTGAAAAACCTGCTGCTCGACGATTACTTCAAGAATGTCGTCGAGAACTACCAAGACGCTTGGAGACAAGTGGTTGCCACTGCTGTAACCCGCGGCATTCCGGTACCGGCCTTCTCCTCCGCTCTGGCTTACTACGACAGCTACCGTTCCGAGCGGTTGCCTGCTAACCTGCTGCAAGCCCAACGCGACTACTTCGGCGCCCATACGTTCGAACGCGTTGACCAAGAAGGCACCTTCCATTTCCAATGGCTTGATAAATAAAGAATGAACTGAAGCCGCGAGGAGAACCTCGCGGCTTGTTTTATGCGCTCATCGCCCTCTTCTTATGGGTGAGGAACAGCCCGGGGATAAAAATCAGAATGAGGACGAGGGTGGAAACCAGGAATCCGGCGTGATAGCCCTTTAAGCTATTTGCCACCGTGGGTTGCAGGCCTTGGACGACTGTTGCAACAACAGTGGCGATCACCGCTGAGCCAAAGCTGGCACCCAGGTTCTCGATGATATTGATCCCAACGCCGGCTTCCGAAAGCTGATGATCGTTTAGTCCCGTATAGGCGTCACTCGTTAACGGGAGATTAATGCCCCCGATGCTGGTTCCCCGAATAAACAAGACAAGGGAAATCCATACCATGCTCGTTTGATCAGTGATAAAGATCAGCGGAACGGACCCGATCAGCGATAGAATCAGGCTCACTATCACCACGTATTTCGCGCCGATCCGATCGATCATTTTGCCGATCAACGGACGGGTAACGAGCATCCCTAGGCCTTGGGGAATTAACGCAAGCGCAGCTTCAATGGCCGTGAAATGCCGGAAATTTTGAAAGAACAACGGCAAGATGAGCATCGGTCCCATAATGGCCATATTCGCCAGAAACAGTCCAACACTGGAAGCCAGAAAACTCCGATGCACAAACAGGTTCAAAGGGAGTACGGTTTGATTGTTCGTGAAACGGTTGTACGCGAAATAGATAACGGCTAAAGCAAGGCCGATGCCCACCCATAACAAAGTCTCGGGATTGTTAAACGAGGCATGGTCCGCCGCCTTTGTAATGCCATAGATCAAAGCAGCGCTCATGAAGGACAAGCAGGCGATCCCAATGACATCTAGTTTGCTGTCTCGGTTGAACGGCTCGAAGTTGGGGATTTTTCTCATCATCAGCGGTGCGGAGATCAGAACAATCAACACATTAATGAAAAAAATCCATTGCCAGGACGCCCATTGAACGATGAAGCCTCCGATGACCGGTCCCAGGATGGGGCCAAAAATCATCGGTGTGCTGACGATCGCCATCACTCGCCCCAGATAATCCGGCCCTGCGGTTTTGACTAGAAGCGTGAACATCAGCGTGGTAATGATCCCGGCGCTAAATCCTTGCACCAAGCGAAAAAATATAAAGCTGAAGACATTCCAACTGAAGCCGACAAAGACGGAGATAATGCCAAAAGCAACAACGGCGCCGACAAAAATCTTCTTCCCGTTAAATTGGTTCATCAGCCAGCCGGAGACCGGTACCGCCATCGCAAGGGCAAGCACATAACCGGTGATGGACCATTGAATAATATCCAGCGTCGTCTGAAAATCTTTGGTGAGGATATCGATCGCGATATTCACCATCGTTGAATCAAGCATAGGAGCAATGGCTCCAAGGGCAATTGCCCAGGCAGCCATGAGGATTTCTCTAGGTAACTCTCTTCCTTTCTCTTTTACGTTCTGCATGGGATTCTCCTCTCGGATGTTATTATAGTCATTTTGTTTCTGTGTCAACAAAAACATAACGTATTATTGTTTCCTTGTCAACAATTATCGAAACAAAAAAAAGCAGTCGCTCCTAATCGAGTGGACTGCCTGGAATTTAACTATGTGTTGTGCCAAATCACTTCCTGCTGATGTCGTGCAGGGAGATCCCTTGTTTCTTCATTTCCTCATCTAAGTGTCGGCTATATCGTTCAATAAAGTGCAGCATCTGATCAAATTGCTCCTCCGTCACCTGCTCAAATACGGCTTGATCGCGCGCTTGCAGTTCCTCATGCAACTCTTCGTGGATATCAAAAATGTTCTGACCTTGCGCGGTCAGTTTAAAATAGATTTCTTTCTTGTTGTCCGGCTTCTGATAGCTTTCGATCAGACCTTTGTCCATCAGCTTCTTCGTTAATTTCGTAATGGCTCCTCGCGTCATATAGAGGGTCTCAGCAAGCCGAGTCACATTGGGCTCCGCCTGCTTCCCAATCGCCTCGATACAATGGACTTCGGAAGGCTTAACCCCTTTCAGTCGGTCTTCTATTTTCATTTTATTGAGCCAGACCAGTTTATTAAATAAATTCCTGAATTCCAGGAGTACCTGTTCCTGCTTATTCATCGCCTGTCCTCCCGCCCGTTAGTACATTACCTCTATTATATTGAATTCTAGCACGGTGTTCCAAGCAAGCGAGCGCCTTCGCACGCGTCAAGGAGGAACTAGGCTCGCTGATGTCGAAGTCTACTTAAGCATTCTAGAACTTGCGAGGTGACTTGGCTTGACGATTCTTCACAATGATTGGGCCCCCTTCCTGGAGCCCGAATTCAAGAAACCGTACTATTTGCAGCTGCGCCAGTTTCTGGCGAATGAATACCGTACCCGAACGATTTATCCCGATATGTATGATATATTTAACGCGCTCCATTATACGTCCTTCGCCGACACCAAAGTGGTGATTCTCGGCCAGGATCCATACCACGGCCCAGGACAAGCACATGGGCTCAGCTTCTCCGTCAAACCGGGGGTCAAAGCTCCGCCTTCCCTGCAGAACATGTTCAAGGAACTGCGGGACGATTTGGGCTGCCGTATCCCTAACAACGGCTATTTGGTCCCATGGGCAAAGCAAGGCGTGCTGCTGCTCAACACCGTCCTGACCGTGCGGGCCGATACCCCGAACTCCCATAAGGACATCGGGTGGGAGACATTCACTGACAAGGTGATCGAAACGCTCAACCAGAAGCGGGAGCCGGTCGTGTTCCTGCTGTGGGGCAGCCATGCCCAGAAAAAAGCGGCCCTGATCACAAACCGCGAGCATCATTTGATCAAGTCACCGCACCCCAGCCCTTTGTCGGCTCATCGGGGATTTCTGGGCAGTCGGCCGTTTTCGCGGGCCAATCAATTTTTGCGCTCGAAAGGTTTAGCTGAAATCGATTGGCAGATTCCGGATTTGTAAGGAACTCAAACGATGCTGCGCACCAAGCCTCCGTCGATCCGCAATGCAGCCCCATTGATTGCCGAAGACAACGGCCCGTCCGCAGCGAGATTCCAGTAACCGACGCCCAAGCATCGCATACGGTATAGGAAGAAGCCTAAACGAAAGGGGAAGTTCTATTGTTTAACTCCCATTATTATCGGCAATGCCCCGCAGAGCACTACCCCTACACGGTGCAGCCTGGGGATACGCTGAACATCATCGCGTTCCGGCTGGAATCAAGCGTCACGCGCATCTTAGCCGCGAACCCGGGCCTTGACCCGAACAACCTGCAAATCGGCCAGGTGATCTGCATCCCCTCCTGCCCGCCGAATCATGTGTCCCGCATCATCGAACGCGGCGATACGCTGTATCAGATCGCGCAGGAATACGGCGTTACCGTCGCCAGCATCCTGGAAGCGAACCCGGGAGTGGATCCGAACTCGCTGCGGGTGGGACAACGGCTCTGCATCCCGCAGATTGGCGGAGCTCCCGATGTGACCGGCCTGCGAGAAACGATCACCGCGATGCAAAGCGACATCAATATGCTAAAAGCGGATAGCAGCGTCCAGCAAACGCATGAGAGCAACTATGGCAACTCCACGCAGACGACCCGTGTTTCCCCCCGCGAGATCCGGTTTGAGATTGTGCCGGTAACGTTTGCCGGCGCGTACCGCGGTCATTTTACCGCCAGCCGCCGTTACCCTTACTACGTCGATGCCTCCATGGGCGGGAGACGCACGATCAACGTCAAGGATAACTTTGGGGTTTGGCATTCCTTCAATTACAAGGAGCAAACGCCGCGATCCTGATCGATGCCCGCACGAATGGGGACAAAAAAAGGCGGAGCCCAGATCTACATCCAGGTTCCGCCGCTATCTCCATTTGACTCGTCTTACCCTTCCCGATTTAACGTCCGCTTCAGGAACTCTCTCGTCCGCTCCTGCTTCGGTGCATTAAAGATCTGCTCTGGCGTTCCCTCTTCGGCGATGACCCCCTGGTCCATAAACACGACCCGATCGGACACCTCCCGAGCGAACTCCATCTCGTGGGTAACGACGATCATCGTTAGTCCAGAGTAGGCCAGCTCCTTCATAACCTTCAGCACCTCGCCCACCATCTCGGGATCCAGCGCCGAGGTCGGCTCGTCGAACAGCAGTACGTCCGGGTCCATCGACAAGGCGCGGGCGATGGCTACCCGCTGCTTTTGTCCGCCGGAGAGCTGTTTCGGTTTGGCATGAATGTATTGCTCCATCCCGACATCCCGCAAATATTTCATCGCGATTTCAGTCGCTTCTTCCTTGGAGCGCTTCAGCACCTTGACTTGTCCCACGACGCAGTTGCTCAGCGCGTCATGATTGTTGAACAGGTTAAACTGCTGAAACACCATCCCCAAATGCCGGCGGTACAACGAGGCCTTCTGCAGATCCTCCAAAATATTGTTGCCATTGTAGATAATCTCCCCGCCGCTCGGCTTCTCCAACAGATTGATGCAGCGGAGCAGCGTGGATTTGCCGGAACCGGAGGAGCCGATGATGCTGACGACTTCTCCTTTGCTGACCGACAGATTGATATCCTTAAGCACCTCGTGGGTACCAAAAAATTTGCTCAAATGCCGAATTTCGATTACCTTGTCCATCCTCACTCCTGCTTTCTGCTAGCGCTGCAGCGTATAGCTTTCGGGGCCGTCCAGCCTTTTTTCGATACGCTGTAAAATTTTCGTTACGGTTAACGTCATGATCAAATACAACACGCTGGCCACAAAGAACGATTCAAAGTACCGGAAGTTGTTCCCGGCAATCGACTTGGTCATAAAGTACAGTTCCGACACGGAAATGACGTTCAGCACCGAGGTATCCTTGATGTTAATAATAAATTGATTGCCCGTCGCCGGCAAAATATGGCGAATGACCTGCGGCAGCACCACGTTGCGCATCGTCTGCCAATGGGTCATCCCAATCGCATGGGCGGCTTCAAATTGCCCTTTGTCCACCGAATAGATGCCCCCGCGCACGATCTCGGCCATATAAGCTCCCGTATTAATGGAAACGATGAAGATCGCCGCAAACGTCCGGTCCATATCGTAATTGAACAGCAGGGACGATCCGTAAAAAATCGCCATCGCCTGAACGATCATCGGCGTTCCCCGGAAGCATTCAATGTAAATGGTCAGCAGGCCGTTAACGATCTTCAGCAGCCAGTGTTTGAGCCCGCGTTCCGGCACCGGAATGGTTCGGATCACGCCGGCCAGCAGACCAATCGCCGCACCGATCATCGTGCCGATGAGCGAGATATATAACGTTACCCCGGCTCCACGCAAAAACATGGGCCAGTTATCGGTAATAATTTGGATGATCCACTCGTAAGTCATTTGATTTCCTCCCGCACCGCATAAAACCGACTGCAATCCCATTGCAGCCGGCTTATGTCCCGTGCTTTATTTAGTTCGCTGCAGGTTGGTTCTTAATCGCATCGTTCATAATCGCGGACCGTTCATCTTCGGAAATGCCCGCGAGAATTTCGTTGATTTTCGCCGTCAAGTCGCTGCCCTTCTCGAGCCCAACCGCGATGGCGGTGTCATCATCCGAGGTGGTGAAGCCGTCCTGGAATTCCACGTAAGCGAAATTGTCATTCGCGGTTGCGGCGCTGACGCCTTCCGGAAGCTCGGATACATAACCGTCAATCGTTCCGGATTCCAAGGCCACGCGCATTGCCGGGAAGTTATCCATCGCCGGTTGCTTGTTCACCCCGTTGATTTGGTCGATCACGGAATAGTGGAACGTATTCAGTTGGGCCGTAATTTTCGCGCCGCTGAAATCTTGGATCGAGGTAGCTCCTTCATAAGGGCCTCCCTTTTTCACCACCATAATCAGGTTCGATTTATAGTAGTTATCCGAGAAATCAATCGTCTTCTTACGCTCTTCGGTCGGGGACATCCCGGCAATAATGGCATCGATCTTACCGGAGGTCAACGCCGGAACCAGACCGTCCCATTCCGTCTTGACGATCACCAGCTTCTTGCCGAGGCCGTCGGCAATCTTCTTGGCGATTTCCACATCGTAGCCGCCCGCGTATTCGGAGCTGCCGTCAATCGGAACCGCGCCGTTGGAATCATCGTTTTGCGTCCAGTTAAACGGAGCGTACCCCGCTTCGAGCCCTACTTTAAACGTATTATCGTCTTTGCCGCCGGAGGAAGAGCCGCACCCTGCAAGGATCAGCACCGCCGACAATAACATGAGGATGGATAACGACCAGGTTTTTCTCATTTTTCTTCACTCTCCATACAAAATAATGAATCGATAAAAACAGAAACAAAAAAACGACTTCGGATACACACCGAGGCCGTTTGATGGGTTCATTTCCGTCCTGACACCCACTTTCCCCTCGACGAGATAGCGCAACTTGATAGATCGGGTCATCTACCAAGACAGTCCTGCAGCTATTAACTGCAGGCCCAGCAGCATACAGTGAGCCTGTATACCGCTTCGGCGACATTTCCTTCTCCCCGGGCTCATCGCCTGCTCAAGCTCCACCGAAGACTGTTAAATATCGCGCCTCTACCCCACCATTGCTAGAAAGTGAGGTCTAATTCAATTTGATTGTAGGATACAATATGAATGCTATTTCTGTCAAACTAACATAAGGTGGGAATCATAGGGAAGGAAGACATCTCCAGCAGATTCGATTCAGGACCCGAAAGACTAGACATCGATTCACCAGATGGGGATACAGCAGCAGCGGAACGTTTTATTTCCAGAAGAAAAGGGAATAACCAATAGGGTATACCTATGCTAAGGGGGATCTCTCATGAAGTTGACGCCGGAGCAGCGCATTCAGCTGCATGAGTTCAACAACCTGACCAAAACGTTAAGCTTTAATATGTACGATGTCTGTTACACCCGGACCAAACAGGAACGCGAAGCCTATATCGCCTATATCGACGACCAGTACAATTCCGACCGCCTGACGAAAATTCTCAGCACCGTCTCCGAAATTATTGGCGCTCATATTTTGAATATCGCGAACCAGGATTACGTTCCGCAGGGGGCTAGTGTAACGATGCTGATTTCTGAAGGCCCCGTGGTGGAGGTGCCCACCGAGTCGTTTGACGAATCGCCCGGACCGCTGCCGGAATCTGTGGTGATACAGCTCGACAAAAGCCACATCACCGTCCACACGTATCCTGAATACGATCCGAAAGAGAGCATCAGCACGTTCCGCGCCGACATCGACGTTTCGACCTGCGGGGAGATCTCGCCGCTGAAGGCGCTAAACTACCTGATCCATTCCTTCGAGGCGGACATCATGACCATCGATTACCGCGTGCGCGGTTTTACCCGCGACATTAACGGCCACAAGCTGTTCATCGACCACGATATCAGCTCGATCCAGAACTATATTCCCGATGAAGTAATCGAGAAGTATCAGATGATTGATGTTAATGTGTACCCGGAGCATATTTTTCACACGAAATGCAAGTTGAAGCAATTTGATTTAAACAACTATCTGTTTGGGTACACGAAGGACGATCTGTCTCCCGCAGAGCAAAAGCAGATTACCGAGATGCTGGTCACCGAAATGGATGAAATCTTCTATGGTAAAAACATTCGTTAGAAAAATAAAAAGCAGCCCTTGCCTAATGTGGCTTTGGGCTGCTTTGCTTATGGAGCACATATCGTATCCAGTGAAGTTACTCGTTTAACGCAGCTTTCAAAGCTTCAAGATTTTGACGCATCAGCGACAGATAGTCCCGGCCAGCTGCTTCGTCTTCGGCCGTCAGTCCTTCGATCGGGTTCAGGACCGCTGTCTTCGCTCCAATTTCCCGGGCAATCGTCTCGGCTACTTTGGAAGAAACCAACGTCTCGAAGAAAATCGTCTTCACCTGATGCTCCTTGGCGAACTTCACGATCTCCGTCATCTGCGCCGCTGACGGCTCCTGGTCAGGGGATAACCCGGCGATCGGCACTTGAGTCAGCCCGTACTCCTGAGCCAAATAACCAAATGCCGCATGTTGTGTGATAAAATCCTTGCGTTTCGCATTAGCGAACGCGTTGGCGAAATCTTGATCCAATTGCTCTAGCTGGGCAACGTATGCGTCGGCGTTTTGCTTATAGTTCGCGGCGTTCTCCGGGTCAGCCTTCGCCAAGGCGGCTTCAATGTTGCGAACCTCTTGGACTGCCAGCGCCGGTGACAACCAAACATGCGGGTCCAGCCCGCCGTGATCGTGGCCATGATCATGATCGGAGTCGTGAGCGGCTTCTCCAGCTTCGGCTTCATGATCTGCGTCGTGATCCGCAGCGTGATCTGCGTCATGCTCATCCCCGTCGGCATGCTCTTCTTCGGCTGCATGCTCCTCGTCATGCCCATGCTCCTCTTCTTCTCCGCCTTCCATCAGCGTAATCCCTTCACTGGCCTCAATGATCTCCGGCTTGCCGCCGGATGCAGAGGCCTCCACCTGCTCCAGCCAGCTTTCCATTCCGGCACCGTTTACGATAAGCAGATCGGATTCCGTCAGCTTCCGAATATCCTGAGGACTAGGCTCCCAATCGTGGGGTTCCACACCGCCGGGAACGAGCAACTCCACCGTCGCCAGATCGCCAGCCACCTGCTTCGTAAATTCGTAGATCGGGTAAAAGCTCGTTTGAATCCGCAACGGCTGTTTCGCATTCACCGCTTCGTTATTGCCTGCTGTCTTCTCTGCGGCATTCGCCGAATTGGCAGCATTCCCTGCGGGCTGTCCACCCCCGCCGCAACCGGCGATCACCAGCATCAAGCTCAGGGCCGCCGCAGTGGCGAACCTTTTCACATATTGTAAATTCATTCTCATCTCTCCCTTTGATTCCACACTAAATTCTTCCGCCTTCTTCCGACGGCAAGATTATAGACTCCCCTTGGCTTCTCGCCGCCTGCCTCACGCTGCGCCCGTTCCTCCGAGCTAGGGATCCCCGTACCTTCTGCCCCGCGATGCCGGCTAATAAAAACAGCAGCAAAATCAACGCAATCGTCCCGCCAGGCGGCATATCCAAGTAATACGAAGCGGTCAGCCCGCTGAAAATCCCCGTTAGGCCGGAGGCAACTGCGATGACAATCGCTGCCGCAAACCCGCGGGCCAACCGCAGCGCCAGCGAGGCTGGCAACACGATCAACGAGGACACCAACAGCACGCCAACAATTGGGATCGCCGCCGCCACCGCCATGCCGGTAAACACCGCGAAGGAGAACGACAGCCACTTCACCGGGATCCCGCTGATTCGAGCGGTTTCTTCGTCAAAAGTCAGGCTGTACAGCGGTCTTCGCAGCACGATGAAATACGCGGCGCCTAGCAAAGCGACGCCAGCCATCAACACCAGTTGTGTGTCGCTCACCGCGACGATCGAGCCAAACAGGTACGCGCTGAAGCTTTGGCTCAGGTTGCTTCGTAAGCTCATCAGCACGACGGCGAGTGCCAGCCCCGAAGTCATGACGATCGCAACCGGCATCTCGCTATACGCTCGGTAGCTCCGACGCAACTGCTCGATGAGCAGCCCGCCGAGGATGGCAGCGACAAAGCCGGCCAAGGCCGGGTTCCAGCCCAGCACAGCCCCGAGGGCTACACCAGCCAGCGAAACGTGGGACAACGTATCGGCCATCAGCGCCTGGCGCCGCAACATCAGGAAGACGCCGATGACCGGGGCGATGCTGCCGATCAAAGCGCCGGCCCAAAACGCACGCTGCATGAACGCGTAGTCAAGCATTGCCATTCCTCGCTTTCCTGTTGCTCCAGGGATATGATGCGGTCCAGATACGCCTCCGCTTCCTCCGGGCCGTGGGTCACCATGATCACCGTCAATCCGTGTTGGTCCGTCATGTGCCGCAGCAGCTGATAAAATCCTTGGCGGCTTTGCCGGTCCATGCCCGTCGTGGGTTCATCCAGAACCAGCACCCGAGGCTGCCCGGCCAAGGCTCGAGCAATGCAAATCCGCTGCTTCTGTCCGCCTGACAGCTCGCCGATTTTCCGGTATCGTTGCTCCCACATCCCCACTTGCTTCAAGCTGCGTTCGACGATCTGCTGCTCCTCTGCACCAAACCGGCGAAACAAACCGAGCCGGGGATAACACCCCGACTTCACCAGCTCCAGCACCCGGCTAGGGAACCCGCTGTTAAACGCGGCGACTTGCTGCGGGACGTAACCTACGTTCAGCCGGCCCTCCACCAACGCTTCCTCGTTGATTTTCACGCTCCCGCTCCACGGCTTCAGCAGACCGAGCAACAGCTTGAGCAGCGTCGTCTTGGCCGCACCGTTAGGTCCGGTAATGCCAACGAACTCGCCGGCATGGATTTCGAGGGACACCCCGTCAATGACCGGTTTGTCGCCATACCCAAACACGACGTTTTCCATCGAGGATAAAATCATGTTACCCCTTCTTCTCTAAAGCGTAATTTTTACGATTAACAAAGACGACAAATCGCCCTCCAACGGTACCAACTCTCCCAAGCTCAATTAGCGCGTCTCCCGATGAATCGTGTATTTACGCAGCCGAGGCGAGTATTTCCGCAGTTCCAGACGTTCGGGATGGGTCTTTTTATTTTTGGTTGTCGTATAGTTTCGATCCCCGCACTCCGTACAAGCTAATGTGATGACCACTCGCATGTCTATTCCTCCTCAAGAATTAGTCTTTAGTTGGCGCCCGCCAGCTCTTCCGCCGAAATCCACGGCAGCGGATTGGGGAAGTTCGCCCAATTCATCTGCATCTCTTCGTCGCTTAACAAGCAAGCATTAAGCTCCCGTTCAATCCCGGCGCGATCCATTCCAATGCCGATAAACACCAGTTCATTGATCCGGTCGCCCGTCACATCGTCCCATTTACGCCGCAGCTCCGGCTCTTCGTTAAACAGCTCCTCCCGCTCACGATCAGACAGTGAGGCTAGCCAATAACCAGCCGGACCAAATTGAATCGACGGCCCGGCCTGACTCAAATTCGCCGCCATATCGGACTCCGTTGCGATCCAAACGAGCCCTTTCGCCCGCACCACTTCCTCTGGCCACTGGCTCATAAACTGCGCCAATCGCTCTGGATGAAACGGCCGTCTCCGCCGGTACACAAACGAACCGATACCGTATTCCTCCGTTTCCGGCGTATGGTTTTCCAACTCCAGTTCCCGGATCCATCCGGCCGATTGGCTGGCTTTCTCGAAATCGAACAAGCCTGTGTTCAAAATTTCCTGCGGATCCACGCAGCCCATCGTGGAGCGGATAAACTTGGCGGTTGGCTGCAGTTTACGCAGGACACCCTCCAGTTCCTTCAACTCCTCCTCGTCTACCAGGTCGCATTTATTCAAAATTAAAATGTCGCAGGTCTCGATTTGATCGATCAACAAATCAACCACATCGCGATTGTCGCCTTCTCCTGCTTGCTGCCCGCGTTCCAGAAGTGTCTCTCCGGAGGAGAAATCATGCCAGAACCGGTAGGCGTCCACTACGGTAACCAGGCAGTCCAGCTTGGCGATCCCCGTCAAATCAATCCCTGTCTCGGCATCCGCATAAGTAAACGTTTGGGCGATCGGTACCGGTTCACTGATCCCTGTTGACTCGATTAATATGTAATCGAACCGCCCCTCCGCTGCCAGCTTCTGCACCTCTCTGAGCAAATCCTCGCGCAGCGTACAGCAAATGCAGCCGTTCGACAACTCCACCAGCTTCTCTTCCGTGCGTGACAAACTCCCGCCGGCGCTGATCAGCTCCGCATCGACGTTAATCTCGCTCATATCATTGACGATCACCGCCACCTTCAGCCCCTGGCGATTGCTCAAGACGTGGTTCAGCAGCGTTGTTTTGCCCGAACCCAAATATCCGCACAGCACCGTAACGGGAATCGGGCGCGCAATATGTTCATTCATTTCGTTTCATCCCCTTTCGTATGCAAGACCAGATGCCCGCTCTGGTTTATTCGTAATTATTACGATTAACAATCAATACTATATCTTCCTTCCCTGGGCTTTGTCAACTATCGATACGGATCTGCGAACGAATCTATCAACTTCGTTCTGAAACGCCTTGGAAAATAATAGTATAATACTGCACTAGATCCTGATTTTGTCCAAAAGGAGTACGTCATGAATAAACAAGCCATCACCCGAATGCTGCCGATTCTTGTGCCGGCCGCTTTCGCGCTCGCCTGCCTGACGGTCCTATACCCGTCGCTGATTCGACAGGTCCCGCTTGACGAGCTGCAAACGTTCAAAACCAGCTTTCTCAGCATCTTGCTGGAAGCGCTGCCTTTCGTGCTGATCGGAGCGCGTTTGGGCTCGTGGTCACCTCCGACCAGCCGCTTGTTGAGCTGACTAAAGACAGCTGGCTTGAGGTGGAAGGAACCATTGAGCCGCAAACGCGGGAGGGCGAGGCGATCCTTACCGTTAACGCGGAGCGCATCCGAGAAATTCCAAGACCACAAACGACCCTACGTCTATCCTAGCGAGGATTCGGTGAAAGCATGGGAGGATCTGTCGGGGATGGAAAACTAGCGGATATAGGCGTCTACGCCGTTATCATCCGGGCCTGGAGCGCCGCTGCGGACGATCTCCACATACACACGGTTGGGCACACAGATGATCGTCTCGCCGGGCCGGGAGATGAAGCCCATCTGCATGGAGATTTTTTTCGGGCAGTCGGCGTACATCATTTGGATCCCCCCGTCAAAGACCTTTAGCGTATTGTTCCCGTATTTCGAGTGGATTTCGATGGTCTCCTCCCCGACGTCCAAGGGGACGCTGCGGTAGGATTCGCCGTCCACCTGGATTTCGGCGCGAAGCGTTGCCGGATCTACCGTCTCCCGGCTTTCCAGCACCTGGCGCAGGAAGAGCCACGTCGAACCCAACAAGACCAGAACAACGATCAGCAGGACGTCGCCCCGTTTCATTTTTAGCATATCGATCCATCCTATTCTTGGGTATTAAACGTAATCATTACGAATAAACATATCTTAGAAACTAGCGTCTTCTTTGTCAATGATCCACTTATCTCATGTTGATTGGCGATCTCCTTCCCGAGCGCATGATCGCGGAGGAATGGGCGTTGGCCATCCACCGGCAGATCTTGTAAGCTGGCTTGCCGGCTGGCGCTAGACATGAAAAAGCCGTTCTGGCGCATCGGCAAACGACGCGAGGAACGGCCCTCTTGGGTTGGTTGTTTTATTTTTGATTTTGGCTGACGACGAGGTCCACGAGAATATCCAGCTGCTTCTCCAGATTCAGTCCGTCCACCATCCAGAACTCTTTGTAGTTCAGCAAGTACACGTGGTTATTTTTCACGGCAGGGATGTTTTTCCACACCGGTCCATTCATGACTTCCTCTGCGCGTTCCTTCCCGCCGTCCGGTTCATACACCGTCACGAACATATGGTCCGCAGCATATTCCGGAACGACCTCCAAAGAAATATCCGCGCCTGTGGTCGGGAATACCTCTTTCTCGATCTTCTCCTGCGGCTTCAAGCCAAACATTTCGTACAGGTTATAGCCGGCATCCCGAGTTTTTGGCCATACCCAGAAGTTCTTCGCCCAGATCGAATACGTGCCCACGGTTTCGTCGGGTCCGATCACCTCGCTGAGCTTGGCTTTGGCCTCCTCGGCTTTTTGCTTATACCGGGTAATAAATTCCTCCGCCTGTTGCTCACGGCCCAGCATTTCACCCACCGTCTTCACTTCCTCCAGCGGGTCAATTCCCTCCCAGCCTGTGGTGGCCAGGGTGACAACCGGACCAATTTTCTTTAATTGCTCAACGATATCGGCCGGTGTATAGGTCGGGACAATAATCAGGTCCGGCTGAAGCTCCAGCACTTTCTCTACTGAGATATCACCGACGCTTTCCACGCCTTCCAGTTCCTTATTCAGCAGAACCGAGTTTTCCAGAGCAAGCGAGCCCGCCCCAACCGGCTTCACGCCGAGAGCCAGCAGATCACCCAGATGCGTAATGGATACAATCCGCTGCGGATTGGTTGGAATCTCAACCTCTTGCCCGGTATAGTCCTTGTAAACCTTCGTTGCCGCTTGTCCTTCGGCGGAATCGTTGGTTCCGTTGCCGGATTGCGCGCTTCCCGCTGCATTATGGTTCGACGCCGCCGCATCGTTTGCCGTATTGCCGCCGTTTTGGCCGCAAGCCGCAAGCACAACTGTCAGCAACAGAACCGTTGCCACCGCAAGAAATCGATGTTTGAACACCTTCATTTGTATTGCTCCCCCATTTTCTACTGATAATGATTATCATTATACACAGGCTAGGACAATTAATCAATCGTCAGCCCAAAATAAAGGACCTTCCCTTTGCCATCATCAGGATAGCTTGGGAAGGTCCCTCCATTATCGTTTTGATTGCACCGCTTATTCTCTAACGATAGTGATCCAACCGTCAGCGTCGAAGTCTACGGATGCGCTAAGCGCCTCTGCCAGGAATCGGAGCGGCACGTAAGTCAACCCGTCCTTATGGACAAAGGCTGGCTGGCTCAGCGTTACCACCTTGCCATCCACCGCCGCTTTCTTCGAGCCGACCTTGAGAACGATCTCCTTGCCGGTCAGGTCATCGATCACGACAATCTGGCCAGACCCCGGCGTCCACTTCACTTCGGCGTCTAACTGCTCAGCCAAGTAACGCAACTGTACAAAGGAGATGCCGTTCTTCGTGATCAATCCATAGTAGTCGCTTTGGGTATCGAGCACAAGCTGTCTATGGGTCAAATTAAGGTCTTCTTTGAGCAATTTGTACAGCGGAGCGGAACCCTGGAAATTGCGCAAAATTTGCCCTGGGGTCAACTCCGTTTCCGTCACGTCGATAACACCGACACTCGTATCCACTTGATCCGCGGTTACTGTCCCGCCGATGTTCCACATTTCGCTGTCGCTGCGCGTAATAATCCCCAATCAGGTCTCTGAGCCCTTGCTCATCCTTCACCGCGCTGGCGAGGAACGGCTTAATCAGCCCAAACAGCTCGTCGCCGCGCACTTCCGCATGCAGGTTCGTCAAGCTCAACGTCTCCCCGTTTACCTGCGAGGAAGTTTGCTTCACGGTCAATACCGAAGGGTTCGGGAAATGCTTCAGCACGAATTCCGCCAGTTTGACGGTCAGCTCCTGCGCCCCGGCTTCCAATTCGCTCGTGTCAGGCAGCGTCACGCCCTCAATGGACTGAGGTATGTACAACGGCTGCTTCGCGCCTTCAACCTACAGCGCAATCCCCTTGTCGTCCATGAAGAAGAGGAACGGAATCTTCTCTCCCTTCAAGCCGACGGAGCCTTTCATCGAAATATGTTTGGTATCCTGCACCTTTGCACTATCGATATTCAGAGAGAAAGAATTCATAAGATCAATTGCTTTTTGGTCCTCCGCAGTCAGCTTGGCCGATTCAGCCGGAACAACTTCGACGGTAACCGTCTGTTTCGACTCACTGCTCGTCGTCTTTGCGCTGTTGGCCAGCGCTTTGGCCACGTCAAACCCGCCGACCGCCTGGCATCCCGTGAGCGCTACCAGCAGGTAAGGAAAGATATTTGCTGGAAGGAAATCAGTTATGGCATGAAGATGAGAACGGAAGGTATGTCGACCGAGCACAGGAAATGGGCATTCAGCAATCGGGATGGGCCTGGGGAGCTCGCTTCTTCGATGCGGATAACAGCGGAAATATGAGCTTGATGGTGACGAACGGTTTTATATCGGCAGATGAGGAGGAGGAGTACTGGTTCGACATGGGGACGCTTGCGACTACGCCAGGTTATATCGTCGAGGATGTTCAACCGCGGTGTCAACGATCTTGTGTTCGCGAATCAGGGTGCTAAAACGAAGGTATACAAGAGTGAGGTCAGCAATGGGCATCATTGGATCAAGCTGGATCTGATCGGTACCTTTCCGAGCAATCGTGACGCAGTTCAGGAGTCCGTTGATTGAATAAAAGAAGCGGAAGGTTCGATAGGCTTAGCGGGGCGCATTTATGGCGCTCCTATTTTTTCGAAATAAAAGGATTTTATATTTTTTCACATAATTATATTAAGATATCAGAATCTGGGAGGTATTTCGATGGAAAGAAGACATGAGGTATTGTTTGAGCAGCTGCATACATACCGCAGAGAGCTGCTGAAGGTGGTTGAAGACGTGTCGGAAGACGAGGCTGACATTGTACCGGATGGTTTCAACAACAATATCAGATGGAATCTGGGGCATGTGGTTCTGGATCAGTATTTATGGATACGCGTGCTTACGAAAGAGGATATGCCGGTCCCGATGAGCTTTAATCAATGGTTCGGTTACGGAACGAACCCATCGCATTTTACGGACGAAACCCCGTCATTGTCAGAATTGATATCACTGCTTCAGGAGCAGCCTCGCTTCATAGAGCAGCAGTACCGGGATCGGCTGGAGGAGGAGTATCCGCCAACGGATATGGGGATGCATACCCTTGAGCAGGTACTTGTGAGAACGATCTTCCATGAAGGACTTCATATGGGCGCCATTCAGGCCATCAAAAGACAGGCTGCAAACCGCTATCGGTGAGTTTCGCTCGTTTGTGAACCAAATTAGCTCAATTTCATTAAAAATAGTACACCCGACCCTCCCTTCCGTGTCAACTCATTTAAAAATGTTACCGAAGGATAGTGGTTCACTCACGTAATTTTGTTACCCAGTGGAGGCAGACGTTACGGGTTGGCAACCCAGCACCTTCACGGCATTATCAAGGATTACAGATTTTTCATTTCGCGATTTCGCTCTCTTGTATTGATCAGCCAAGGTACGGATCACTTCACGTCGTGTTTTCATGCTCAATTTCAACACACATCCCTTCGGTAACATTTCGATGTGAGTGAACCGATGCCTCCTTAGTAACATTTTAACTGAGTGATCGCGCCTTCACTTCCCCTCTGCGCAAAATATGTTATAATGGGGTTTGTGCCTGGAGGCCCGCTCCCCAGTGCATAACGAAATTGAAGAAGAAATCCGTGCTTATTCCTACGGGAATACACGGGAGAGGTTCGAGAACTCCCTCTATAAAAAACTATAAATGCCCTGCCTTGATTCGGCGGGTTCTTCGCGCTCGCATGCCCGTTTGCTGTACGGCAACGGAGTCGCAGCGCCAAGGACACCCTGCCGGTCGAAATGGGCTTGTTTTTTTGTGACCAGTTCAAGAACTCTCTTTCTTCTATCACAATGGGCCGGGAACGAAGGATTCCTGCTTCACTATTAAAGAAGACGGAGGGTTTTTTTATGCTTAAAAAGGAAAAAGCGGTTGTTGTGTTCAGCGGCGGTCAAGACAGCACAACCTGTCTGTTCTGGGCGATCCAGCAATTCGGCGAGGTTGAGGCCGTGACGTTTGATTATGGCCAACGCCATAAGCTGGAGATCGAATGCGCGAAATCGATTACCGCCGAGCTTGGCATCAAGCATACCGTGTTAGACATGAGCCTGCTTGGCCAATTAACGGCCAACGCTTTGACGCGCAGCGACATTGCGATCGAGCATCAGGAGGGGGAGCTGCCAAGCACGTTTGTGGACGGCCGCAACCATCTCTTCCTCAGCTTTGCTGCCGTACTCGCCAAAGGCGTAGGTGCCAAGCATATCGTTACCGGCGTCTGCGAGACCGACTTCAGCGGTTATCCCGACTGCCGCGACGTGTTTGTGAAATCGCTGAACGTGACTTTGAATTTGGCGATGGATTACGAGTTTGTGATCCATACGCCGCTCATGTGGATCGACAAAGCAGAGACCTGGAAGCTAGCCGATGAGCTTGGAGCCTTTGATTTCGTGCGCGAACGGACGCTTACCTGCTACAACGGTATCATCGGCGATGGCTGCGGCGAATGCCCGGCCTGCAAGCTGAGAAAAGCTGGACTGGACAAATACTTGCTGGAACGCCAGGAGGCGAATTCACGATGAACCGGACACCGGAGGAATTTCGCATCGTTGAAGCGCTGCAGAAGCTGGACCAGGACATCCGCCGGGACCAGCTACGTTACCACCGCCGCCGGGTGCTGGTGAGCAAGGAATTCACTTTTGATGCCGCGCACCACCTGCATGCGTATGACGGCAAATGCAAAAACCTGCACGGCCACACGTACAAAGTGGTGTTTGGCATCAGCGGCCGGCCGGATGAGATCGGCATGACCGTTGATTTTGGCACGATCAAGGAGATTTGGAAGAACGAAATTGAAGCTTATCTGGACCATCGTTACATTAATGAAACGCTGCCGCCGATGAATACCACCGCCGAAAATATGGTGGTGTGGCTGTTCGAGAAGATGGAGGAGGCGCTGCAATCGGAAGCTTATCGCAATCCGGTGCTGGAGGCCCGGACGGAGTTCGTCCGCCTCTATGAGACGCCAACCAGCTATGCGGAAGCGAGACGGGAGTGGATGCAGGATGAGTAAGGAAGCGACCACACAAGAGCACCGCGAGCTGCCGATCCCCGTCATGGAGATCTTTGGCCCCACCGTACAAGGCGAGGGTATGGTGATCGGACAGAAGACGATGTTCGTCCGCACCGCCGGCTGCGATTATCGCTGCTCTTGGTGCGACTCCGCCTTCACCTGGGACGGCAGCGCGAAGGAGATGATCCGCCGCCTGACCCCGGCGGAAATCCTTGGCGAGCTGCGCGACATCGGCGGCGACCGTTTCTCCCACGTCACCTTGTCCGGCGGCAACCCCGCCCTCCTGCCGCAGCTGGCCAGCTTGGTGGAGCTGCTTCACGCCGAAGGCATCACCGTCGCAGTCGAGACGCAAGGCTCGCGTTGGCAGGATTGGCTGGCCGAGGTCGACCAGGTGACTCTGTCGCCGAAGCCGCCAAGCTCGGGCATGGACACCAACTGGGACGTGCTGGACGATATCGTCGCTAGGCTGGCTGCCCGGCCTCACCCGCTCGCCGTCAGCTTGAAGGTCGTCGTGTTTGACGATGACGATCTGGCTTACGCCAAGCGGGTGCACACTCGCTACCCCAACGTGCCGATGTACGTGCAGGTGGGCAACCCGGACGTGAAGCGGATGGACATCCAGGAGCATGCGTCCGACCTGCTGCGCCGCTACGAAGCGCTCATCGACAAGGTAATGGCCACGCCGGACCTGAACAATGTCCGGGTGCTGCCGCAGCTCCACGCCCTCGTCTGGGGCAACAAACGCGGCGTGTAGCGGAAGTTCAAAAATCGGCTTTCGATCACGAGGCGAATTCGAGGGTGCAGGTTCGACGTCGAATCTTGAATTCAGCCGAGCCTTCCGTTGCTCACATAGCTCCTAGCTATGCTCCGCTACTCAGTCTCTAGCTTCATCCAACCTTCTCGGTGCTCCAAACCCGATTTTTGAACCTTCATTGAAACGGCAGTTCATCAATCGGCTTTCGATCACGAGGCGGATTCGAGGAGGCTGGTTCGGCATCGAATCTTGAATGCAGCCGAGACCTCCACCCCGCGGCTAACGGACACCAGAGACGTTATTTGAGGCTCCGAGGGAGCTTTCCAAATCTACCGGACTCAGTAGACCTTATTTTGATGTAAAACAGCACATCGGCTGCGATAAAAGCCAAATAAGGTCGCTGGAGTCCGTTACAACAGGAAATGTCCGGGAAAAAGGCAAATAAGGGCTGTACGGTCCGCTAGATTGCTTTAATGAATATATCTATAAGGAGGGCTTCACATGGCCGGAAGAAAACCCGAAGAAATGCAAGACGTGACCCTGCTGGGCAACCAGGGCGTCAAATACCCTTTTGACTACGCGCCTGAGGTATTAGAGACCTTTGACAATAAACATCCGTACCGTGATTATTTTGTAAAATTCAACTGCCCGGAGTTTACCAGCCTTTGCCCGATCACAGGACAGCCTGACTTCGCCACCATCTACATCAGCTATATTCCCGATATCAAAATGGTGGAAAGCAAGTCGTTAAAGCTCTATCTGTTCAGCTTCCGCAACCATGGCGATTTCCATGAGGACTGTGTGAACATCATTATGAACGATTTGATCAAGCTCATGGATCCGAAGTACATCGAAGTCTGGGGCAAATTTACGCCGCGCGGCGGCATCTCCATCGATCCTTACTGCAACTATGGCCGTCCCGGCACCAAGTACGAAGCGATGGCGGAACATCGCCTGCTTAATCATGATATGTATCCGGAAAAAGTCGATAATCGCTAAATCCTTGTCTACGTGGTGTGCGTAACAATGGATCTATCCCCCTGAGAGAGGAGAACCTCATGAAACCAAAAGTGTTTATCTCCCGGCCGATCCCCCCGGAAGTCGAACATTATCTGGCAGAGCATTGTGAAATCCGCAAATGGGAAGGCGACGAACCGATCACCCGCGCCCAACTTCTAGCCAGCTTAAGCGACGTCGAGGGATTGTTGACCGCGGACCGCAGCATCAATCAGGAGCTGTTGGATCATGCCCCCAAATTAAAAGTTGTCAGCAATATCAGCGTTGGCTACAACAACTTTGATCTCGAGGCGATGAAAGCCCGCGGCGTGCTGGGAACCAACACCTCGGCCGTCCTGAACGACACCGTCGCCGACTTGATTTTCGCCCTGATGCTGGACGTCGCCCGCCGGGTATCGGAACTGGACCGATACGTGAAGGCAGGGAAATGGAAACGCGGTGACGGCCAAAACCTGTTTGGTCTCGACGTCCACCACAAGAAGCTTGGCATCATCGGGATGGGGGAAATCGGCGAAGCGGTGGCCCATCGGGGGCAATTCGGCTTTGGGATGCAGGTGCTGTATCACAACCGCAGCCGGAAACCGGAAGCCGAAGCTAGGCTGGGTGCCGTTTATTGCACCCTGGATGAGCTGCTGAAGGAAGCGGATTTTATCGTGCTGATCACGCCGCTCACACCGGAAACGCGCAAGCTGATCGGCGCTCGGGAATTTGCCTTGATGAAGCCGACGGCTGTGTTCGTCAACGCCTCCAGAGGGGCTACCGTTGACGAGCAGGCGCTGACCGCCGCTTTGCAGAACCGTCAAATCTACGGCGCGGGATTGGATGTGTTCGAGAAGGAACCGATCGATCCGGACCATCCGCTGCTGAAGCTGCCAAACGTAGTGACCTTGCCGCATATCGGATCAGCGACAGACCAAACTCGCCGGCAAATGGCGATGCGGGCCGCTGAAAACCTGGTGGCCGCCCTCGAAGGCCGAACGCCGCCAAGCTTGGTCAAAGAACTGCGGCCGGATGCACCAGACCAAAACTCAAATAGATAAACCTAAAAAAACTCCCCGGATACCGTCAGCGAAAATCGCACACGGTGCCCGGGGAGTTTCTTTTATTCCTCTTCGTTTAGCAAATCAACCGGATCGCGGTCCCCCAACCGTCCGGCCTCGGCATCTTTGAGCAGCCGCCGCAGCCAATTGAGCTCCGTCCGGGCATGCTCGTAACGTCCGACCATCAGGTGCAGCACGCTCCTTGGTACGATCCCCCGATGTTCTTCGTAAACCTGATAGCTCAAATTGACCTCATGCTCCGCTTTCCGAATCCGGTCCTGCAACATGGCGATCAGCTTCTCCCGGTCCCCATACCTGGCAAAGACCAAAGCAACATGCAGCGGATGATATCCGGACACTTCCTCCTGGAACCGATCGATCAGCAACTTCTGAAAATACTCCCGGCCCTTGTCCGTGATCCGATAGACCGTCTTGTCCGGACGGCCCTCGCCATAAATCGTCTCCACCGCCTCGATATGCCCCGATTTGGCCAACTGGTCGACGGCGTAATACAGCGAACCGATTTTGAAATTGCCGTGCTGGTCGAGGAACCGATCCCGGATACGGATGAGCATCTCATAAGGATGCTGATCCTCCTCGAGCAGCAGACCCAAAATACAAAGACGGATCGCTAAAGCTTTCATTGCTGCTTACCCCCGCTGATTCGACGGCTTTAACGCCTTGCGCTCGATTCGGTCCTTCGGCATGGCGAGCACGACCAGCACTGCGCAAACGGTCGGAATGAGGGCCCACATAAACGTATGGGCGATCGAAATGGACAACGCCTCTGTAATTTTGTCCAAAATCGCCGGCGGAATCAGCGCTCTTTTCTCCGGACTCAGCGCTTCCCGGGTATCGCCGAAATTCCCGCCGCCTTGTCCCATTCCAGCAAACGCATCGGCCATGGCCCCCGACATCAGGTTGCGTTGCACGATACCAAAGATCGTAATCCCCAGCGTCATGCCCAGCGAACGGAGGAACGAGTTGGTTGATGTCGCCGCTCCGCGCTGCCGCATGTCAAAGTGATGCACGGACGCCATACTGAGCACCGAGAAGGAGAAGCCAACGCCAAAGCCGGTCAGGATGCTGTAAAGCGTAAGCAGCATGCGAGACGAATCATTCGTTAACGTGCTAAGCGCAAAGATACCGCCGACGAAGCAAACCACCGACAAGGCCATCACCGTGCGGTATGGTATGCGGGAAGCGAGCATCCCGCCCAGCATGCTGCCGACCACCGAACCGATCATCATCGGCATCAGAATAATGCCGGAGTTGGTCGCCGATCCGCCGTAGACGCCCTGCACGAAGATCGGGATATATACCGTAGCAACGATAAATACACTCCCGTAAAATAAAGCCAACAAACAGCTTGTCGCGTAAAGCCGATTTTTGAACATATCAAACGATATGATTGGCTCTTGCGCTTTCGTTTCGAGCAGCAGGAACGCGGCAAACAACACGGCAAATCCCGCAAACAAGCCCAAAATCACGCTGGAATTCCATGCGTATTTCTCGCCGCCCAGCTCCAAGGCAAACATTAGGCACACCACAGCGCCAACCAAAGTAAATGCCCCGCCCCAGTCGATCTGCTGCTTCGCGTGCGTCAACGACTCCTTATAGTAGAAGATAATCAACACCAACGACACGATACCGATCGGCACATTAATGTAGAAAACCCAATGCCAACTTAGCGAGTCGGTGATAAACGCGCCCAACAATGGGCCAAAAATACTCGACGTGCCAAACACGGCACCCATGAGTCCGGTCATTCTCCCCCGCTGCTCCACTGGGAAGATATCGTAAATGATCGTAAACGCAATCGGCATCAGCGCTCCCCCGCCGATCCCCTGGATCGCGCGGAAAATACTCAGCTGCACGATGCTTCCGGCGAGCCCGCACAACACGGAGCCAAGCAGGAACATCGCGATGCCAAATAGGAAGAAGCGTTTCCGGCCATACATATCCGACAGCTTGCCGAAAATCGGCGTCCCCGCCATCACCGTCACCATATAGGCCGAAGTCACCCAAACGAACTGCTCCATTCCGCCGAGATCGGCAACAATCGTCCCCATGGCCGTCGTCACGATCGTGTTGTCCATCGCTGACATCAGAATCCCCAGCATTAATCCGAACAAGATGAGCCGGGTAGAATTTTTCGTTGCAGTAGCCAACATCTTCTCTCCTTTGTTTCATATTCAAATTTGAATAATCTAACTTCTTCCTATTTTATTGAAAATATTTAAAAAGTAAACCTTTTACCTAAAAAAGCAATCCGTCCCGCCCTGGCCCGCCCGGCGCAACGATCCTAACTATCGTTCCTCCCCGCATTGGCCTATAATGGAATAAGAGACTGAACGAAAGGAAGTTTTTTGCAAAATGAATGATAAATGGACTGCATTAGAACGCAAAATGCGTGAATCCGGCGTCAACACGCTGCTGATCACTGATCCGAAGCATGTGTATTACCTTACCGGCTTTCTGAGCAATCCGCATGAACGCTTCCTCGGCGCCGTCCTTCAGGCGGGAAGCGAGCCTTTTCTGGTCGTCCCTGCGCTGGATGAAGAGGCAGCCCGCAAAGCCGCGGACTTAACGGAGATCATCACCCATAGCGATACGGACGACCCTTACGCCCTCTTGAAGCAACGCCTCGCGGGCTCGCTGGGTACGCTGGGCTTTGAGAAGGAGCAGGTCTCCGTGGCCAACTTCGAGCGAATGCAGGAGAAGCTCTCGTTCTCCGAATCTGTAGATGTTGGATCTTGGCTTCGGGACATGCGGGTGCGGAAAAGCCCAGAAGAAGTCAGCAAGATCAAGCACGCCGTACATCTGATCGAACAGGTGCTTAGCGAATCGCTGAAAAAAGCAACGGAAGGCGTAAGCGAAAACGAGCTTGTTGCGGAAGTCGAGTACCAAATCCGCAAGCTCGGCGCAGACGGGCCTTCCTTCGATTCCATGGTGCTGTCCGGCGAGAAAACTGCCCTGCCGCATGGCGTCCCCGGCGACCGGCAAATCCGGCGCGGCGACCTGCTGATGTTTGACATCGGCGTTTATGCGAATGGCTACGCATCCGACATCACGCGTACCTTCGCGGTTGGCGAGCTGACCAAGGAACTCGTCCGGATTTATGAAACGGTGCTGGCAGCCAATGAAGCTGCGATTGCCGCCATCCGGCCGGGCGTCACCTTCGCCTCCATTGACCGCGCCGCCCGCGAAGTAATCGAAGCTGCCGGCTATGGACCTTATTTTATCCATCGCCTTGGCCATGGGCTGGGGATCGACGTGCACGAGTTCCCTTCGGTTCATGGGGAGAACGAATTTCTCCTCGCAGAAGGCCACGTCTTTACGGTTGAACCTGGCATTTATGTGCCAGGCATCGGAGGAGTTCGTATCGAAGATGATGTGCTAGTCACAGCAACCGGCGTTGAAGTGCTCACATCTTATCCGAAACAACTAACTTATATCTAACATGTAATGTAATATTCATACTCGAAGAGCCCTGGCGATCTCCAAAAAATGATTCGCAGGGCTCTCTTTTTAGCTTTTTCCGATAGATTTAGACGTTTTTTTTGAAACTTTTTACGAAAACCAAAAAATGTAGGAATTTTTCGTTTTCAAAGGACCTTTTTTCCTATAAAATGATATTTATGAACCGCTGGTTAAAAAGAAAAGAGAGACAGCCAGGCGTATACTTCACATTTTTTAAGGGGAACGGAGAGGATTTTCGTGTTCAAGGTCATTAATCGCTCCATCAGCCGCAGATTGATGAGTACCTATGCGGTGATTATTGTCGTATCTTCACTTTTATTTAGCGTCAGCTTTTATAACATCTCTATGGGGATCATTGAGCAAAATGTGCTGCCACAGTTCGATAAAGTGCTGCAAACTAGTACTCAAGACATCTTCAAACGGTTAGATACGACCCAATCCCTGCAATTGCTCAGCGGTAAAGATAACTCCCGTTTTGCGGTGGAATCGTATTTGACGAAGAGCACTAAGGACTACAACTTGAGCACTGCTTATTTACTACATATTCAAGATGACGGCGCTACAGTTCTGGCGACGAATGAGAACTCGGAGATGACCCCCGGCGACAAGCTGGAGCTTCAGCCGGCCATGACCGCTGCGGCCAATGGCGGGGTACAAATCAGTGAGTTGTATACCGACAAATTCGGCTCGCACAAAACAGCTTTCATCGCGATTCCCGGCAGCAAAGCGATGCTCGCCGTGGGCCTTGACGCTACCTTCATCGATAAGAAGAAAGACCAAATTTTATACATCTGTATCGGCATCACCTTGCTTGTCATTGTGGCGGGCATGGCGGCAGCTTACTTTGTTAGTACGCGAATCACGAAGCCGATCCGAAAGCTCGTGACGGTCACGGAACAAATGGCTGGCGGGGACTTCCGCCATACCATCGAAGTGAAAGGAAATGACGAAATCGCCCAATTAGCCGGGAGCTTCCAAACGATGACTCATCAGCTCAAAGACATGTTCGCTGCCGTGATGCAAACGTCCCGGGCGGTCGTCGACGGCTCAGAGAACTTGTCCCGTTCGGTTACGACGTTTGAGGATCTGATCGCCCGTTCCAATGTAGCGACGAAGGAAATCGAAGCCGGCAGCATGACGATTGCGTCCGCAGCGGCCGAAAACGCCCGTGCGATGGAAGAAATTTCGCAAGGTGTACAGCACATTGCCGCTTCGTCTGCCGAAGTCACCGAACAGATTGGACAAGCTGCGGATGAAGCCGGTGCCGGGAATACTTTGGCACAAACGGCGGTTACGCAGATGCAGCATGTAGAAGATGCGGCTAATCGGACGCTGGGGCATATCCGCACGCTGAATGATCGCTCGGAGTCAATTTCAAACGTTGTCGTAACCATTACGGAAATTACGAAGCAAATTAATATTCTGGCACTGAATGCGGGGATCGAAGCGGCACGGGCCGGCGAGCACGGCAAAGGGTTTGCTGTCGTCGCCGAAGAAGTCCGTAAGCTGGCTGAGCAGTCCCGCCAGGCGATGGAGGAAATCGGTGAGAACCTGCTCAGTATTCGAGAAGAATCGGAAAACTCCGTCAACGCTATGCAACGGGCCAGCGAGGAAATCGTCTCCGGAACAGAACGGGTGAAGCAAGCTGGTCAGGCGTTTGAACAATTAACTAAGCTGATTCAGAACGTGAACTTGACGATTCAATCGGTCTCAGCATCCACCCAAGAGGTATCCGCCGGTACCGAGGAAGTGACCGCATCGGTGGAGGAATCCGCCAATATTACCGCCAAGTCGCTCGCTAACATGGAGCAAATCAGCAGCTATTCGCAGCAACAACTGAGCGAAATGGAAAATCACGCGCGTACGGTTCGTTCGCTGCATGAGCAGGCGTTGGCGCTGCAGGAGTCGATCGCAAAATTCCGGATCTGACTCTAAAAACAAAACGTACCCTTCACGCTCCCCTGATCGGGGAAGCGGAAGGGTACGTTTTGTTTTATCCCGTAATGGACACTGCGCTTGCAGCGTCTTCCGTTGGCTGATCCGACTGCGTATCCAGCTTCGATTCCGGCTTCTTCCAGTACGCTTCACTGCCTGGCAGATCGTCGAACCAGGTAGCATCATCCGGGCAAGGCAAAATCATAAATTTGCCGTATTCACCGTCCCGGGACTGATGATATTTGAGATAAGCCTGCCCGTTTTCAATGGCCAGGATTTCGATTTTTCCCGAAGAATGGCTCATTGAAAGCCGCACGCGTTTGCCAAGCCCCGATGTACGGGCTTTCGCTTCCTCCACCAGTTGATATGCTCGTTTCAGCGGGATCACGAAATCAGCATTTCCGGCAACGGGACGATTGATAAAGAAATAGTACGGAGTGACGCCGGCCCACGATAAGCGGTCCAGCAATTCGCCAAGCACGGCCGCATCATCATTGATGCCTTTGAGAATCGGCGTTTGATTAACCACGATAGCCCCAGCGTCGTGTAACGCCTGGAACCCTCTTTTGGCTTCAGGGGTAATTTCGCGCGGATGATTGATATGCGCCATGACATAAATCCGTTGGTCTACAGTGGAGAACTCCCTAATCAGATCCAGCAATTCCGGATCTTCATAAATACGCATAGGATTAAAAACAGGAATTTTGGAGCCGAGTCGGATGATTTTTACATGCTCAATGGCTCTTAGCCGTTCGAGAATCGAACGCAGTTTCTTTGTAGCCAAAATCAAGCTGTCACCGCCGGTTAACAGGACGTTGTTGATCTCCGGATGCTGGGCGATATACTCGATGCCAGGCGTGACATCCGCCATCGCTTCCTTCACATCGTTGCGAAACAACCGTTTACGGAAGCAATACCGGCAATAGGAGCCGCAAACCTCGGACACGATCAGCAGCGCGGTCGTGCGGTATTTATGCTGGCAGCCAGGCACCACATAGTTCGCCGCTTCGTCGGAAGCGTCCCAACGCCCGTATTCCTTCAGCTCTCCCGTATTGGGGATCACCAACTTGCGGATCGGGTCCTCTGGATCATTCCAGTCGATCAAATTCAAATAGTAGTCATTCACCCGAAAAACGAATTTGTCCGTAATCGGTTTCAACTCCTGCCGCTCCTGCTCGGACAACTGGCTCACCTTGGCAATATCGGTGATGTACTTCGGACTAGCCATAAATCCTCTCCTCCTTTAATAGTGCGATGCGTAAAGAAGAAGCTCGAAACTTGCAGTGAATGCGAGTACTCCGCCGAATGCTCGGGTCAAAGGTCTTGCAGAACGCAAAAAGACCCCGCTTCAAAGAACAGGGTCATTAATTGATGACTGAAATAATATTAAAATGACCCATCCACTGCAAACGAGGTTAGCTGACGGGCTCGGGAAAGATGGTTCCCTACGTTAATCCTACAACGATTCGCCCCAAAAGATTGGTTCCCCCGCTTTTCGACTTTACCCATCGAAAATTAAGCGTATTTTTATCCTACCCTAACATCACCCGATTTGTCAAAGCTTACCTTGGATCCCGGCGATGTCGTAAATGAGATCCATGCGCAAATGCCTGCGAACCTGCTCCGCTAACCGATCGAAGGCTTCCTCCTTCCGCGAGGAAGAAACAAAGGTGACGCCCAAAGGTTCGAGCCCTTTGCTCGTACGCAGTCCGTCCAGCCAAGCACGTCGCCAGGCATCATTATGGAACACTCCGTGCAGATACGTCCCAAACACCCTGCCATCGGCGCGGGCTGCGCCTTCCGGATGTGTTTGCGTCTCAGCCTGTTCTAACTCCGGGGCTGTCCCTGACCCTTGTACTGGCTCCTCATTGACCCGAAGCATAAATAAGGGACGAGTGTCCCGCAGCTGCTGGGTCGAGCCGGCATGAATCTCATAGCCTGAGATCGGCAGCCGGCGGTTCTTAGAGTGCAGCGATATCGGCTGGTCCTCGCACGTATAGCCGTGCACCCGTACCGTTTTTTTGCCTGAGAGGAAGGTTGTTGCCAAGGGGAGCAGGCCCAATCCTAACGCAGACCTCGGTTCATTGGACTCCACGCCTTCGGGGTCATGCAGTTGTTCTCCCAGCATTTGATATCCGCCGCAGATTCCGACCAGCTGGGTGCGCGTCTCCTCTTCAATCAGGCTGCAAATAGCCTCCGCCAGCCCTTGCCTACGCAAAAATTCCAGATCGCTGATCGTATCCTTGGTCCCCGGTAAAATCACCGCATCGGGATGCCCAAGCTCCGACAGCTTGCTTACATAACGTAGCGACACGTCCGGTTCGGCGGCCAACGGATCAAAATCGGTGAAGTTGGAAATATGCGGGTAACGGATGACTGCGATGTCCAGTTCCTTACTTGGCGCTTGCTCTGGATGGGCAGGATAGGTATCCAGGACAACGGAATCCTCTGCTTCGATATCCAGATCAGGCAGAAAGGGGAGCACTCCTAGTACGGGAATTCCGGTCCGCTGCTCCAGCCAATCCAGCCCGGGCTGCAATAGAGACAAATCGCCGCGGAACTTGTTGATAATGAACCCTTTTACGCGGGCGCGTTCGTGTGGCTCAAGCAGCTCCAGGGTACCAACGAGAAAAGCAAAAACGCCGCCGCGGTCAATATCCCCCACCAAGATCACGGGAGCATCCGCCCATTCAGCCAAGTTCATGTTGACGATATCCCGTTGCTTCAGGTTGATTTCCGCCGGGCTCCCAGCCCCCTCGATCACCACAATGCCATGCTTGTCGCGGAGCCGGCTGAGCGCTTCCATCACCAGCGGCTTGGCTTTAGGCAAAAATTCCTCACGATAATCAGATGCGCTTAAGTGGCGGTAAGGACGCCCATGAACAACGATCTGCGAATGCATGTCCCCAGTTGGCTTGATCAGTACCGGATTCATGTCGGTGGTGGCGGCAATGCCGCAAGCCTCCGCCTGAATGCCTTGGGCCCGTCCAATCTCTTGGCCGTCCGCTGTAACATACGAGTTCAAAGCCATATTTTGCGACTTAAACGGAGCTGGTCTAAGCCCATCCTGCGCAAAAATACGGCACAGCGCCGTCACGATCACGCTCTTGCCCACGTCAGACGCCGTCCCTTGAACCATGAGTACAGCACCTGATGCTGATGCGCTTTTTTCCTGATCCTGATCCAGAAGCTTCTTATGATTTTCGCCCATCGCGTTCCCCTCCTTTCCAAACCGTGCAGCAGTGTAGTATCTTGCCAGGGCCTTTTACACCATTATCCCCTTCGATCAGGTGGTGGTGATGACGCTCGACCTTTCCACCATTATCCCTCTCGATCAGGTGGTGGTGATGACGCTCGACCTTTCCACCATTATCCCTTTCATTCAGCATACGGTGATAATGCACGATTTTGATTCTCCGCTACTTAACAGTCGACCTGTTTCTCTTAGGATTCTCGATTAATCTGTCCAGCTCTAACCTTCTTCTTTTCTCCTTGGTTCTGATTCAAGGGGATAATGATGCAAAAGGCTCGCCGTAGAAGGTCCCCTCCCCCAAGAGCACCTCCGCTCCGCGAGTTATCAATGGGCAAAAATCAGCACTGCAAGCAGCAACAGGACAGCTTCCAACCCTTCGCCCAGCGCCCCGTAGGTATCGCCGGTCAAACCGCCGAGCTTGGCATTGATTCGTCGAGCGGCCCAAGTTCCCGCCGCCCAGGCGATAAAGGGAGACAAGCCGATAAACAGCAGCGATCGCAGCAAAGCCGATTCGTCCATTCCTCCCAGCGACACGAGCAAAGTGAGCAGCAACACTACAACGGATATCGTCACCGCCATGATGGTACTCCCCCAGGCATCCCGTTCGCTGAAGCCGTGGAATTGCGCAGCCAATCCCTCACCTTGCCGGGCCTTGGGCCAGCGGTGCATCGCCCGGGTCATAAACCACCGGCTCCACAGAGGTGCCAGCCATATCGCCAGTCCTGACGTCAGCAGGCCCCCTTGGAAGAGCGAGGTCAGCAGCGAGGCTTTGAGCATCAGCAATAGGACGCAGGCCAGCACGCCCATGGCGCCTACCCGGCTGTCTTTCATGATCTCAAGCATCTTGTCGCGTGACCGGTAGCTCAGCAGTCCGTCGGCCGTGTCCATCCAACCGTCCAAATGCAAACCTCCAGTTAATCCAACCCAAATCAATAAGGAAAGGATGGCTGCCGGGTACGAAGGAAGCAGCCAGTCGGCAAGCAAGCCGCCTGCCCAGACGACAGCGCCGATTGCTGCTCCGACAAGCGGATAATAGGGGATACTGCGCCGCAGCAAGTCCGTTGTAAAATCCAGTTCAGCCCGTACCGGAAAGCGTGACAGAAACTGGAAGGCCGCCAAGATCGGCTGCAGAGCTCCATGCTTACCCGCCCCGGAGGGCGCTTTGTGCTCTGGTCCGTTCGTCATAAGCGATACTCCCTGCTTTTCAACTCGATGGGGATGCCGGCGGTAACCAGAAACACCTGATTCGCGATCGACGCCATCGTTCGGTTCAGCAGCCCGGCCCAATCCCGATATTGCCGGCCAAGCGGATACTCCGGCACGATCCCGCTGCCAACCTCATTTGTAACCATCACCAAAGTGCCGGGAAAAGCCTCGGCCGCAGCGGTCAACCGCTCAATTTCCCGCGTCAAAACGGCGTCCACACCATCGGCCTGTTCCGATGCGCTCAGCAGCACGTTCGACAACCATAACGTCAGGCAGTCGACCAGCACAACCGGACCCGCGGCTTCGGCGGCCGCGCCCTCCTTTGCAACGGGCCGCTTACCTAACTCCTGCAGCAGCTCTGCTAGTTCAAGCGGCGCTTCATGCGTCGTCCAGGTGAACCCGCTTTGCTCCCGCTGGAGCTGGTGCAACCTGATACGGGCCTTCATCTCATCGTCAAACGCTTGCGCCGTTGCAACGTAATCAGCGGATGTTGCCTGTTTCATGACCCAACGTTCAGCGAATGTGCTTTTGCCGCTGCGGGCTCCGCCGGTCACCAGGATCTTCATCACTCGGTCCCCCCACCATTTCCTTCACCGGACGCGACGCCCGCGCTTTCGAACGTCGCCATTTCGGCAATGATCCGGCAAGCCGCATCTACAAGATGGAGCGCCAGCACGCCGCCTGTGCCTTCCCCAAGCCGCATATCCAGCTCCAGCATCGGGTTAAGGCCAAGCTCCTGCAGGAGCGCACGGTGTCCTTGCTCGTGGGAGACGTGCGAAGCAATAATATAGTCGGCAACATTCGGCTGTATACGTACCGCCAGCAGCGCGGACACAGTTGAAATAAAGCCGTCGATCACGACCGGGCAGCGATGAGCTGCGGCTCCCAGAATGACGCCAGTCATTCCGGCAATCTCCAGTCCGCCGACCTTAGCTAGCACGTCCAGCGGATCGTTGGCATTCGGGCGATTGACCTCCAGCGCCCGCTCCACGACGGAAATTTTGTGCCGAAGCCGTTCATCGTTGACCCCGGTTCCACGGCCAACGCTCTGCTGCGGTGCGATCCCCGTCAGACTGCTCATGATCGCAGCGCTGGCTGTGGTGTTTCCGATACCCATCTCCCCGGTGACGAACAGTCGAACGCCTTGGGACACCGCATCAGCGACCACCTCGGCCCCAACTCGAATGGCGGCTTCGGCTTCCTCCCGGCTCATCGCCGGTCCCTTGGCCATATTTCCTGTCCCGTAACGCAACTTACGTTGCAGCAGCCCCGGATGTGACATCTCTGCATTCACCCCGATATCCACGCAAACGACGTCAGCCGAAGCCTGGCGTGCCAGCACATTCACCGCTGCGCCGCCGGCCAAAAAGTTATGCACCATCTGCGGCGTCACTTCTGCCGGAAACGCGCTGACCCCTTCCTCACAAACGCCATGGTCCGCCGCCATTACGATTACCGACCGTTTTGGAAACTCCGGACGAATGATTCCCGTGATGCCTGCCAGCTTCACTGCCAATCCTTCCAACTTCCCGAGACTTCCCGGCGGCTTCGTCAACTGGTCCAAATGGACCTGCGCCGCTTTCATCGCTGCTTCGTCCAAAGGAGTAATTGCTTGCGCAAGCTGTTCGACTGAATTGTATGCCATAACCATATTCCCCTTTTCTGTATTACTGACTCGTACCCTTAACCTAAACTTGCCCGGCGCAGCAATAGCTGCGGAACGTCCGAATCCGGATGAACCACTTGATGGGCCTGAACTCCAAATACGGTTTCAACCAGCTCCGGTGACAAAATGCCGTCCGGCGCGCCTTGCGCCACAATTTGCCCGCCGCTCATCACTAAGAGATGGCTGCAAAACAAGGCAGCCAAATTCAAATCATGCATCACTGAAACGACGGTAAGTCCGGCATCGCGCTGCCATTCGGCCACCAGCTCCATAAATTGCATCTGGTAACGCAAATCCAAATAGGTTGTTGGTTCATCGAGCAGCACCAGCTCGGGCTGCTGAGCCATCACCTTCCCAAGTGCTACCCGCTGGCGTTGCCCCCCGCTAAGCGCACTCAGCGGACGATGCTCCAGCTCCTTCAGGTCGAGACGTTCCATAATTCCATCAATGAGGCGTTCGCCTGCCTTCGCCCCGCCGATCTCCTTGCCGCGCCAATCCTGATGGGCGAACCGCCCCATTTCCACCACTTCACGCACCGTAAAAGCCACAGCCGGAAGCCCGTCCTGCTGAAGGACGGCGACCTTGCGCGACAGCTCCTTGCGCGAATACGACGAAAGCGGTCGTCCGCTCAACGCAATCTCGCCGGCATCCGGCTTCTCCACGCCGGAGATCAAGTTGAGCAAGGTTGTTTTGCCGCTGCCGTTGGGTCCAATCAAGCCCCAAAACTCACCGGAGCCAACCTGCCAGTCCACACCGTGAAGCACCTCCAGCCGGCCAAACGCCTTGGCAACCCCAGACACCTTGATCAACGCAGCTCCTCCTCCCTCTGTTTCTTCTTCCGATACAACAGATACCCAAAGAAAGGCGCCCCCACAAAGGCGGTGACGATGCCCAGCGGGACCTCCGTTGGAGCCAGCAGCGAGCGAGCCGCCAAGTCGCTCCACATCATAAATATCCCGCCGCCCAGCGCCGACAAAGGAATGATCAGCCGATAATCCGGGCCGGTGATCAGACGGATCATATGCGGAACGACCAGGCCTACGAATCCGATTACCCCTGACACGGATACCGCAGCCGCCGTCATCAGTGTAGCAACGAGCAACACAGCTAGTTTGGTTCGTTCTACGGCCATCCCGGAATGGGAGGCTTGACGTTCACCTAAAGTCAGCAGGTTCAAATGTTTAGCCCGGCTCCAAAGGAATAAGGCTCCCAGCAGCAAATACGGCAAAAGGATGGCCGTATACGACCATCCGCGCAAGCTTAAACTGCCCATCGTCCAATAGTAAATTTCATTAATGGTTTTCTTCGACATTGCCGTTAAAAAGGAGACAACAGCCCCTAGGAACGATTGCATCACGACGCCGGACAAAACCAGACTTTCAATCGGCAGCCGTCCGTTCTCTCTAGCCAGCCAGATCACGATCCATAACGTAACCGCCCCCGCCAGGAACGCAACCATCGGAAGCGTAAAGATCCCAAACAGGGAAAACTGCCATCCGAAAAAGATCAGCACCGCCGCACCGATTGCCGAACCTGACGATACGCCCAGTGTAAACGGATCCGCCAGCGGGTTGCGCAGCACCCCTTGGAAGCCGGCGCCCGCTACGGCGAGCGAAGCGCCGACCAGCATCCCGAGCAGCACGCGAGGCAACCGGACCTGGACGACGATTTGCTCTGCTGCCATCGTCCAATCCGGCGTGATCAGGCGGTCTAACCCCGGGAGCCTGTGCAGCAAGATCGCCGCGATTTCTCCAGCAGGCACATAAACGGAGCCGATGCCGATGCAGAGCAGCAGCGTCACAACCAGGAGCAAGAGCCCGATGACTCCGTATCCGGCGAATTTGCCGCGCTTCATGGCTGGATCAAATCCGGGTGAACCGCCTTGGCCACTTCAATCAGCCCTTGCGTGACGCGAGGGCCCGTACGGCTCAGCAGGTTATCGTCCAGAGCGATAATGCGGTTCTCCTTCACGGCCGTAATTTGGTCCCAGCCTGAACGGCCTTTGATGATGTCCGCTAACGTCTTGTTATTTTCGTCAACAACGCTTTTCGCGTATAAAATGACGTCCGGGTTCGCTTGGATAATTTGTTCCTCATTGATCTCGGACCATCCCTTGACATCGGAAGCAACGTTGATGCCGCCAGCTAACGTGATCATCTCATCCATGAATTCGCCTTTGCCAACCGTCCATCCCGGAGAAAACTCGATGTAGACCTTCTTCTTCTGGTCTTCACTTAGCGAAGCTACCGCATCGGTTACCGTTTGGACCTCTTCCTTCATCTTGCCGACCACTTCAGCAGCTTCAGCCTGATGGTTGGTAATTTCGCCGATCGTCCGAATATGCTCCATTACTTCGTTGATCGTCTTCGGATTGGACTGGAACACTTTATATCCCATATCCGTCAAGTTTTTGACCGTTGCTTCATCGATCAGGCTCGCCGCAAGAATTAGGTCCGGCTGCGCCGCCACGATTGCCTCGACATTCACCTGGAACCCGCCCATCCGCGGTTTGTCCTTCACCGCTTCAGGATAATCATCCAGGTCGGATACGCCAGCGACCTGCTCGTCCAGTCCCAGTGCAAACAGCGTTTCCGTCTCCGAAGGCGCCAGCGAGACGATACGTTCCGGCGCGGCTTCAAACGTAAACTCTTTACCGGTAGAATCAGTGACGGTATAAGGGTAAGTCGTCTCTTGTGCCGCCGAATTGTCGGCCGCCGCGTTCGTTCCAGCGTTTTGCGTCGGTTGTGCAGCGTCCGCTGTGTTCCCTGTCCCCGGGGTGACGGCGTTATTGTTACCGCAGGCCGCAAGCACCAGCAGCAACGCCAGCAGCCACAGGCTTCCTAGTCTTCTCCAGTTTTTCATCTCCAGATCTCCCCTTGCTTTATTTTTCAGTAAATAAAGAAACGCCTTGTGTTCCAGCGGTACGTTGTGCAGCCGGCGGCGAAGAAGTCCGGCTAACCCTCTACCGGCACAAAGAAAAAACCCCAATCCTAGCGGATGGGGTTACGTCTACAAAGTCATGCTGTGCGCACGCAAAGCGGAGAGACTCCACGATGGCAGCGCCAAGCCATGATGCTCTTGGCAGAACGTTATCCTTTCCTCGAAGGACCGTCTTGAATTCCCGTGGCAGGTCTCCTGACTTCCAGGTCTCGACGAAAACTCGCCTTCCCATCTCCCTTCGCGGGCGACAGTGGCATCATGAGCTCGTCCCTGTTTACAGTGGCGGGACCGTGCCGGATTTGCACCGGCTTCCCTTTTAACCCGAAGCGGTACGGCATGCTTCACCGTTGCTCCAGGACCTACGGGCACAAATTGTACGCTTGTCTTAAGGCTTTCTTCTCTATTGGATTATAGGGGAAAAGCGGAGGACTGACAATAACTAATCCGTTATTCCTTTGTTTAGCCCCGTTCTAAAGACAAATCGGCTCCCAGGACACCAATGACTTCACCTTCCCGGACAATCGGCACGGCCAGCGTCATGCAACGCCGCTTGGTGATCGCGGAGATATACACTTCGGAGACGACCGTCTCTCCGGCAATCGCCTGGCGGAACCAGTCCCGTCCTTTGGCGTTAAGCAAGCCGGCTTCCGGAATGGATACGATAAAAGAGCCGTCCTTGCGGTTCGACCAGGCCGCTTCTAGACCAGGCTCTGCGGCTAACAGCTGCTCCAGTGCAGCCCGGTGACTAGCCGGCTCCAGCATGCGGAAACCTGGCTGTTCGGCTGCCTCCAGCAGCTTCCGGGCATAGGCTTGACCAAGGGCCACCGCGTCTTCGCCACCGGCAGCCGGATCCGCCCCGGAATGGACGGAGTTCAATGATACCATCAGTTCGCCCTGGGCCCGATCCAAGCCCACGACCACCGTCTGCAGCTTGGAAATATGCTCTCGCTCCGATTCCATCCGAGCCAGCGCTCCCTCCACATGGGTGATGCTCCGATTGAGAGCCTCATGCACCTCGCTTAGCATCGCCTCCATATTCCGCGTCAGCTCGGCTTGTTCCCGGCTTCGCTGTCCCGCCTCGGCAACCAGCCCGTTCACCTCTGCCACTTCATCCGCAATGAACCGGATGTCCTCCCCCATTCGCTTCATCAGCGAAATTCCTTCCAGGGCCGAGTCACGTCCCTCTATCAGCGTGGACTTCACACGCTCGACATCCGCCGAGATTTGCTGGAACAACGGGGCGGAGGAGTTGATCGCCCTGGTGCTTTGATCCGCCAACTGGCGCATGCGCACGGCGACGACATCGAAACCTTTCCCCTGCTCGCCCAAACGAGCCGCCTCGATCGACGCATTCAGCGCAAGCAACGCGACCTCTGCCGCGATCTCCTCCAAGCTCCGATACAATGCGCCCAGCTTCCGGGTGTTCCCCTCCAGATCCTCCATCGGCCCCACGATCGACTCTTGGGATTGCGCCAAAGAACGAATGGTGCCGTCTACGGTTTCGAGCGCTCCCGCCATACGCATGGCCTCGGCTCGAGTGTTTTCGCTGCGGGTAAGCAAATGCCCCGCTGCGTCATGGATTTGGGAGGCCGAGGCCGCCACCTCTTCCATTGCCGCCAGGCTCTCCTGCACCTGTTCCAGCGAACGTTCGCTGCTTTGCTTGAGCTTCAGATCCTCGGCCGCTGCAGTATCGGCTAATCGTTGCAGCTGCTCGAGGCTCTCGCTCACTTCGCCAACCGCCGCCTGCAGTCGATCCGCCGCCACTAGCGACTCATTGAATACTGCCGTCCAATCGGTTTCCTCCCGCTGGGATTCACCTGTCCCCGAAGGAGAACGCTTGCCCGCCAGCGCCCCGCCTCCCAGTGCTGCCCGCAGGCCGGTTCCAAAGAACAACGAAGACCCCAAGCTGAGCAAAGTAAATAGCACAAGGCAGGGGATATACCATGGCGTCTTTGCCCATAACGCACAAACAGCCAGGACCGCCGTGAAGCCGACACTAAGCCAAGCAGCGATTCTTCCCAACCTTTCGTTCCGATTCATACTCCCACCCCTGATATGTAAATTTTGCTAACATTATAGAATAGGACTAAAGGTATAGAAAGGAAAAATTTAGGCATTCCGAAGTTGGGTGCAAATAATCGACGGAATTCTGTAAATAAGAAAGAGGAATGTAACACAACACGTCACATTCCTCTTTGAACAACCCATACCATCCTATATCTTGGGTGCAATCTTGCGACATCCTCTCTCGTCTATTCGTTCATTCTCCCATTGTACACCAGAACAGAACGCTCTTCCCTACTTACTCCTCTTGCCGCTGCTGGCCAGCAAGATGTTAATATTCTGCTGCTGCCGGTATTCATTCGGCGTGACTTGATACTTCTTGCGGAACATCTGCGCGAAATGGCGGATGTCCTGATACCCGAGGTATTCCGCAATCTCCGCGATCTTCAGCTTCGGGTTCAGCAGCAGCTGCTTCGCTTGCTCCAGACGGAGCGAGGTTACGTATTCCTTGTAGCCGAGTCCCACCTTCTGCTTAAACAGCTGGCTGAAATACGCCGGGTTCAGGAAGACGACGGAAGCGACCTTTTCCAAAGAAAGCTCCTCATTGTAGTGCTCCTTGATATATTGGAGGGCAACTTCGATCGCTTTCTCCCCGCTGCCCTTCGGCGGATCCAGCAAGGCAACCGGCGAATCGGAAGCCTGTTTCATGCGCATGACCACCTGCGGCACCGACTTGAAATCGTTGTTTAAGCCTGAATGCACGATTTGAAAAGGCACCTTCAAATAGTGCTTCAAATGCGCCTTCACTTCCTCCTGAAACCGTTCGATTCGCTCCGGCTCCCGCGGCGTGATCAGTCCCAGCAGGCTTTGGCGGTCATAGCTGACAACAAACCCCCGGCCATGGCGCTCGATCAGCTCGGACAACACGTTTTCAACGATAAAATGCTCCAGCCGCACGCTTTTGTCCCCGGCATCCATCTGAACCATCATCAAATAAAAGCTTCGATAGTCCTCCATAAACGGCGTCAAATCCAGGTTCCCGATATCCAGCCCCGACGCCAATCGCTGAAATACGCCCTCGCGCAAATATTTCAGATTAGCTTTTAACAGCTCCTCTTCCTTCGTCAGCTCGCTTTCTTCACGGACCTCCGTGGCCAGGGTACTGATAATTTCCTGCAGGCGCGTCTTCCCAATCGGCTTCAGCAGATAATCGCGAGCTCCCAGCCGCACCGCCTCCTGGGCGTAGGCGAATTCGCTGTGCGCGGAGATGACCACCCACTTCACCCGGGGAAATCTGCGTTTGAAAATACGCATGAATTCCAGGCCGTTCATTCCCGGCATCAAAATATCGGTCAGCACGATGTCGAATCGCTTCTCACCCATCAGCTTCGCCGCTTCCTCAGCCCCTTCGGCCAGTTCCACCCCGTACTCCGGATAAATCCGCTTAATCGTTCGCTTAATGCCCTCGCGAATCGCCCGTTCGTCATCGGCAATCAAAATATTCATGTGGCAACCTCCCCCTCCATCGGAAGCGGCAGCACGACGGCCACCTTGGTTCCTTGATCAGGAATGCTTTCGATCTCCAGACCATAACGTTCGCCGAACATATGTTGAAGGCGGCGGTGCAGATTTTGCAGCCCAATGCCGCTGCTGCCCGTGCCGGATACCTTCGGGATCGGGCAGTTGATCGACTGCTTCAACCAAGCTAGCCGCTCGGCCGTCATCCCGTTGCCGTTATCCTCCACCACGATTTTCAGCACATCTCCAACCTCTTGGGTATATAACTTAAGCACACCTTGGCGTTTGAGCGATTCCAGCCCATATTTCACCGCGTTTTCGATAATCGGCTGAACGGTCATTTTCGGCAGACGAATGTCCAGCCACCGTTCATCGATCGATTTCTCCACCCGAAGCCGGCCCTCCAGCCGAATCAAGATAATCGTCAAATAATGGTTGATCTGCTCCAGCTCTTCGCGCAGCGTAACCTTCGCTCCGTCCTTCCACTCGCTGCTGTAGCGGAACATCGATGACAGCGATAAGACGAGCTCGCCTAACCGGTCGTTCTCCTTCTCATCCAGCATCCAATAAATCATATCCAGCGTGTTATACAAAAAATGCGGATTCACCTGCGACTGCAGCGCATGCAGCTCGGCGTTCTTCTCACTGACCGAGGAGATCTTCACCCGCTCAATCAGCTCCTCAATCCGGCTGACCATCCGGTTAAACGAGGCGACCAGAATATTAATCTCCTGGTAGGAGGAGACGTTCACCATCCCGCGGAAGTTCCCTATTTCCACCTGTCGCATCTCGCGGATCAGCTTCTTCAGCGGATTGGCAATTGTCCGCGACACAATGCTGGCGACGACGGCGGAGACGATGATCAGGATCGAAATGACGATCAGCAAATACCGCTTCGTTTCCAATAACTCTACATTCAAATCCTGCCGGGGAGTCACGCTGACCACCGACCAGTCGGAAAAAGGCAGACGGGACGCCACCGTGATCCCCGAACCCTCCTGCTCTACAACCAAGTTGCGGGCTGCATCCAGCTTCGGGAGGTCGTCCAGCATCGGTGCCGGTTCGGTCAACGAGGAGACAACTTGGCCTTGCTGATTGACGAGATAGACCTCGCTATGCTCGCCCAGCTTGAGATTATCCAAAGCATCCAGCACCGGCCCCGGGTTCACCTCGTAAAGCACGACGCCAATCGGTTTGTGCTCGTTCAAATCAAAAATTTGCCGGCCAAAGGCAAACACCGGGCTGTCCTCGGCTAAATCGATCAGCGAGTGGGAATAGACGCCTAACCATACCAATTTCCCGGACGAATCGCGGAGCTGGCGGTACCAGTCTTCCTGGGGATAGGACGGATCCAGCACATTCATCGAGTTGCCGTAATTGTAGATCTTCCCCCGGTTGGTGATAACGTGAATGCCCACCAAATCATCACGCGAGTAAAAGATCGCCCCGATAATGTTCGTAATCGATTGTTCGTTAATATAGGCAACCGCCGGCTCGTCGGTTTTTTCGTTCAGCAGGCGGATCATTTCAAAATTGTTGGTGATCGACTTCGACAAGCTGTCGTACCCTTCATAAAGCAGGCTAAACAGCCCGACGGTTTGAGCTACGTTTTTCTGCGATAGGTCACTAATTTTCTCGTGATATTGCTCAGTCGTCCGGCTGTAGTAGAGCACGCTGACGATCAGCAAAATGCCCGACATACAAAAAAGAAACAGCAAAAACAACCGATGGTTTATGGAATGAAAGCTGTTTCGCAACTGTTTTCTCCCTCCCAACCCCGTGTCCTGCTGCTCCTTCATTATAAGATGGCGTCCTTATTTTGCAAGCGCAATCTTTACCCTTTTACTGCTCCGGCTACCATTCCTTTCGTAATTTGGTTCGACAGGAAGAAATAGATCAAAATGACCGGTAGCGCCCCCATCACAAGGAAAGCGCCGATGGCTCCGTAGTTTACAGAATATTGGCTGACGAATGTATATACCCCAAACGGCAGCGTCTTCAGTCTCTCCGACGAAATGAACGTGGCGGCCAAGATGTATTCGTTCCAAATCGTGATAAAGGTTAAAATACAAACCGTCATCATTGGCGGGACGGACACCGGCAAAATAATGCTGCGGAAAATCCGATAAATGCTTGCTCCGTCGATAAACGCCGATTCCTCGATTTCCGCCGGGATGCTCTTCATAAACCCGCTGAGGATAAAGACGGAGATCGGGGTGGAAAAAGCGATATACGGCAAAATCAGCGACAGATGCGTATTTAGAATATCGACATTTTTAAAAATCACCATCAACGGCAGCAGCGTAGCCTGCATCGGAATCATCATCCCCATCAAAAAGATGGTCATGACCATGTTCCCATACCGCCAGCGGAACCGCGAAATGGCATACGCCACCATCGAGCTGAGCAGGATGACGCAGATCATCGTGATGCCGGTAACGATCACGCTGTTCGATAAATATTTCAAATAGCTCCCGGACTCGTAAGCGTCTTTGTAGTTGTGCCACTGCAGTTCTTTCGGCAAGGCGAAGAAGCTTCCGCCCATGATCTCCTCATTCGTCTTCAAAGAATACAGCAGCAGCCACAACAGCGGGTACAGCTGGGTAACCACCGGAATCGCAAACAGCAGGTATACGATTCCTTTTTTGATTTTTCGCATGAACCTCGCCTCCTTTGCTAGCTGTATTTGCGCTCAAGCTTGTTGAAGATGGAGTTGATGATCGCCGTGCATGTGAGGCACAACAGAACCAGGAACGTGGCAATCGCGCTGCCGTACCCGTATTTCAAGGACAGGAACGAGCTGTTGTACATATGCGTGGAGATGACGTCGGTGGCATGCGCCGGTCCGCCTGCGGTCATCACCATGACGAGGTCGAACGCTTGCAACGAGCCGATAAACGCCAGGACGATCGATATTTTAAAGATCGGGACGATCAGCGGCATTGTGATGTAGCGGTCTGCTTTGAACCCTTCTGCCCCGTCGATTTTTGCAGCTTCATAAATCTCGTCCGGAATGTTCTGCACCCCGGTATATTGAATCAACAAATGATAGCCGAAATACTGCCACAGCGACACGAAATACAGACTGTACATCGCGATTTTCGGCTCGGTCAGCCAGTTATGCGTCCAGCTGTCCAGACCCAGGGCGATAAGCACGCCGTTCAGCATGCCGCCCATCGAGGTCGGGTTATAGATCGTTTTCCAGAGTTGTCCGATGATCACAACCGATAAAATGACCGGCGTAAAATAGATCGACGCCAGCGTGTTCCCCTTTTTCAAATAACGGCTAAGCAAAATCGCAAAAAACAAGCAAAGCGGAATCTCCAGCATGGAGGCTACCGCATAAAGCAGCGTTCTCCGGACCGACGGCCAGAAGACCGGATCGTTCCAGAACATATCTCGGAAATTGGACAGTCCCGTGAACTTCGGGGTGGTGATCCCGTCCCAGTTGAGCAGGCTGGTCCCAAACGATACGAGTATCGGAACAAACACCAAGCACACATACAACAACAGACAAGGCAATACGAAGACGGCTATTGTGCGTGCGGGCACCTTCAGTACTTTCATCTCTCCGCCCCCCAATAGAAATGCGATGCGAAGAAGCGCTCTAGCACGAATGCTTACAAGGGCTACTTCGCATCGATGGAAAGGTAACTTTTTTTAGAAGATCAGGTATGGTTATTGGCTAATGGAATTACTGCTTGTTGGCTTCATAGGCGGTTTGATGCTCTTTGGCCACTTGAGCGGAATCCACTTTCTGCACGAACAGGTTCTGGATGCTGCTGAGGTGGACTTGCGCCGTTGCCGGGTTCATCGTATTGTCGAACGCCAGGTCGCCGCCCTTCACTTTGTTGAACAATTCGGCGACTTCGATGGCCAAGTCGGAGTAACCGGCCGCTTTCAGGTCGCCGTCAACTTTTTGGCCAAGGCCGACAGCGTTTTTGTTCTCAAATTGCTTCTTCGGGAAGTTCAGCGTAAAGAAGTTCAGGAAGTCCTTCGTTTCTTGCAAGTGCTCGCTATTCGCCGATACCGCAAACGCGCTGCCCGGCGCCAGCATGAACTCGTTGGGATCCCCTTTGCCGCCCACCGTCGGGAACGGGAACGCACCAACTTTGCCTGCAACGGACGAAGCGTCGATGGCCCCGGTTTCCCAGGAACCGATCACCCACATGGCGGCTTGGCCGGATTTGAAGATGTTGCCGCCTGCCGTAGCGTCAATGGAGGTCGCGCCGTCCGGGAATGCACCGGCTTGCACCAGCTCTTGGAACTTGTCAACGGCTTCGATGAACGCCGGATCTTCGAACGTTTTCTTGCCATCCATAACGTCTTGCAGGAAGCCTGGGCCGCCGTTGGTGCGAAGCAGGATGTTCATGAACAGGAACGAACCGGTCCAAGAATCTTTCTCCCCGATCGCCAGCGGCGTGATGCCTTTTTCTTTGAAAATTTTCACGTCAGCCAGGAATTCGTCGAACGTTTCCGGTACTTTCGTGATGCCGGCTTGCTCGAACAGTTCCTTGTTATAGTAAACGACCTCGATGTTGTTCCCGTCTGGCAGCGCATAAACGTTGCCGTCGAAGCTGTAATAATCAAGCAGACCCTCTTGGTACGTGTCTTTCAGCCCGTTTTGGTCCAGCATGTCGTTCAGCGGTGCCAGCAGGCCGGCGTCCACGAACGGTTTCATTTGCGCGGCCGGGTTCACGATCGTGATGTCCGGAACCTCTTTGGATGCCGCTTGCGTTTTGAGCTTGATCTTTTGCTGGTCGGTATTCAGCGTGTCGAGCTCGATGTGGATATTGGGATGTGCTGCTTCATACTCTTCCACCAGTGCATGGATCGTTTTATAGGACGGAGTAGCCGGGTCCGGATAGATGTTCTGGAACGTGATGGTGATCTTCTCTCCACTCCCGCTCTTCCCCCCGTTTCCGGCAGGCTCATTCGCCGCCGCATTATTCTTCGCACCGCCGCCTCCACATGCCGACAGGCTCAGCGCCAATACGGCGGTTAAAGCGATTGCGGAAGTTCTCTTCCATAGCTTCTGATTGACCATTGGATCATACCCCCTGTATTTAGGATAAGCCCATTATTATGCCTTTAAGCGCTTTCAACAAGGCGTGGACTTTGGATATCCGGTAGGTTTTTTTTAGGTGTGTAGATGTTCCCCTGTTTCCTTCCCCAGGAAAAGAAAAGCCCCCTAGCCTATATCTTGGTTGCCAAGGGGAACTTGTATATCGTTATGTTGGATCGGCTTGGAGTGGGTTGAGCGACCGCTTCTCGGGATTATATACCTAACTCAGCCAGTAGCCGATAGGAATGAAGCCGCTCCTCGTAATCGGGGATGGGGGATACGATCAGGAACTCGTCGTTCCTGCACTGGTTTTGCAGGTCCTGCAAATACTCGCGGGCTTGCAAGGCTGTCCCGGCAAACCATTGAAAAGGCGCCCCGCCGCGATCGCGGAACCCTTCCGTCGTCTTCGCCGCCAGTGTCTTTGCATGCGCTTCGGTCTCCGCGCAGATGAGACCCACCGCCAGGATCGTCGACGGCTTGGCCAGGTGAACGGAGGGGCGGAAGGCTTCACGGTACGACCGCAGGATCTCTGCTCCGTTACTGTCGCTCATAAACTGGCCAAAAACGTACCCCGTTCCGAGCTCGGCTGCGTACCCTGCGCTCTTGACATTGGTGCCCAGCATCCACAACTCCAGCGGAAGCCGCGGAATCGGCCGGGCGATCACCGGATGATCGTCGTAGCGGTAATTATCCGCTAGCAAGTCAGCCAGATCCTTGGCCAGCTGCGGATAGCGGCCGACCCGTTCCAGAAAATTGCCGCTTAAAGCCATCGTCACGTGCGCCTCACCGCCGGGAGCTCTCCCGATGCCGAGGTCGACACGCCCCGGATACAGGGCCGACAGCAGCCGGAAGCTTTCCGCAACCTTCAGCGGACTGTAATGCGGTAGCAATACAGCGCCAGACCCAAGACGAATCCGGCGGGTCGCCGCTCCAATGGCGGACAGCAGTACCTCAGGGGCCGCGCTGGCCAGTCCTTCCATCCCGTGATGCTCCGACGTCCAGTAGCGGTGATAGCCCAGCGCTTCCGCCTCCCGGGCCAAACGGATCGCCTGTTCGAGCGCCTCCTCCGCCGAATAGCCCGGAAGCCTTGGAACGAAATCCAGCAGACTTAGCTTCAACTTCCTTTCCCCCCTTCTGATTCTTCTTGCCCTTGAAAATACAAACGTTGAATCCCGCCCGGCCCAACATGGGTATCCCAAAACCCCAGGCCGGGCTGCAGCAGCGAACAAAGCAACGACATAACGCCGCCGTGGGTGACGATCAGCAGGCGCAAAGGTTCTTGCGCTGATGCTGAGGGTTGCGGCGCCAGCCCTAGCGAAAGAGGCTCCGCGGGTTGGTCGCTGGCCCGGTTTAGGGGGCCCGAGACCGTCCCCTTCACAGCTCCAGAACGCTCCAGCAGATCCCGGCATACCTCCGATACGCGCGATTGAAAAGCCTGCCACGATTCGCCGCCGGGCGGCGTTATCGCCTGCGGGTCATCGATCCAGGCTCGGTACCGCTCGTCATCCTTGAGCATCTCATAGGTTTGGCCTTCCCACTGGCCAAAGTTCATTTCCCGCAGCCGGGGGTCGATGTGCACCTTGTCCAGCAGATCGGGACGGGCCCAAGCCAACGTTTCCAAACAGCGCCGCAAGTCGCTGGCATACACCGCTGCAAAGTTTACCCCTTCCAGTTCCCGGCGCAGTTCGGTTAAACCCGACGCTTCTCCCGGCAGCAACGGGGGATCGCTGTGGCCTTGATATCGGCGTTCCGTGTTCCATGCTGTAAGGCCGTGGCGAACCAGCCACCATTCCACATTCATCCTCTTTCCACCTCCCCTGCGTGCCCACGATTCCGACTATATCCAACCCCAATTCCCGGTGACCGCAATCCAGATCCCCGTTCCCAGGATCACCGTGGCATTGGCGGCCCAGAACATCAAGCGGGCCGTGCTGGCTACGTCCTCGGGCACCAGCTCGCGGGTTTTCTCCCCCATATAAGCGCGGAACGATACGACGCCGTGGTAGGAATTTTCTCCCCCGAGCCGCACGCCCAGCGCCCCGGCCACCGCGGCCTCCGGGTAGCCGCTGTTCGGGCTCGGATGCTTGGGGGCATCGCGGCGTACCGCTCGCCGCGCGCCGCGGGCATCCAGCCGCAAAGCCCAGGCTGCGGCGAACAGCAATAGCGCCGTCAGCCGGGCGGGGATGAAATTGGCGATGTCGTCCAGCCGGGCGGAGGCCCAGCCGAGATCGATGTATTTGTCGTTCTTGTAGCCGACCATCGAATCGAGGGTGTTGACCGCCCGGTACGCCATCGCCAGCGGGGCGCCGCCCAGCAGCGCAAAAACGAGCGGCGACACCACCGCGTCGACGATGTTCTCGGCGACGGTCTCGACGGCGCCGCGCGTGATCTCCGGCGCATCCAGGTGCGCCGTGTCGCGTCCGACGATCATGCCAAGCGCACGGCGGGCGGCGGGCAGGTCACCGCGCAGCAGGTGGCCGGCCACGTCCATGCCCGCTTCCCGCAAGCCTTTGGCGGCGATCGTCGTCCAGATGAGGGCGGCCTCCACCGCGGCCGCCAGCCACGGGCTGACCTGGGCGAGCAGGCGCAGCAGCGCCCAGGTCAGGGCAAAGCTGCCGCCGGCTACGACCAGCGGCAGCAGCACCCCCGCCGCGCGGTAGCGGCGGGGCGGGACGAGGCGGCGGATGGCCGCCTCGAGCGCGGCGATCGCCTTGCCCATCCCCACCACCGGGTGGGGGAGCCAGCGCGGATCGCCGAGCAGCCGGTCGAGCGCATACGCGACCGGCACCACCCACCACGCCGCCATCATCGGCGCGCCCCCGCGCCTGCGGCCGCAGCGCGCAGCGACTCGCCTACGGCGGCGTACACCAGGCGGCCCACCGTGCCGCCCAGGTCCGTCGCGGTGCCCGCGTAAGCGTGCAGCAGCGGCCAGTCGGCCCGCTGACTCACGCCAAGCGCGACCGCGTCGGTCGTGGTGCCGGTGGCCGCAAGCCCGTTCTCGGCGTCTTGCACGCCGAGATCGCCCAGCGCGGCCGTCTTGGCCTCCGTCGCCGTCATTACGGCGTTGACCATCGCCGCCGGCGTCAGCCGCCCATCCACGGCCAGCAGCACATTAATCGTTCCCGGCGTCCATGAGGCCGGGAACGTCGTCCGCCGAACGCCCGCCCGCGCGGCGTTCGACGCCCCCGCCGTCGCGCAGCAGAAGACGGCGAAATCCTCGCCGCGTTCCTCTGCCACCGCGGCGTAGCGCATCGGGACCGCCGTCAGCAGCCCCGCTGTCCCCTCGGCCGGGTATCCCCATTGCTCCAGCAACTCCGCAATGTCCCGCGCCGGATCGTCGCAGCGGTATTGGCGGTCTACGTAGATGTTGACCATCCGGCGCAGCCGGCCAGATCCACCGCCATAGACTGCGCTGCTCAGTCCGTCCATCTCCTCCGGCGCCTCCAGCAGCAAATGCCGCTCCCCATATTCCAGCTTTAAGCCGGGCCATACCTTGGATTCATACACTTCGCCCGGACGGGCCGCCGTAAAAGGCATTCCCATCGTCATCCTTCCCTTCCTCCCAACATGAAAGTCCACCAACAACAACTTTTAATACACCTAAGTTCAATAGCACAACATCGAACGCTTACCCGTCCTTTAGCCGCGCATGATTGCTTCCAGCTCCCGCAGCAGCTTGCTGCAGGCCGGCTCATCCTTCACCGCCAGCCGGATATCCCGCTCCGTCAGCCCCGGATACATCGCGCAGCTGCGCACCAGCACCCCGCGCCGCCCAAGCGCCGTTTGCATCGTTTCGGCCGTCCACGGCTCCGGCAGCCGTACGAGCAGGAAGTTCGCTTCGCCCGGCCAGGTTTGACACCCGAGACGCGTCAGCTCACCCATCAGAAGGTCACGCTGTCGCTTCACCAACTCGATTGTCGCCTGCTCATACGAAGCATCCGCCCTCAAGCAATACTCCCCCGCCAGCAGTGCCAACGAGTTGACGCTCCAGGTCACCTGCTTGTCCCGCATGCGCTGGGCCGTCTCCGGATGCGTGATCGCGTAACCGAGCCTGAGGCCCGGAATCGCATAAAACTTCGTCATCGACCGGATCAAGATGAGATGCGGATAATCCCGAAGCTCCGGCAGCAACGTGCGGCGTTTCGGTTCCGGAATAAAGTCGATAAACGCTTCGTCGACAACCACATACGTGCCGTACCGCTCTCCGGCCGCCGCAAACCGCCGCAGTTCGTCCAAGCTGTATTGCACTCCATTGGGATTGTTGGGCTGACCGATAAACGCCAAATCCGTCTCTCGAATCAGGTCCTCCACCACCTCCGGCGCGGCCTTAAACGCCCGCGCTTCCGTTCCAAATACCAACTGCACCTGGGCACCAAACTGCTCCGAAAGCGTACGGTATTCGGAAAAGCAAGGCTCCACCACCCCAACCTTCTCCGGAGTAAGTCCCAGCAGCGCCAGTGCCATATTTTCCGCCGCCCCGTTGCCAATGACCAGCATTTCCTCCTCGACTTGAAGGTGCTCAGCCAACTGCTTGACCAGCCCGCGGTGCCCGGGATCCGGATACCGCACGATGCCGGGCAACGCCTCGCGCAGCGCATCCAGCAGTCCAGGAGGTGGCCCCAGCGGATTGATGTTCGCGCTAAAATCCGTCCATTCCCCTGCCGCCACGCCGTACCGGACCGAAGCCGTCACCAGATCGCCGCCGTGGCCAAAAATCTCTAACTCCATCGAGCGATTCCTCTTTTCTTTCCAAAAAGTTCAGGTGTCCCCATTATCGGTGTCCCGTCTTTTTCCGTCAACAAGGAAGAACTTTGCGTTCTTTTCCGGCAAAAAACGCTGCTCCCCCTTTGGTTTCGACACCAATTGGTTTACAATAAAATCGTATGCGTGTATGACTACATCCCGGGGCCTGAGAATCAGGCGGCCGGCCGCAAAATAGGAGGATGGAGAACCATGCTGTTTATCGATAACGAAGGCATTACCGATGCGTCCGTCAATTTGGCCATCGAAGAATATGCCTTAAGACATTTGCCGCTGGAGGACGACAGCTATTTGCTGTTTTATATCAACGCACCTTCCATCATTATCGGCAAGCATCAGAACACCATCGAGGAGATCAATCAGGAATACGTTAAGGAGAACGGCGTACAAGTCGTCCGTCGGCTTTCCGGCGGCGGTGCGGTGTACCACGACCTGGGGAACCTGAATTTCAGCTTCATCACCAAGGATGACGGCGAGTCGTTCCATAACTTCCGCAAGTTTACCGAGCCGGTGGTCGCTGCGCTCAAATCCCTTGGCGTTAATGCGGAGATGACCGGACGCAACGATCTTCAGGTTGGGGAGAAGAAGATTTCGGGCAACGCCCAATTTGCTACGCGGGGCCGCATGTTTAGCCACGGTACGCTGATGTTTAATCTGAACCTCGACAACGTACAGGCCGCGCTGAACGCCAATCCGGAAAAATTCAAATCGAAGAGCACCAAATCCGTGCGCAGCCGGGTGGCCAACATCATCGACTTCCTGGATCGCAAAATGACGATCGAGGAGTTCCGCGCTGAGCTGCTGCGGCATATTTTTGGCATGGAACCGCACGAAGTGCCTCAATATAAGCTGACGGAAGCGGATTGGGCAAAAATCCATGAAATTTCCGAGCAACGCTACAAGAACTGGGATTGGAACTATGGTTTGTCGCCGGAGAGCAATGTGAAGCACGCGAAAAAATTCCCCGTCGGCATTATCGATCTGCGCATGAACATCAAGGACGGACATATTCAGAACATTAAGATTTACGGCGATTTCTTTGGTGTCGGCGACGTAGCCGATATCGAGGACAAGCTGAGAGGCGTAAAATATGAGGATTCGGCTGTACGGGATGCGCTCGCCGGCGTTGACGTGAAGCACTATTTCGGCAACGTTGAACTGGACGAATTCATCGGGCTGATTTTCCTTGAAGATTGACGAGCATCCGGCTTCTACTTTTATGAATAAGCCTGCCGCGAACCGCACCCGCCTGGCGGATTTGGCGCTGTTGTTCGTGGCGTTCATGTGGGGCTGCACCTTTCTGATCGTTCAGCATGCGGTCCGGGTGCTCCCGCCCCTGGCTTTTAACGGCATCCGTTTTATCGGGGCAGCGCTGCTGCTCGCTTTGATCATTAGCGTGTTCTACCGGCAAGAATGGAAGCAATTGTCCTGGCGCATGATGGGGCATGCTGCGCTGCTAGGGTTATTCCTGTTTTTAGGCTATACGTTTCAAACGGTTGGCTTGCTGTATACCTCAACCTCAAACGCCGGTTTTATTACCGGATTGTCTGTTGTTATCGTGCCTTTTTTGTCCTTTTGGCTGTTAAAACATCAAATTTCGCGTTTCACCTGGATTAGCGCAATTCTGGCTGCCGCCGGGCTTTACCTGCTGGCGTTCGCCGGCAGTTCCGGCCTCGTCTTGAACCTGGGGGATGCGCTCGTGTTTTTGTGCGCGGTTGGTTTCGGTCTGCACGTCGCCTATACCGGCGTATTTGCCCCCCGTTATCCGGCCTTGCCCTTAGCTTCGCTGCAGATGGCGGTCGTGGGCGTCCTCAGTGCGGCGGGTTCGCTGCTGTTCGAGCGCACCGCTTCCTGGAGCGAAACAGCCGGTCAACTGATGCAGCCGGAAGTATGGCTTGCGCTGCTCGTTTCCATCGGGCCCACCAGTGCATTTGCGTTTTGGATCCAGACAGTATGCCAGAAATTCACCAGTCCTTCCCGGGTCGCGGTCATCTTCGCCATGGAACCGGTTTTTGCTGCAGCGACCGGCGTGCTTTTTGGCGGCGAGCAATTAGGCTGGGCCACTGGGCTTGGCTGTCTATGTATTCTGGGAGGCATGCTGCTCGCGGAATTAAAATCGGGTGGAGTTGAATCTGAATCCCCCGAATCGGTTGGATAGAGAGATCTTCCTTAAAGGAGAGAAACCATGTATAAACTGATTGCCATCGATATTGATGATACTTTAATTAATGATGACAAAGAGGTCACCCCTGCAACACAGCAGGCGTTGGAGCAAGCGGTGGCCAAGGGCGTCGTCGTCACGCTGGCTACCGGCCGCGCTTACGCATCTGCTCAAGCGATCGCCCGTCAAACGGGACTTAACGTACCGATTATTACGTACCAAGGCGCACTGGTCAAAAACCTGATGGACGAAAAGGTGCTCTACGAGCGTTACGTCCCCATGGAAGCAGCGCGCAAGCTGTTCGAATACTGCATCGAGCGCAACCTGCACCTGCAAACGTACATTGACGATAAGCTGTACGCCCGCGAGGAGAACCAGAAGCTGATCGACTACACCAAGCTGAACCGGACGCAATATTATGTGGAGCCGGATTTTGCCAAGCTGGTCGCCCAGCCAACGCCAAAAATGCTGATCATCGACGAACCCGATTACCTGGACCAAATCGCGCCGGAGCTGCGCGAGCTGCTCGGGGACGGCGTTCATATCACCAAGTCGAAGCCGAACTTCCTGGAAATCATGCATGAGGAAGGCACCAAGGGCCATGCTCTGCGCTTCCTGGCCGCCCATTTTGGTTGCGACTTATCAGAAACGATCGCTATCGGCGACTCCTGGAACGACCATGAGATGCTCGAAGCCGCCGGCCTAGGCGTGGCGATGGGTAATGCCATCCCAGCGCTGAAGGAAATCGCCGACTATGTCACGTTAAGCAACAATGAAGACGGCGTGAAGCATGTCATCGAGAAGTTTGTGCTGAATGCAAAAAACTAACTGGATCCTTCCAGTTAGTTTTTTTAATATAGCTGAAATTTCGAATATAATTTGCTGTTAAACGCCCAAAACTCGAAATCTATTCGGTTTTTCATATAGATTCAGGGCATTTGCGTCAAAATGGGGTGAATAAGCATGAAATTTCATATACATTTGGTCAAAATGACTCCACGTGGGTGAAATGTATTCGAATTTTCGCATACATTATCATGCCCGCTGGAAACGGAGCTCAGACATCTGCTTGGACAACGGTTGGCAACGAAGTTCAGACATCCGCTAGGACATTCGCTGGGAAACGAAGCCGTACATCCGCCGGTGCATCCGTTGGAACACAGCTGTACATCTGCTCGTAAATCCCTCGTACATCTCCTTGAAAATCCTTTGGAAATCCCCTCGGAGCCCCTTAGCCTTTACTTTCCCTTCTGCAGCGACATTTGCATTCCCGTCACTGCAAACTCCACTCCCTCTGGCAGTCCATAATCGCGTCGCAGATCGATGTCATGCGACAGATGCGTGAATACCGTCCGCGTCGGCCGAATCTCGTTCAACAACTCCAGTGCCTCCTTCACGTCATACACCGACCGGGTCGTAAATTCGGCGGTTTCGTGATAAAAGCTTGTGCCCAGCACCAGCAGATCAAGGCCAAACAACGGCTGCTTTTGATCCTCTGGCAAGGCGATGGAATCCGAGCAGTAAGCCCAGGTGAAGCCATCTTTCTCTAATCGATAGGCGTACGAAAAGCCGTTTTTGCCGTGGAAGACCTTCCACGCGGAAATCTGCCACCGGGCTAGGCGAGTGCCCTCCGCGCCAACGGCATGCAGATCTAAATGGCTGCCCAGCCAAGGGAACTGGCGAAGGATCGTGTCCAACACCTCCTGCGGAGCATACAATTGTCCCCGTCTACCCAGCCAGCGGCAGGCATCGGCCCATTCGGGCAGTCCGCCAATATGGTCGAAATGGGCGTGCGTGATCAGAATTTGCTCCGCAAAACGCTGCCCTCGCCGCTCCATCCCGGACCGCCAATCCGGTCCGCAATCGATTAGGAAGCCGCCCTCTTCACCTTCCACCGCCACCAGAGCGCGATACCTCCGGTTCACACCGGAGCTGCGCGCTTCCCCGCACACCTCGCAATCACAATACACTCTAGGAACGCCCATCGCATCCCCGGTGCCGATAAACTCAAGCCGATCCATATCGAAATGTCTCCCTCCTGCCGAGCCGCTCGCCTTAGTTTTACGAGTCGTGCCCCGCTCGCCATATCCTGCAACTCTCGCGTAAAAAAGCGAAATTTAGGAAACCTCCCAAATCTCGCTTTGCTTGGCACTACCGCCCCAACAAATCCAACGAGATCGAATTAGAAAACCCGTTCATCTCCGGCGCGCCATAAGCGGGTTCAATCGTCAGCTCTAGGCTGTCTCCATAACTCAGCGTCTTGTCCTTGACGTAGAGATGCGCCCGGTTGTTGTGGTATTGCAGCAACCCTAAGCTGTCGCGCGCCCCTTCCTTCACGATCCATACGCGGACCATCTGCCCTTTATCCGGAACGAGCCCGCCGACCAGCATCAGCACCTCTCGGGTACCTGCATTGTACCACACCATGCCGTTCTCCGGCTCCATGCGGCCCATGGCGATTGGATAAGAGATCGTGTCCGGCTTCGACAGGACCGGCAGCGCTTCAGGCTCGTAGGTTTGCACATAGCGGTCCCAGCTGGCTTCGGGCTGGTTCAGGTGATCGATGACAACCCTCATGCCGACCAGTACGATCAGCGCGGCCGCCAGCGACACCGTCCACTTCCAACGAACGGTGAACAGCCGTAACGCTCGGCGTCGCCAGCTGATCCATCTTACCCGACTCCGCAGGCTGCGCCGTATCCGCTCGGAAGGGATAGCGCCCGCCCACGGGTCCAAGCGCTGCGCGGAAGGAGAAACGGCCTGCTGATGCAGTTGAGGCTGCGACGGTCCTGGGGCAGCCGCCAGGTTTGGAGTAAGCTCCCGGTTGCCAACAGCCGGTCTCCCCGGCAGTTCCGGCAGCTCCATTTGCTCTGGCTGCACCTTCGTCCCCGGTTGCTCCGTTTTCTTCAGCTGCCCCGGCAATGAACCGTCCTCGCCGTCGATCCCCAGGACGCTCTCCCAATACGTTTTCTGCTCCAGGCAGACCGTGCAGCTATCCAGGTGAAACGCCATTTCAGAGTGCCGCGGTTCCTCCAGCGTTCCCAGCAACCAATCAATCCACTCCTGCTCGGTGTACATCCGAATGCAGACGTTCTCGTTGCCTGGCCCACCGATGTTGCGAACCTTATCGCTGTCTTGCCCGTTCATGCTCATTCCCTCCTTCCAGCGGTTCTCCCCAACCTTGCTTCTCCAGCTGCTTGCGCAAATTGTTCAGCCCGTAACGTACCCAAGACTTTACGGTGCCAATCGGAACGCTCCAGGCTTCCGCCATTTCGCGTTGAGTTTGCAAGGCGAAATAAGAGCCCATAATCGCCTTCTTCTGCGTCTCCGGCAGCGCGTAGATCGCTGTGCGGAGCGCTTCCCGCTCCAGCCGGGACAAGACTTGGTTCTCGCCGGAGCTGTCTTCGTCCACCGCATCCCGGCGCAGCGCCTCATCGCCCGGATACTTCAGCCGCGCTTTGCGCCGCAATCGGTCCAGACTGCGGCTGCGGGTCATCACCGCCAGCCAGGCTTTGATTGACCCGCGCGACGGGTCATAGTCTTGCCCCCGCCGCAACACCTCCAAAAACACCTCATGGCAAATATCCTCGGCCTCCATCCGCTCCCCAACCAGACGGCCGGCCACCTGCATGACAAAAGGAGAATAACAGGCATAAAACGCATCAAATGCGCGGACGGAACCGTTGCACATCTCACGCAGCTGCCTGGTCATCTCTTCATTTTGCAGGTCCATACTTGTCCCTCCCGCAAAATTTCTCCTCTTCTTACCTCCCGTTTTATCAAAAATGAATTCGCTTGAAAACCCCAAAAAAATTTCTAGAATCGAATAAATCCAAAGCGTCGTTTCGTGCGTACCTTTGATGAACATCATTATTTTTCTTAGGGGGTACAAGAGATGCTTCAAACCTATCGAAAAGCGGCGTTCTTGCTGCTCATTCTGGTCACGACCCTAAGCGTTGCCTTATCCGGGGTCGGCAAAGCCTCGGCGGCGGGCTCATTGGAGCTCTTCACGCCATATTTGGAATGGTCCGCTGCACCGGGCGAATCTGTGTCTTATTCGATCGATCTTGTCAACCATGGCAGCAGTACGGCTTCGGCCAATCTCTCGCTAGAGACGCAAAGCAAGGATTGGAAATACGAGCTCACCGCAGGCGGGCGCGAAATATCGCGGCTGGCGGTAAAGGCCGGTGAAACGCAATCCTTCACCCTCGATCTTGAGGTCCCGCTGCAAATTAACAAAGGCCGGTACGTGTTCAATCTTAAAGCGGATGATGCAACGCTGCCGCTGGTCGTTAACGTCTCCGAGCAAGGGACCTTCAAAACCGAGCTGACCTTGGATCAAGCCAACATGGAAGGCCATTCGGACTCCACGTTTACGTATAGCGCGGTGCTGCGCAACCGAACGACGCAAAAGCAGACCTACGCCTTCAACGCACAAGCCGAGCAAGGATGGGACGTTCGTTTCAAAGCTGACGGCAACAGCGTCACTTCGGTTGAAGTGGAACCCAACACCGAGAAGTCGATTACGATTGAAGTGAAGCCGCCGGAGCAAATCAAAGCCGGCACCTATGAAATCCCGATTTCGGCAACGAGCGGCGATACCACAGCCAACGCCAAAATCGAAGCGGTCGTAACGGGAACGTACGACATGAAGTTTTCCACGGTGGATGACCGGCTGAGCACAGACGTGGGCGCAGGTTCCGAACGCAAACTGACCTTCGTGGTCCAAAATACCGGCTCCGCTGAGCTGCAAGATCTCTCCTTCTCCTCGGCCGCTCCGACGGATTGGGAGGTGTCCTTCGAGCCTTCCTCGATCACATCGATCGCGCCGGGTGAAAGCAAGCAGGTTCAAGCCACCATTAAATCCAGCAAAAAATCGCTCCCAGGGGACTACATCGTCAGTCTGACTGCCTCCTCCGCGAACAAAAGCGCGAACGCTGATCTGCGGGTTACCGTAAAATCGTCCGTATTATGGGGATGGGTGGGGGTTCTCATCATACTGGCCGTTTGCGGAGGCATCTATTACCTGTTCCGGAAATATGGGAGAAGATAATCCATGGTTACGGAAACCGGCAAGACACCTACCCCATCGGCTACTGGCGAACGTCCGGTCATTGAACTCGTGCAGCTGACGAAGAAATACGGAGAAGCCACCGCCGTTGATCATCTGAACTTAAGCATCGCCCGCGGGGAAATCTTTGGTTTGCTTGGCCCCAACGGTGCAGGGAAAACCACAACGATCCTGATGATGCTCGGGTTGGCCGAGCCAACCTCGGGACAGGCGCGGATTTGCGGCTTTGACCCGACGCGCGAGGCGCTGAAGGTGAAGCGGAAGGTGGGTTATCTGCCCGATGATGTCGGGTTCTATGAGGATCGGACGGCGCTGGATAATCTTGTGTATACAGCAAGACTGAACGGCGTATCGGAGCAAGAAGCTTTGCAACGCGCCAAAGCCCTGCTGGAGAAAACCGGACTTGCAGACAACGCCGGCAAGAAGGTCGGAGCGTTCTCCCGCGGGATGCGGCAGCGGTTAGGTCTGGCGGACGTGCTCATCAAAAATCCGGAGGTCATCATCCTCGACGAGCCGACGCTCGGGATCGACCCCGAAGGGGTGCGCGAGCTGCTTGCCCTCATCTCTTCGCTCAGCCGCGACGAGAAGCTGACGGTGCTGCTGTCCTCGCACCATCTGCATCAAGTGCAGCAAATATGCGACCGGGTTGGTCTATTCGTCCAAGGCCGGTTGATTGCCTGCGGCGACATCCGCACCCTGTCCAAACAGCTGGATGCGGACGGCAACGTCTATGTAGAGGTTGGCGCCAAAGGCTGGACGGAGGAGCTAGCCCGTAACATTTCCAGCATCCAGGGCGTCCGTGACATCCGTTACCCGCAGCAAGGGGACGACGAGATCGAGCGGGGCGTTACCGCAACGGTGGTTTGTGAACGGGACCTTACCGCACAAATCGCCGAAGCCGTGATTCAGAAGGATGCGGAGCTTGTGTACATCCGCCGCAAGGAATACGGACTTGACGATATCTACCATCGCTATTTTGAAAAAAGGGGTGAGTCATGATGCAGCCAAACAAAACCGTGGGCAGCCGTTCTTTCAAAGAGCAGCTGCGCCTGGATGAGTGGCGGGAACGGGCACGCAAGCTATGGGCAGAGCTCCGTCCCGGCGGAGAAGCGAATCCGCCGCGGGAGCGCTCGTCTTCCTCTTTTTGGGTGATGGTCCAGAAGGAGATTGGTGACCACTTGAGCAGCTGGCGCTTTGGGATCCTAATGGGCATCATCGTACTGGCCTGCATCGGCTCGATCTATTCCGCTGTCTCGGCGATTCGTTCGGGCAGCAGTTCAGCTAGCGGCGGGGCGGGCGATACGTTCCTGTTCCTGAAAATGTATACCTTAACCAGTTCTGCACTGGCGGTTCCCTCTTTTTCTACCTTCCTCTCCTGGTTAGGACCGCTGATTGGAATCACGTTAGGGTTCGACGCCGTCAATTCCGAACGGAATAAAGGAACGTTGGGCCGCCTGCTGTCGCAACCGATCTACCGCGATGACTTCATCAAGGCTAAATTCGTTTCTGCTTTGGTGATCATTGCGGTCGTGGTCTTTTCGCTGGGGCTGCTGGTGATGGGGCTGGGGTTGTTTACCATCGGATATCCGCCAACTCCAGAGGAGTTCGCCCGCATCCTCATCTTCCTGCTGATTGCGGTGGTCTACATCGGCTTCTGGCTCTGCTTGTCGATTCTGTTCTCCATCCGCTTCCGGCAGGCAGCAACGTCGGCACTGTCGTCCATCGCCATCTGGCTGTTCTTTACGATCTTCTATGGCATGATCATCAACATGATCGACAGCGCGACGGCCGTCTCGCAAATGGCGGCGCCGGAGGCGCAGCTGCGGCAGATGAACCTCGTGCTGACGCTGAACCGCCTGTCCCCGACAGAGCTGTTCTCGGAGACGATCTCGACGATGCTCTCCCCCGGCGTCCGCGCCTTGGGACCGCTAACGATGGACCAGCTCGTCGGGGCGATCGCAAGCCCATTGTCACTGGGCCAAAGCCTATTGCTCATCTGGCCGCAACTGACCGGTTTGCTGGCCGCCACCATGATCTGCTTTGGCCTGTCCTACGTCCTGTTCATGCGTCAGGAAGTACGGTCAAGAGCATAAAATATGAAGAAGCCGCTGATTGGTTGGATCAGCGGCTTCTTTGTGTTTTTGTCGCGCCAAAATAGCGGTAATTTTTGGCCTTATTTCAGCCTTAACCCCTTGTTTCTGGAAAATAAGGACATTTTAGGGTCTTATTTTCGCCAAATGGTGCTCAGAAGGGGGATTTCAGGCTCGTTTTCGCAGAATAAGGCCATTTTTTACCGTTATTCGTCCCGGTTATTCGCTCAACGTGAAAATAAGGGTAATTTGTACCCTTATTCTCCTCTTTTTGTCCGAATTAAACTTGGCCCACGGAATTGCCCTTCACCAGCGTCACGTACACCCGCTCATGCTCGACCGGTTCCCCGGCCAGGATCTTCAGCAGCTGTTCGGATGCCAGCGCTCCCCACTTCCGCTTAGAATAGTCGATCGTCGCCAGACGCGGCACCGTATATTCGGCTAACTCGATGTTATCGAAACCGATAATATGGATGTCTTTGCCGATCACATAATCGGTCCGTTTCACCGCATTGTAGAGGCCAATCGCCATCTCGTCGTTCAGGCAAAATACGCCCACCGGTGTGGTCACGTTTCGAAGGATCTGCTCAGCCGCCCGTTCTCCGGCATCCTTATTGAAGTTTCCTTCGATTTCGGTCAGCTCCACTCCATCGAAACGGGCGACCGTCTGCTTCACCGCTTTCAGCCGCTGCTTCGAGTCATAGGAGCCCTTGGGCCCCGTGACGACATAAAGCTTGCGGTGCCCCTGCTCGATCAAGTGCTCGACCGCCAAGGTCGCTCCCGCCTTGTTGTCCAACAGAACCTGATTGATGTTCGGGTGGTTGAGCTCGCGGTCGAGCACCACGATTTTATGCCCAATGTCGGCGTACTTGAGCAGCTCCTGACTAGAGAACGTAGCGTCCAAAATAATCGCCCCGTCTACCATCCGCTCAGGCAGCAGTCGATGGGACTGCTTGCCGCTGCATACGACCATGTCGTACCCCTTCTGGTTCAGCACTTCTTTTACGCCCTGCAACAGGTCGCCGTAGAAAGCGCCGCTGAAGTCGGTCAAATACACGCCGATGATCTTCGACTCACGGGTTTTTAAGGAACGTGCGGCAGCATTGGGCACATAATTCAGTTGTTCCGCGATCGCCAAAATTCTTGCGCTCGTCTCGTCGGTAATTTTCGGACTTCCATTAAGTGCGTAGGATACCGTGGAGATGGAGACTCCGGCTTTTTTGGCTATGTCCTTAATGCTTACCACAACATTACTCCCCTTATCGGTAGTTCAAAAAGTGTTCTTTCCATCACGATGTGTTTCCTAGATGCAATTTCGACATCGAATCTTGGACTCAGCCGGGAAAGCGTATGCTTCCGATGCATGTTTCCTTCGGAAACATTTCAGTTGCTCACGTAGGTTTTGCCTACGCTCCGCTACTCAATCCCTAAGCTTCATCCAACCTTCTCGGTGCTGGAAACCCCACTTTTTGAACCTCTATCTTATTCGGTAGTTCAAAAAATGGTCTTCCGATCACGAGGTGTTCCCCAGATGCAATTTCGACGTCGAATCTTGAATTCAACTTACATCCAGATTTCAACGACGTTATGATCATTCGACCCGAACGCCGCAAAATCCTGCCGGCTGATCCGAACGCCGCCGCTACGGTAAAATCCCGGATTCTCCCGAATCGGAATCTCTTGGCCGTTGATCCGCACTGCGCGGCCTTGGCCGTTCATGTGGTAGATGAACGTGGTCGGGAGGCCCATCCACGCAAAATCAAACCGCAGCCCATCCAAATGCGGCGGCAACACAGGGTCAATGATCAGGTCCTCCCCTCGCACTCGGATGCCTAGGCAGTTGGAGATCAGCTGGTTCATATAGATTCCAGGGCCGCTGGAATAAATACGCCAGCCGCCTTTCACCGGCACGTTCCCGCTCCGCAACTCATCAAACCGTTCCTCCGCATCGTAACGGGTGGCGAACTTGCCGTCCGAGCTGCTGAAGTAGACGTTGCTTTGCCGCAGCTCCGCATTCGGCACAACGTCCCTAAGCCCCACCGGGTTAATCTTGTGCAGCCCGCTCCAAGCTTCCTCGGCTTTGCCGAGCTTGGCCATCGCTTCGATGAAGCGGATATGGGCATGAACGTACTGCAGCCCGATCTCACGCCCGAAGTTGGACGCCTGCTCCGCCCGCTTGAAGTGTGTGCTAACGCCGCCCCGGTATTTGGCCGGCCGATCCATCAAGCGCACGCCATCCGGATGGTATAGCTTCTCTTTAATGACGCCGTAATGCGCTTCCGCCTGCTCAGCGGTGAGCAGCTCGGCGATCATGCTGCGTGTCATCGGCAGCAGCCGGTAATGGATCCCCGTTTTTGTATCCGTCGGATGCAGCATCAATTCGGCTTGCCCCGGTTGTTCCATATAGACGAAACCGGGGATAACTTCCGTGCCCAGCATATACTTGTTAAAATCACGCTTGATGCCCTCGGCCAGCTCCGCAAGTTCATTTGCCCAATGCTGCTCCTCTTCCGGCAACGCCTCCGCCAGCTGACGGAACGTCTGATACGTTAACGCCACCGTCCAGCTGCTGCTCATAAAGCGCTTGAGTTGGGCATTCGCCGGTTGCAGCGTATCGTCCCAATCCCCGTCGCCGTAGGAAGACAAATAAGTATCATGCAAGAAATGGCTGCGGATATAGCCGATTTCCTTCTTCGCATGCTCGCGGATCGTCGCCGGCGTGGCAGACAGTTCAAAGCTTCCTTTGACCGTATACGGAACCTCTTCATCCAGCAGCCCATAGTCCCCGGTCGCCGTCAAGTAATCACTCAGCACCTTCAGCGGCCAGACGATGATGTCGCCATGGCTCTCCTCCTGCTGAATCCGGAAGTAACGATCAAACATAAACCATTGCGGCCAGTTTCCGTCGTCCTCATATTGGTGAGCATACACCGTCTTCAGGATGTCTTTGACCACCCCGTATTTTTGCGTCGCCAAAAAATATTCCGCCGGTCCCTGGCAAACATCGCGGGTGCCCCAAGCGGCCCCGCCATATTGCTCCAGCCCGTGGGGCACCGAGAAATGGACAAGCATATTGTGCGTATACCACCAAGCCAGCGTATTGAGCTTTTGCAGTTCCTGAGCTGCAGGCGCTGACGCTTCCTCCAGCGATAACCGGAAGCCGTTCATCACCCGGCCCAAAAACTCACGGTACCGAACGGCTTCTTCCTGTACCTCCCGAATCGCAGGCTTCGATTCCCCGTCATGCAGCAAACCTTGCACCGTGAGTGTCCAATTGCTGCAAGGCTCCGTTTCCAGCACCACCAGCGACGAGCTGCCCGGCGCTGCACCCGGAGCCAGCCGGCGTTCATCATATACGTTAAAGCCTGTTCCCGATACGTGCATCCGGTAAGCTAGGTCCGGATATACGGAAGCAGACAGCGCTTCGCGGTCGGCCCGGAACGTCAGCACCGATTCTTTTTGCTCCATGAGAAAAGAACGTTGGAACTCCAAATCATTCATAACGATTTGATTTGTCACCAAATAGCGGTACGCTCTGCCGTTCGCAGACACGATGTTCAACGCAAGTTCCGGGGAATCCGTTGCGGTATAGTTGGTGACAACGATCGTATCGTCCGCCATTTTATAGGTCCAGCGGGCGTAGTTAAAGCCCATCTCAAACATCGACGGCATCGTCAACAGCCGGTACACCCCGTCCAATTCCACGTAGATCCGTTGTCCGGACGCTTTGGAGACGTTCAGCGCATTGCGTACGTTGGAAACCCACTTGTGGAATGAGGTGTTGCCCACGACCACCTGGGAATTAAATACGCCGTACATGTACGAAGTCGTCGTAAGCACTTCGCTGCCTACCCGGTCGTTCCCGCCGGACATCAGGATGATGCCGTGCGGCCGCTCGACCTGAAGCTCTTTTTCCTTCAAAACGACATGCTCGTGCGTATCCGTGAAGAAAGATAGCAGCTGCCCGCCATCCCGCTCCTCATGCTGACGATGCGGGAATAGCGCCTCGATTTCGGCGTCGTCCATCGGTAAACCCGACAGCGGCTCGCCCAATTCCGTCGCTAAGGTTACTGGAGCTGCAGCCTCAACCGCATTTACAGGGGCGGCCTCCCATTTACGCCACGCGTCTTCAATCAACTCCTCGAATTCCAGCGTCTCGATCGCCTCCGGATAATCCTCCCGTACCAGTCCGTAGAAGACAAACCGCGCTTGCCCATTCAGCAGTTGACTGCCCGTTTGAAGCGCCGCGTAAGCAAACTCGTATTGATAAATTTCGTTTGCCAGCTCCTTGCGCGCCAACGCTTCGGGGCGATCCGTTTCTTTGTAGGACAACCCAAAAAACTGAAAGCCATCGGTCGAATATCCCGCAGCTCCGGTGAGCGCCCCTTGCTGCATATAAGGGAATTTTCCGCGCTGCGGCTGGTTTTGCCGCGAGCAAATGACCGTGCCCCGCCGCTCATGCCGGAATACGGTATGGTCGATGTATTGAGACATATACGCTTCATTGCTGCGTACCGCTCCCGGTTCGGCAAGCCCGATATCCTGACCATAGACAACGTCGATCTCAACCGAGGTTTGTCCCTCCAGCCGAACGTCCCAGAACCAAATGCCCCGGGAATCCAGTCTCAACACGACCTCGTACTGAATCCCTTCGGCTTCCCCCTTCCAAACCGCAGTATCCGCCCCGAAGCTCAGCCGGCTGATCGAGCGAATGCCAAGCAAGGGAATGGCCCGAATCCCCTCGGGGAGGTGCAGACGTAAATACAGATTGTTCAGCGAACCCTCCACCGGGCCGGATAACAGCTGATTCATCAGGATGTCCCGGTATTTCATTTCGTACAGATCGCCGCTGTTCCATAACGTAAAGGTCAAGTCCCCCGACTGAAGAACTTTCCACGCCTCCGTTGCTGTCGTCATCCTTTCCACTCCTTTGATCCTTATGATTTCTATTTTTGCAAAATAAATCGCACGCCCGCGGCATCCCGGCTGTTGGGACCCACAAAGGCCACAAACTCGCCCGCATCGCTGCTGTAAGTCAAATCGCTATGGTGATATCGCAGCTGCGCCTCGGTAATTTCAAAAGTGACTTCCTGAGTTTCCCCCGGCTGCAACAGGATTTTGCGGAATCCCTTCAGCTCCTTGACCGGCCGAACCACGTCCCCCGCGATATCGCGGATATAGAGCTGCACGGTCTCCTCAGCGGCTGCCGATCCGGTATTCGTCACGTTCACCTTGATTGTCAGCGGCTGTTCTGGTGTCATAACCGTTGCCGACAGTTCCGGTTCGCTATACATAAACGTGGTGTAGCTGAGCCCGAACCCAAACGGGAAAAGCGGCTCGTTTGGCATGTCCAGATATTGCGAAACGTATCTAATCTGAGCGTCCGGCGCTCCCTTCGGGCGCCCGGTGTTGAAGTGGTTGTAGTACACCGGAATCTGCCCTGCTGCATATGGAAAAGACATCGACAGCCGTCCCGACGGCTGTACGTCCCCATACAACAGGTCGGCGATCGCATGGCCGCCTTCGCTGCCTGGGAACCAGGCTTCAAGCACGGCGCCAACACGATCCGCTACGCCGTGCAGGTCCAGCGGCCGGCCGTTAAACAACACGGCCGCCATCGGCTTGCCGAGCTCAGCGAGACGTTCGATCAACGCCAGCTGCGCCTGCGGCAGCCGGATATCTCCCCGGCTGCCCGCCTCACCGCTCATTTCCGAGCTTTCGCCTAACGCCAGCACGATCACGTCGGCGCCAGCCGCTGCGGCCACAGCTTCCTCAAGCCGGCGGTCATCGGCTTCCTCGATGCCGCAGCCCTCCGCAACAACGATCCGGCTCGCGCCTGCCTTTGCGACTAGGCCGTCATAAAGCCGAACCGCCGCTTCCGTCGACCCCTGCCATGACCACGGGCCAAGAATGTCACCGCTTTGCGCAAACGGGCCAATCAACGCGATCGATTGATCCCGCCGCAGCGGCAGTACGCCTTCGTTTTTGAGCAGAACGCAGGATTTAGTTGCCAGCTCGCGGGAGGCGGCCCGGTGTTCCTCGCAGAAGACGATCTCCGCTTCCCGCTCTGGATCTGCGCCGCGATAAGGATTGTCAAAGAGTCCGAGCTTCTCTTTGAGTTGCAGGATCCGCAGCACCGCTTCGTCAATCCGTTTTTCCTCGACCACCCCGGTCTTCACCAGCTCCGCCAAATGCTTCATATAGCAGGTAGTCATCATCTCGATGTCGATGCCCGCTTCGATCGAGCGGCGGGCCGCTTCCTTCTCGTCGGCCGCAGCTCCGTGCGGAATCAGTTCCTTCACTGCGCCCCAATCTGAGATGATCACGCCGTTAAAGCCCCATTCTTCGCGAAGCAGCTGACGTAATAAGCGCCGATTGCCGGTTGCCGGAATGCCATCCACCGTGTTAAACGAGGCCATAACCATTTCGCAGCCTTCTTCCAACGCGGCTTTGTAAGCCGGCAAATAGGTTTCACGCAACCGCCATTCCGACATGTCGACGGTGTTATAATCCCGTCCGCCCTCGGCAGCGCCATAGGCGGCGAAATGCTTTACACAGGCAGCCACCCGGCTTGTATCGTTCCGCAAATCGCGGCCCTGGAAGCCGCGGACAAACGCCCGAGCGAATTCGCTGTTCAGATATGGATCTTCGCCGGTCGACTCCATCACCCGCCCCCACCGGGGATCACGCACCAGATCGACCATCGGGGCAAACGTGACATGAACCCCTGACACTGCGGCTTCTCTGGCAGCAATTTCTGCGCTTCGCTCAGCCAGAGACAAATCCCAAGAGCAGCCGATGGCCAGCGGTACGGGGAAGATCGTTTTAAAGCCGTGAATGATATCGGCCATCATCAACAGCGGAATGCCTAAGCGGTTCTTCTTTAAATGAGCCTGCTGCACGTTGATCGCTTCCTGCGCTCCGGATAATCCGAGAACCGAACCTGTGTTACGCACTGTTTCCTCAGATACGCCCAGCTCCTGCATCGGACCAGTGATTTCTCCCTCGGTCCGGGCTCCTTCAAAGAACGGGACGGCGAGCTGCAGCAACTGGTCGATTTTTTCCTCCAGGGTCATCTGCTTCAGATAATTCTCTATGGGTTGTTGTGTCATGGGTTCCCCACCTTTTTCGATGTAAGATGATTGTTATAGCATGATGGTGAAACGTTTCGATTATTTGAATAGTTGGATTATATATCGAATCAAAAAATCCGTCAATTTTCATGGAATGCGATTTCAAAATTTGTAGAAACGTTTCAATAAAGTCGTTTTAACAAAATCAGCTCCGGGTTATGATCCGAAAAAAAGATATTGAATACGATTACAATCTGTTTTATAATGAATCGAAACGTTTCACTTGGTTCTGATTTTCCGGGAACTAGGTTCATATTTTTCTTAATCGAAACGTTTCACCTGTCTATTGTCGCTGTTCTGCGGCATCATCTTTGGTACAAACAAGGGGACCCATTTCTATGCTTGAGAAGGAGGTGTTGCCTGTCCTCAAGGCCGGCTCATCTGTTTTGCATAAAATCGCTAAATAATGTCTCATATTACTTACAGCTATTATTTTCAGAAAGGACGATCCTTATGTGGAAAAAAACAGCAACTACCCTGATTGCCAGCTCACTGGTGCTCGCTAGCCTTCTTGCTGGCTGCGGTTCGAAAGATAACGCGGCGGATGGCGGCAGCGGGAATGGGGCCGCAAACGGCGGCGACAAACAAGTGCAAATCAGCGTATGGGCGATGGGCGATGAAGCCAAATCGCTACCGCAAATCGCCGACGACTTCATGAAGGAGAACCCAAACATCAAGGTGGATGTCCAAGCCCTGCCTTGGTCCAATGCACATGACAAGCTGCTGACCGCAGTCGCTTCGAAGAAAGGTCCGGACGTCATCCAAATGGGGACAACCTGGATTCCGGAGTTTGCGAATGCCGGCGCGCTGATGGATCTGACTTCGGTGGTGGACAAGTATCCGGAGTTTAAAGAGGATCAATTTTATTCGGGCGCCGTAAACACGACCAAATATGACGGTAAAATCGTGGGGATTCCGTGGTATACCGAAACCCGCGTCCTCTTCTACCGGACTGACCTGTTGAAGGAAGTGGGCTATGACCAACCGCCAAAAACATGGGATGAACTTCGCGATGCAGCGAAGAAGCTGGCTGACCGCGGCAAAGGGAAATACGGGATCAGCATCGATATGAACGAGCAATCGCTGGCGTTTATGTTCGCCCGCCAGAACGGCTCCAAGCTGCTCGACGAACAGAACAAGCCGCTGTTTAACCAGCCGGAGTTCGTTGAAGCTGTGGAATATCTGAACGGATTCTTTAAGGACGGATCCGCGCCGATTGACCTCGGATTGGACCCGGTACAAGGGCTTAGCGGCGAGGGCGTTGTTCCGATGTTCATCAGCGGCCCTTGGATGATTAACTCCATCAAGACGCAAGCACCGGATTTGGAAGGCAAATGGGCGGTGGCTCCGCTGCCGGCGAAGAAGAACAATATTTCCGCGCTGGGCGGCTCCGATCTGTCGGTATTCCAATATACGAAACATCAGGACGAAGCTTTGAAGTTCATTCAATACATGAGCAAGCCGGAAACGCAAATCAAGTGGATGCAGCTGACCAAATCGCTGCCGACCAACTTGAAAGCTTGGGAAGATCCGTCCCTCAAAGACGATCCGAACTATCAGGCGCTGCAAGAGCAGCTGGAGCATTCCGAACCGATGCCGCTGCTCACCACTTGGGAGCAAATTGCTCAAACCTACTTGAAGAGCTTTGAACGTATCGTTCGCGGCGGCGCGGATGTCCAAAAAGAAATGGACGCCTTCAACGCCGAAGCTGAGAAAATCCTCAGTAAGTAAGCGAAAGCTTTACCATACCGCCTCCAGCCCGCCGGCAGCTCCGGCTCCCCGGCGGGCAGAGGTGGTGACGTTAGCTTAGACGCGCTGAATAAAGGAAGTGATCCGAGATGAAAGGCTTATCGCAAAAAAATGCACCCTACCTGTTCATTGCGCCGACCTTAATTTTGCTGGCGCTCTTTTCGCTGCTTCCGATCGCCATTGCCCTGGTGATCAGCTTCACCGACATGGATTTAGCCGGGTTGGCCGACCTCTCCAACATCAGCTTTGTAGGTTTCGATAACTATAAGGAAGTGCTGTTGGACCCATCGTTTCAAAAATCCATTTTTAACACGTTATTTTACGTTATTATCGGCGTACCGCTCGTTATCATCATTTCCCTGTTGATCGCCT